>JAVESN010000110.1:0-4354 GCA_034006575.1 Methanimicrococcus sp.
AATAATATTCATAACAAATAATATTCATAACAAATAATATCATCAGGTAAAATTCGCGAAACCATTGAAAAATTTCATTCAAAAAACTCATTCATAAATTCAATTAACATTTTTTAAAAATTATTAAAATATTTTCTAAATTATTTTATAATCCTATAAAATTGATTTAAATATTATATCCTATTAGAATAGGTCAAATATCTTGTTTTAATACAATTCGAATAATTAAACTCTTATATTTTAAAAATGAAATACATGAAAATTAAAATGTTATTTTTACTTAAGCCGACACCATAAAATAGATAAACGAATTAAATATTTATTTTACAGGCTTTTTTAAAAGGTTTCGTTTTTAAAAATGATTTTACAAATCAACGAATCGATTTTTAAAATTTCAAATTTTAAATTTTAGTGTGATAAAAATGGAAACATTCAATGAACTCTCCGAGAATAAACCTGTTGTAGAGGAATCTTCTCAAGAGATCAACAACTCAAAAAACGAGGCGGAAAATGTTGAAACGGAATCTGTTCCGGCCAGTTATGAAAACATTCCGAATGATAATGAAGACATTGAGCTGGGATACAGTTTTAACAACACCGGTGAGATCAATGTCCCGCCGCTTTTAATCGATCAAATTCTCGGTCAGGAGCAAGCGGTTGAAATCGTTAAAAAAGCAGCGCGCCAAAGACGCCACGTGATGATGATCGGAACGCCGGGAACCGGAAAATCCTTGCTGGCAAAAGCCATGGCCGAACTTCTCCCCAAAGAAGAATTGGAAGACATTCTTGTCTATCCGAATGCGGAAGACAACAACAATCCGAGAATTCGCCGGGTTCCCGCAGGCAAAGGAAGAGAAATCGTTGCGGCGCACCGTGCCGAAGCGCAGAAAAAAGCGCAATCCAAAACCATGCTTTTGATGATTTTAATGGGCGGCATTTTAATTTATTCGATCCTTGTCGGACCGTTATTAATCGGTATTTTTATTTGTTTGCTTTTGCTGACGGTCGGAAGACAATTTATCGGCAAGGACGAAGCTTTGATTCCGAAATTGCTTGTCACAAATTATAATAAATTACAAGCGCCGTATGTCGATGCGACCGCGGCTCACGCCGGCGCTCTTTTGGGTGATGTCAGACACGATCCATTTCAATCCGGCGGTCTGGAAACCCCGGCGCACGACCGTGTCGAAGCCGGAGATATTCACAAATCCCATAAAGGCGTCTTGTTTATGGATGAAATCAATATTTTAAGCATTGAATCCCAACAAAGTTTATTGACGGCGCTTCAGGAAAAGGAGTACGCCATCACGGGACAATCCGAAAGGAGTTCGGGTGCCCTTGTTAAAACGGAACCCGTTCCGTGCGACTTTATCATGGTCGCTGCCGGAAACGTCGACGCTCTTGAAAAAATGCATCCCGCGCTTCGCTCCCGAATTAAAGGGTACGGATATGAAGTTTACATGCGCGATTCTATGCCGGACACACCCGAAAACCGTGACAATTATATTCGATTCGTCGCTCAGGAAGTCATGCGCGACGGCAATATTCCGCAATTTGACGAAGACGCGGTCAAAGAAATTATTCGGGAAGCCAAACGCCGTTCCGGTCGCAAGGGTCAGCTCACGTTGAAATTGAGAGACTTGGGCGGTTTGGTTCGTGTGGCGGGAGATTTGGCGCACGCCGAAAACGCGCCGTTTACGACGGCGGACCACGTTCTTCGCGCAAAGAAAATTTCCAGGTCGATTGAGCAGCAATTGGCGGACCGCTATCTTGAAAATAAGAAAGATTACGAATCCTTCTTTAAAGACGGCGGCGAAGTCGGGCGCGTCAACGGGCTGGCCGTTATCGGCGGCGATTCGGGAATTGTGCTTCCGATTTTATCCGAAGTCACTCCCTCCATGTCCGGAGCGCAAGGAAATATCATCGCGACCGGCCAATTAAAAACGATTGCTCGCGAAGCCGTGAAAAACGTCTCCGCCGTGATTAAAAAAGTGACCGGGAAAAACATCGAAGCGATTGATATTCATATCCAATTCATCGGAACGTATGAGGGTGTTGAAGGGGACAGCGCTTCCATTTCGATTGCGACCGCGGTTCTTTCAGCGTACGAAAAAATTCCCGTCAATCAATCCATTGCGATGACCGGCTCTTTATCCGTTCGCGGAGACGTTCTTCCGGTCGGCGGTGTCACGTATAAGATTGAAGCGGCGGCTCAGGCCGGCATTAAGAAAGTCATCATTCCCAAATCCAACGAGCAAGACGTGATGATTGAAGACGCTTACAAAGATATAATTGAAATCGTTCCGGTTTCGGATATCACGGAAGTTTTAAAGCACGCTTTAATTGACGGAGAAAAGAAAGACAACTTCTTAAAGAAGTTGGAATCCGCAATGAAAGATATGCAAGAATGAATAAAATATAAACGAAAATTTTGTAAAAAAAATAAAAGAAAGCCGATTTTACGGTTTTCTTATCTTTTTTATTTTTTTATTTTTAATTCAGTTTTTGTTTATATCCGCCGGAAATATCGCGACTTTTCAATTTTTTAAAAAACGATTTCTGTTTTTATTTTTTATTGTTGAAGTGTTTGTTTTTATCGCATTTGATTTACATCGGTTTGTATTTGATTTGAATCGGTTTATATTTGATTTGAATCGGTTTATATTTGATTTGAATCGGTTTGTATTTGGCTTGCATTTGTCTCTATTCGATATCACTTAACGCTTCTTTACGCCTCAAAAACATTTTGCTCAAAATCTGTGTTTTATTTATAACGATTGCGGCAAGTTTAAATAGTAGTATCTAACTAATAGAGATAGAATTTGATTTACAAATTAAATTAAATTAAATATTATCTTGTAAATAAGGTCTTTTTGATTGTGATGAGACAAGAAAAGATTTTAAATGAAGGCTCGTCGAATTTATTTTCGGCATAATTTGATTGAATATACTCAATCTCATACGAATTTTTGAGGATTTATGAAACGGCTCGGAACAGTATCGCATCTTCACGGAAAATCATGCTTCGTTGTCAAATTTGACGCGCAAAGTGAAGAACCGTTGAATAAAATGATGAATATGCAAGTGATTGATAAAAGTGTGCAACCCGTCGGAAAAGTTGTCACTGTTTTCGGGTCGGAAACTCAGCCTTATTTTTTGGTCCGCCTCTACCGAGAACTCAGTGCGGCGCAAGCCAAAAATCTGGTCAAGGAAAAAGTGTACGTTAAATAATTTAATAATTAAATCATATTATATTTTTATTCACATTTTATTATTTTTCAATAAATCAAAACGACAATTCAAAAAACGACTCTCCTCATATTAAATTTAAAAGGTGAAGATAGAATGGTAGAATTAGAAAGGGTTCGATATTCGGAAACGGTTAACAGAGATAAAATTAAAGAAATGATTCGCGCCAAAAAGGAAAAAGAGGCGCCCAAAGAGACGGAAGTCTATTCCTGTCCGGAATGCAGCAGTCAAAATCTTATTCACGATTATGAACGCGCCGAACTTGTTTGCGGGGACTGCGGCCTTGTGGTGGACGCGGATTTCGTGGACGAAGGTCCGGAATGGCGGGCGTTTGATCACGACCAGCGCATGAAACGCTCTCGAGTCGGCGCGCCGATGACATACACGATTCACGACAAAGGGTTATCCACGATGATTGATTGGAGAAACCGTGATTCTTACGGAAAATCCATTTCTTCTAAAAACAGGGCGCAACTTTATCGTCTTCGAAAATGGCAAAGACGTATTCGTGTCAGCAACGCAACGGAAAGAAACCTGGCGTTTGCGCTTTCCGAATTGGACCGTATGGCGTCCGCACTCGGTCTTCCGAGAACCGTTCGTGAAACGGCGTCCGTCGTTTACAGAAAAGCGGTGGATAAAAATCTCATTCGCGGCAGAAGTATCGAAGGTGTTGCCGCAGCCGCGCTTTATGCCGCCTGCCGACAGTGCGGCGTTCCAAGAACATTGGACGAAGTCGAAGAAGTTTCAAGAGTCAGCCGAAAAGAAATCGGAAGAACATACCGTTTCATTTCAAGAGAATTGTCGCTTAAACTCATGCCGACTTCTCCGATTGATTACGTTCCGAGATTTTGTTCCGGCTTGAATTTAAAAGGGGAAGTTCAATCCAAAAGCGTTGAAATTCTCAGACAAGCTTCCGAAAAAGAATTAACGAGCGGCCGCGGCCCGACCGGCGTTGCGGCGGCAGCCATTTACATCGCGTCCATTTTGTGCGGCGAGCGCCGAACGCAAAGAGAAGTGGCGGATGTCGCGGGCGTCACGGAAGTCACGATTCGAAACCGTTACAAAGAATTAGCGGAAGAATTAGACATTGAAATCATTCTCTGAT
>JAVESN010000090.1:0-6512 GCA_034006575.1 Methanimicrococcus sp.
TCCATTTTGTGCGGCGAGCGCCGAACGCAAAGAGAAGTGGCGGATGTCGCGGGCGTCACGGAAGTCACGATTCGAAACCGTTACAAAGAATTAGCGGAAGAATTAGACATTGAAATCATTCTCTGATTCTTCTTTTTTATTTTTTAATTTTTTTAATTTTTCATCGTATCCCTTTTGAAAACAGACAGGACATCTGCGAAAAACCTTTTCAGGCTGTATTTGAGGAATGTTTGAAAATCCCAAATACGACCGCTCATTTTCTATTTTTTTGTAAACGTTGCGAGCAAAAAATAATCGGAAAATTTACGGATTCACACCATAAATATCAAAAAAATAACATCGTTTTTTTTCATTTCAGTTTTTAAAATTTATCAGAGGGTTTTGCTGTTTGGCGCGGTGTGTTTTTTATTGAAATGCCGCGACATGATTTCTATTTTTCAGTTTTGTCAACGTTTTTAAAAATAAAAGGTTTTTAAAAATTAAAAAAATAAATCTTTACAATTTATTTCATCTTTCCCGTTTTTTGTTTTTCATTATTTTTATTTTTTCCATTTTTAGATCTTTTTGTTTCATTTACAGCCATGGTTTCAAACATTTCTGTATTTGTCAACCGTGTTGTTTTTATTCGTGTTTACAATGATTCCGTTCGAACCGCCGCATTTTCTCTGCCGCGCTCATTTTCGCCGGCGCGCCCCATATGGCCCATGCCGCCGCCATCGCCCATATTCATGCCGCCCAAATCATTCATGTTCAACGCCGATGAATCCACCAAGGCGGATGAATCAGCGGATTGTCCTTCGCTTGTTGACGGAATCGTGTCGTTTAATTGTCCTTGAACGCTTTTTGCGCGCAATTCGCCGAACATTCGGAGTGCCGAGACGGCCTTTTGATATTCGTCATAATCGTAAAACGCGGTTTTGTCGTTTTTAACGGATTCACCGATGAGCGCATCCAATTCCGTGATTTTTGCATCATAATATCCGCTGTTGAAATAATCGTCAACAATTTCCTGTAAGAAGGTATGATATATTTCTTTATACATTTCGTTTTCTAAGAAAACGCCGATCATCGGCCGATCTTCTAAACCGACACCGGAAACAGGCGTGTCAATCGGGAAATTGATGGAAGACGAAGCGTCTCCGCCCTGAAAAGCGCCGAACGCCAAATTGTAATCCCACGGAAGCATCGTAATTTGCCCGTTGTGCTCATACAAATAATAATTGTGTTTCAAACCGCTGACATAACTGTCCAAATTCACAAGCATCGTATTGGCCGCAAAATAGCGAAGCGTTCCGTCCACATTCACGTATGTTTCTAATTCTTCCCCCAAGTTTAAATATTTCAAAGCTTGAATGACACGCTTAAAATCGGAATTCTTGGCGTTTGAAAAAACGGCATTGTCAAAAATTTGATTGTAATCGGAAACGTTGTCACTCGTATAAACCAAATCCGCGCCGCCGCCGCTTCCGCCTCCAAAGCCGTCGCCCATGCCGCCGAAGTTGCCGTTGAAGTTGTCACCGAAGTTGCCGCTGAAGTTGCCGTCCATGCCGCCGAATTTACCGCCGCTCATGTTTTCAAAATCCGGACGTTCCGTTTCTGTATTTGTCGGCGCGCCATCTGTCGGAACGGCCGTATTTTCTTGCGCCGTTCGTTCCGTCCGCATTTGATCGCCGCTTTGAATCCTGTCAAACATTCCATTTCCGAATTGGCCGTCAAAATCGCCGCCGAAATTATCGCCCAAAGATTCCCCGAAATTACCGCCGCCCCGGTTGCCGCCGAAGTCATCATCGGGCTTGCCGCTTCCTTCCGGACGATTGCCGCCTCCTTCGCCGCCCCTCCCCATGGATTCGGGTTTGTAAAGTTGGCCGAAATCGCTTCCGTAAACGCGCGCCGCGAAATCTTCTTCGACGGCTTCAATCGCCAAATAAAGTCCCCACGGTTCCCCGTTTAACGTGATGTCCGCGAAATTAAAAAGCGGTGTCGGAACGCCGATGAAAGACAACATGTCGTACGACAAATATTCTTTCATGTAAGTCGGATCTTGGTACATATTGTTAATCACAAATTCTTCAAGGCCGAAAAACGTTTGACCGTCCACATATTTGTCCGCTTTTAATTTGAAACTGTAGCGATCCGAATCACTGCTTGCCACTTGCGATAAACTGGTCATTCCCTTCGTTCGAATACCGGCGGAATAAAAGGTTTTGCCGTTAATTGTCACGTTGCATCTGTGATATTCTTCGGCGGTCGGATTTTCTAATATATCCTTCCAATCCTCGTCCGAGATTTCAATGCGGATTGATGTAATCATGCTTTGATCAAAGATTTCGGCTTCATATTCCGCGCTTTTGCCGGCCGATGAGATTCCGAGAAGATTCGGACAAAACATTAAAACGCAGACAAGAAAAACGGCGCAAATCACCAAAATGAGCGCGGCGGCATTATAATATTTGTTGTTGATAAACCCGTTGTTCTTATCCGAAGCGCTCATGTGACGTATTCCCCGTTATAGCTGACCAAAACCGCGTTCTTGACGCCGGTTTGCTCGGAAATCTTATTCAAAAAAGCGCTTTCGGAATCCGCCAAACGAACTTCAATCGTCAATTCGGTTCCGGATGCGGAAAGCGTTTTGGAGCGAAGAACATGCTTTTTGACGGAGGATTTCACAACGGACATAATTTCGTTTTCAACTCCTTCTCCTTCAAAGTCCACCACCAAAATGTAAGGTTGGTCGGTCGGCTTGCGGGTTGAGAAAACCCATAAAACCACACCGATGAAAAGAGAACCGAAAACAGCCAGCGGAATCAATCCGGCGCCGGTCACAATTCCTGCAGAAATGGCCCAAAAAAGATACGCGATATCCATCGGCTCTTTAACGGCGGAGCGGAAACGAACAATCGAAAGCGCGCCGACCATTCCCAACGATAAAATAATATTGGAGCTGATGGCGATAATAATCATTGTCGTCACAACAGCCATCGCAATCAGCGAAACGCCGAATCCCGACGAATACATGACGCCGCTAAATGTTTTTTTATAAATGTAATAAATAAACAGGCCGATAATAAAAGCCAAAATCATGGCAATCGCCATATCTATAAATGAAAAATTGGTGATATTGTCAATCACGTTGGACGTGAACAAATCGTTAAAATTTAATGTTGTCATTTTTTAAAACTCCGGATATGAAACTTGATTTTTTGTTTTTAAAAAATAAATTTTGAAAATACTAAATTTGAAAACATTTTATTATAATACTTGAAAATGTTATAAAACTTGAAAACATTTAAAAATATTAAAAAAATTAACCAAACATACGAGAAACCGCATATTTTGAAAAAGCCGTGCTTTTACGATTTTGAACTCTGACGGAATTTAAAATAATGTCCGGGAGAAATTCATCATATTTAACTTCTAAAATTATAATGTTTGAATCGTGTGTTTGAACGGTCGGAAGTTTGGGGTTGAACAAATCTTTGGCATGAACGCCGGTGGTGATTTGAGAATCCAAAGTGACCCTGACATTTCCCGGCCGATAAACGAACGGCTCTCGAATGTAGTCGACAATCGTTTTTGGCCGAAGCATCTCATACTTCATTTTCGCGTAAAGCTCAACCAAAAGCGCGTGCTCCGATTTTTTCATCCATTCCGTTTCACCGGAAATCAACTGCTCGCATTGCTCCTGCGTGACGGGCGCGTCGATTTTATTGCAAAAACCGTTTACTTTCGTTTTTTTCTCTAAACGAATATAAGACGCGTCGTCATTATACATTCGAATTCGGAATTTTTCACGGTTATTTACACCGTCCACCTTTTCTCGAAGAACGCGATCCGTCGGCGTTTCAAAATACAAACTTCGAATTTTATAAGTTCCGTTTTCGTTGACATGACGATCCGTTTCGGCAAAAGCGGATAATCGACTTTTGATTGTCAAATAATCCGCCGTATTGATATAATATTTAAGCTCGTGTCTGAATTTTAAAGGTGTCATGCAACAATTTTCTCCGGTTGTACGAATCAATGTAAACCTTATTTTATTGTTTGGTTTACATTGGAATGAGGTCTCAGATATATATAGTTGTCGTTTTTGTTAATCATATTTTTTAAATTGATTTGATAAATCAAATTCAGTCGTTTGATATATCAAATTCGTTCGTCTGATAAAAGTTTTAATCCAATTGTCTGATAAAAATTCTAATCCATTCGTCTGATTCCTCTGATTTTCGTTTCCGATAAATCAGACTTAAGCGTTTGATAAAACGGAATCGCTTTCTGGGTTGTATCTCGGATTTTCAGGTTTAATTTCATAATTAAAAGTGCGCTCCATAAACATTCCGTCAACCGATATCTCCGTTGATAAATTGGACGGGTCAACACGCTGGTCAAAATGCGTTTTGGGGATTGTTCCGTTCAACTGCCCTTCCAAACTGCGCGCGCGGTATTCTCCAAACAAAAGCAAAGTGTCAACGCCGGCTGAATACGTTTCATATGATACGAAGGCGGTCGGGTCATCGCGAACTTCATTGCCGATGAGCTCATCCACCGCGTGAATCGTTTCTTTATACCTTCCGCTTTTGAAATATCCGTCCAAAATATTTTCTAAAATCGAATAATATTGTTCTTTATAGGTTTCGTTTTTTAAAAGCATATTTAAAAGCGGTCGGTGATACATTGAAACATTGGAATAAACCGGAGTGTCTATCGGATAATCCACGATGGACGGGGTGCTGTCGTCTTTATAACCGTCAAAAGCAAAATTTTGGTCCCACGGAAAAATCATTACCTTGCCATTCTTTTCATACAAGTAAAAGTTTTGAAGAGACGGGCCGCAATACCCGTCCATGCTGACAACGACGCCCGTTACGGCGAAATAGGCCAGAGATTCGTCAATGTAAACATTTTCATCTAAGTTTTCTCCTTTGTTTATGCTTTCAATGGATTTTAAAAGACGTTTGCAATCCGCGCGCGTGGTTTCCTTAAAAACGGCATTTCCAAAGATTTGATAATAATCCCAAATATTATCGGTCGTATAAATTAACGCGGCGCCTTGATTGACATCCGTTCCAAACGGCGGCAAAGTTCCGCCCAATTTCGGAATATTTTTCTCATCGATGAGTTCGGGTTTATATAATCGGCCGTAATCGTTTCCAAAAACACGCCTTGCAAAATCTCCTTCGACGGTTTCGACCGCCAAATAAAGTCCCCAATCCAAGCCGTTAATATCAATGTCGGCGTACGCAAAAAGCGGAACCGGAACGCCGGCGTAATCCATCATGTCGTACGCCAAATACTCTTTCATATAAGTCGGGTCTCGATAATGATTGTTGACGACGAATTCTTTTAATCCGAAAAAAGATTGTCCGGGAAGATATTCATCCGCTTTGAATTTGAAACTGTAGCGATCCGAGTTGCTGTATTCTACCGAAGATAAACTGGATTGTCCTTTGGTCCGAATACCGACGACATAAAATTTTTGTCCGTTAATCGTCAAATTGCAGGGATAATATCTTTCTTCCAGCGGATTTGAAAGCAATCGGTCCCAATCTTTTTCATCCATTTCGATTTCGATGGATGTTATTTTTTCTCGGTCAAACATCTTTTCTTCATAATTTATTTCATCCGCCGGGGCTTTGACGGAATTCGGATACAACATCAAAAAAGAAACGAAAAGAATCGCGACAATCATTAAAACAACCGCTAAAAGATTCATGTATTTGCTGTTGATTAATCCGGCTCCTTTTTCGGAATTCATGTGACATATTCT
Source organism: Methanimicrococcus sp. (assembly GCA_034006575.1). Taxonomy (GTDB): domain Archaea; phylum Halobacteriota; class Methanosarcinia; order Methanosarcinales; family Methanosarcinaceae; genus Methanimicrococcus. The sequence goes on from JAVESN010000090.1 coordinate 5,765, forward strand.
CCGTTATAACTGACCAAAATCGTATTTGTCACTCCGGAGACGTTGGATATTTTATTGAGGAAATCGTTTTCCGCATGGTTGAGACGCACTTCAATCGTTAATTCATAATTTCCGGGCAGGAATGTTTTTGAACGCAAGACGTATTTTTGAACGGAGGTTTTGATGATGTCCATGACTTCTTTTTCCGCGTTTTCATCCGTCATATCCACAATTAAAATATACGGCCGCTCCAATGTTTTTTTGGCGGAAAAAAGAAAGAGAATCAAACCGATAAAAGCGGAGCCGAATACGGCCAGCGGAATCATTCCGGCGCCCAGAACAATGCCGACGGAAATGGCCCAAAACAAATATGCGATGTCCATCGGCTCTTTTACGGCGGAGCGGAAACGAACGATGGAAAGCGCGCCGACCATGCCGAGCGACAAAATCAAATTGGAGCTGATGGCAATAATAATCATTGTCGTTACAAGCGTCATGGTGATGAGCGAGACACCGAATCCGGAGGAGTACATGACGCCGCTGTATGTTTTTTTATAAATATAATATATAAAAAGACCCAAAACAAAGGATAAAAACAGGGCAATTAGAATATCCGTTATCGAAAAATCCATGACATTATTCAAAAGATTGGATTCAAAAAGATCATTAAAAGTTAAGGCCGCCATTATTTTACCGTTGTTAATGAGGATATAAAATCTCTCTTATTCAAATAAATTATTCGATTTATGCAACTTATCGATTTATGCAA
>JAVESN010000020.1:0-21599 GCA_034006575.1 Methanimicrococcus sp.
AAAAGATTGGATTCAAAAAGATCATTAAAAGTTAAGGCCGCCATTATTTTACCGTTGTTAATGAGGATATAAAATCTCTCTTATTCAAATAAATTATTCGATTTATGCAACTTATCGATTTATGCAACTTATCGATTTATGCAATTTCTTCGATTTATGCAACTTATCGATTTATGCAATTTCTTCGATTTATGCAACTTATCGATTTATGCAATTTCTTCGATTTATACAACTTATCGATTTATACAACTTATCGATTTATGCAATTTCTCGATTTATATAATTTAAATAAATCAAAAAACGATTGAAATGATTATAAAAAGATTTGTTCAATATATATAAATTGTAAACGTAATTGTAAACTTTGTTGTTAAAAACGCGAATTTGAATAAATGGTCAATAAACGTTCAAAAAACAGTGTCAAATTAACGTACATAAAATAACTTAATTAATAAAATAAAACAAAAAACCGAATTTAGAAATCCGGTTTCGATAAAGCGTAAGCCGCAAAACAAATCAAAATACCGACGCCGACAATGGCAAATTGGCTGCTGTTTAAAGCCAAATTAAATCCGGTCAGCGGTGTTCCAAAAGCGTACCACGCGAAAAGAATAACGGACAATACGACAGATGCCGCCGTTACATATGTAATTCCTTTAATGCCATCCATTTTAAATCACCTGATGAATGGAAAGCTCTTTTAAATTTATATACTTTATCCATATCTGTTGATGAACTATTTAAAAAATGAAGGACAGAAAGAAGAGAAATGAAGAATGGATTTTAAAAATTTAAACGGTTTGCAATCTTTAATATATTTTTACGGATTGAAAACTTAATATTTGACATTTGGAAATCATAAATCAATATTTTAAATCAAATATTAAAAACCGAAAATCAATATCGAAAATCAGGTGCGGGATTCCGATAGAAACTGGATATTTAAAATCATAAATCGTTTACTTAAAAATCAGTACATTTTATTTTATTCTATTATACTATATTGTACTCTATTATATTATGTCAGATTCTATTATATTATATAATCTAACTAAATTAAAATCTAAATTAAAATAACCTAATTTAAAATAAAATAACGGCAGAGAAAAAATGAATCCGATTCAATATTATGACGCCAATCAAATTATCGGGCGGTCTATGACAATCATATTAGACAATGGAAAATTGGAAACGATTTCCAAAAACACTTCTAAAGGCGCGGGGATTCGCGCTTTGTGCCAAGGCTCTTGGGGATACACATCTATTGATGGTGAAACAGATTTGGAAGTCGGAATTAAAAACGCGTCGGAGCTTGCGATTTCGATGAACCGGAACACGCCCAAAGAAAGAATTGTTTTAGGAGACGTTCCGAAAAGAAAAGTGGCGGGCATGCCCCAAATTAAAATCAATCCGGAAAACATCAGCGCGGAGGAGAAAGTGGAATTGCTTCGCGAAATTGAAAAACACGCCAAAGCGGACGACATTAAAAGCACGCGCGTTTCTTATTCCGAAACCGTTTTAATGACACGTTTTATTAATTCCGAAGGGGTTGAAAAAGAATATCAAACAACACGCTGCGGTTTTTCGGTTTCCGCCGTCGCCGCAAAAGGAAACAATTATCAAGCCGGAAGAGAAAGCCGTTTTAACATTTCCGGGTATGAAATTTTTGATTTGAACAATCCTTTTGAATTGGCCAAAAACGCTGCGGACACCGCGCGCGCGTTGCTTGGCGCCAAAACGCCCAAAGGCGGCGCGCTCCCCGTGATATTAGACCCTGAATTGGCCGGCGTTTTTACGCATGAAGCGGTCGGGCACGCGTCGGAAGCAGATTTGGTTCTTCAGGGGGATTCGGTGTTGGCGGGAAAACTCGGAAAACAAATCGCGATTCCCGAAATCACGGTGATTGATGACCCGACAATTCCGGAATACGGTTATTACCCCTACGATGCCGAGGGAATCCCTTCTGAAAAGACCGTTTTGATTCAAGACGGCATTCTCAATTCCTATATGCATTCCAGAGAAACCGCCGGCGTTTTTGACTCGGTTTCCGGAAACGCGCGCGCGCAGGGATATTTAATGCCTGTCGTTCGAATGAGCAACACCTATATCGATAGGGGAGACGCTTCTTTTGAAGAAATGATTGAAGAAATCAAAGACGGCATTTATTTAATCGGCTCTCGAGGCGGGCAGGTCAACACGGGGGAAGGGGTTTTTCAATTCAACGCCGAGAAAGGATATCTCATCAAAAACGGAGAAATTTCGGATTTGGTTCGCGATGTTTCATTGTCGGGGCAAACGCTGGACATTTTAAACCAAATTAAGCGGGTCGGAAAAGATTTGAAATTACATGCCGGACACTGCGGCAAATCCGGTCAAACGGTTCCCGTAACCGACGGCGCGCCGCACATTTCTATTGAAAAAGCCACCGTCGGAGGGGCTTAATCATGTCAAATAAAAAGGTCTTTCCCGAGAATAAAATATCGATTTTTGAAATTCAAGATCAAATTGAAAAAGCCTTGTCGTTTTCGGAAAAACTCGGCGCCGCGGAGACGGAAATCGTTTTTTCGCTGAACGAATCGACCGGGATTCAATTTAAAAAAGATATTATCGAAACCGCCAAACAAAGCACAAGCGCCGGATTCGGGGTTCGCGCGGCGGTTAAAGGCGCGGTCGGATTTGCCGGAACGAATCTGCTCTCCGACCTTGAAAACACCGTTAAGACCGCGGTCACTTCCGCGAAAATCATGGAAGAAGATCCTCTTTTCAAATCATTTCCGGAAAAAACGGATTCTTATCCGTCCGTTGACGGCTTGTTTGATGAAAAAATCGTTGACATGAGTTTGGATGAATGTATCCGATGCGCGACCGATATGATTTCCGGCGTGTCGTCCGTCAAAAACATGATTCCGACGTCCGGCGGTTTTTCGCGCTCGGTCTCTTATTTTATGATTTCTAATTCAAACGGCTTATTCGCAAAAAGAAAAGGAACCGCCATATCGGGCTTTGCGGACGTGACGACATCGTCAGGCGCCGTATCGACGGCTTATGATTATGACGTTTCCCGAAAAAAAGACATTGATTTTTCAATCCTCGGAAAAAACGCCGCGGAGCTGGCGAAAAAATCATTAAACGGCATTTCTTTGGGCTCTGAAAAAATGCCGGTGATTTTCCATCCGTTTTCGTTTGCGGACATTTTAGAAAACACTTTGGCTCCGTCGGTGGACGCCGACAACATTCAAAAAGAAAGATCCGGATTGGGCGGCCGGCTCGGGGATGAAATCGCGCATTCGGATTTGTCCGTCATTGACGACGGAACACTTCCGGGCGGCATTTCAAGCAGCTCGTTTGATGACGAAGGAACGCCGACGCAAAGGACAAGTGTGATTGAAAACGGGGTTTTAAAATCGTATCTCTATGACAGTTACACGGCCGGAAAAGACAACGTCAAAAGCACGGGCAACGGGTACCGCAATTCTTACTCTTCCGCGCCGGGTGTGGATTTGAGCAATTTTGTCATCCGTTTCCCCCCAAGCGACGTGATTGCGGAGACAAAGCGCGGTATTTACATTCACACCGTTATCGGCGCGCACACGGCAAACGAAATTTCCGGCGATTTTTCCGTGGAAGGGCGAAACGCTTTTTTGATTGAAAACGGCGAAATTTCAAAACCGATTCAATCCGTCATGATTTCCGGAAACGTTTTTGAAATGCTCAAAAACATCGACGGCGCCGGATTTGATGTTCGTTCGGTCGGCGGAATCGTTACGCCCTCGATTCGAATTTCTGAGATGAGCGTGATTGGAGGGTAAAACGTTTAAAAGAAAACGAAACGGCTCATGCCGGGTTTAAATAAAATATAATTACGAGCACCGTAAATTTAACTTTGAAATAAAGTCGGATTTACAACAAATCCGAGTTTAGAATAAAATTCGGTTTACAATAAAATCGGATTTACATCAAAACCGAGTTTAGAATAAAATCCGGTTTACAATAAAATCGGATTTACACCAAAACCGAGTTTAGAATAAAATCCGGTCTTAAATAAATCGGTTATTAAATAAAATCGGTTTTAAAATAAATTCGGTTTAAAATAAAATCTGTTTAAAATAAATTCGGTTTAAAATAAAATCTGTTTAAAATAAAATCTGTTTAAAATAAAATCTGTTTGAAATAAATCTGTTTGAAATAAATCGGTTTTAAATAAATCGGTTTTAAATAAATCGGTTTTAAATAAATCGGTTTTAAATAAATCGGTTTTAAATAAATCGGTTTTAAATAAATCGGTTTTAAATAAATCAGTTTTAAATAAATCGGGTTTACAATAAAGCCGGGTTTTTATCAATTCGGATTTATAATCTTTAATGATTTATCGGTAAAAACCCCTTCATTTTTTCATTTTTATTTTTTAACGCGGATTGTTTTTTCACTTTACTTTTATGAATTCTTGTTTTTTTGTTGCTTGCGGCGGTTTTATTTTTTTTTATCCGGCGTTACTTTTTTATGGTCGTATCCGTATCGGTCTCCCGGTTTAGCGATTCATTTTTTTTCGTTAAACCGTTTCTATTTATATTTTGCCTGAAAAAAATCCATGAAAAAAGAAGGGTTGGGAAAAATAAAAGATTTGTAATTTTTACGGCGAATTCAAATGTATATTCTTTTTAAAGGCACAACTATTTAATAGGACATGTATCTTTTTTCAAACATAAATCTAATTCAGATTTAAGCAGCTGCTATTGTTTTCATAATGCAGGAGACTTATACAATTTACGACGGCTGTATAAATACAATTCATCATACAACTCATCATACAACTCATTTTTAATCGGTCCTTTTAAAAAATCAAAAACATCATTTTGAATAATCAATTTGAAGCGATTGAGGCGGGACCAAAGGAAGAACGGAGGAAATCTTTTGGTAAAGTATACATACATGTTCGGCGCGGGCCAAACGGAAGGAAAAAGTGATATGAGAAATCTCCTCGGCGGAAAAGGAGCGAATCTTGCTGAAATGGCAAATTTAAATATTCCTGTCCCTCCCGGGTTTACGATAACAACGGAAGCGTGTACGCATTATTTAGCGAACAAAGGATTAACGGATGAAATGCACGCGGAAATTTTAGCGGCGGTCGAAAAACTTGAAAAAACGACCGGCAAAAAAATCGGGGATGATACAGACCCTCTTTTGGTCTCCGTTCGTTCGGGCGCTCGGATTTCCATGCCCGGAATGATGGACACCGTTTTAAATCTCGGATTAAACGACAAATCCGTCGAAGGTCTTTCCGCCAAGACCGAAAATCCTCGTTTTGCGTATGATTGTTACCGCCGTTTTATTTCAATGTTCAGCGATGTCGTCCTCAACATTGAATTTAATAAATTTGAAAAAGAGCTGGAAGCACAAAAGAAAAAATCGAATGTCGAATCCGATACGGATTTGTCGGTGGACGATTTGAAAGAAATTATTGCCGCTTCCAAAAAAATCGTCAAGAAAGAAATGAATTTTGATTTCCCGCAAGAGCCGGAAAAACAACTGTTCATGGCGATTAATGCCGTTTTTGATTCCTGGAATTCTCAGCGCGCCATCACCTACCGTAAAATCAACGATATTCCGGGAGACTGGGGAACGGCGGTCAATGTCCAATCCATGGTTTACGGAAACATGGGCGACATGTCGGGAACGGGCGTCGCGTTTACGAGAAATCCGTCCACGGGCGAAAATAATTTTTTCGGAGAATATTTAATCAATGCGCAGGGGGAAGACGTTGTTGCGGGCATTCGAACGCCGTCTGAAATTTCCACATTGTCTGAAAAAATTCCGGCCGCGTACAAACAGTTAATCGATATCTGCAAAACGCTTGAAAAACATTTCAAAGATATGCAGGACATCGAATTCACCATTGAAGAAGGCAAGCTTTACATGCTTCAAACCCGAACCGGTAAGCGAACCGCCAAATCCGCGACAAAAATCGCGGTGGATATGGTTGAAGAAGGTTTAATCGATAAGAAAACGGCCATTATGCGCATCACACCCGCTCAAATCGATCAGCTCCTCCATCCGATGATTGATCCGGGCTGCCGGCAAAACGTGATTGCCAAAGGACTTCCGGCTTCACCGGGAGCCGCTGTCGGAAAAGTCGTGTTTACGCCCGAAGACGCCGAAGAGATGGCCGAAGCCGGCGAGAAAGTGATTTTGGTCCGAACGGAAACTTCTCCGGAAGATATCGGCGGAATGTTTGTCGCAGAAGGCGTTTTGACCGTTCGCGGCGGCATGACGTCTCACGCGGCCGTTGTCGGAAGAGGAATGGGTAAGCCGTGCGTTGTCGGTTGCGGTGACATTACGATTTCGGAATCCGATGACAAAAAGTTTTTTGTCGGAAATATGACCATTCATGAATTTGATTTTATCACCATTGACGGCAGCACCGGAAATGTCATTTTAGGTCAGGTTTCTTTGATTCCGCCGGAGATCAGCGAAGATATCGAAATTCTCCTCGGCTGGGCGGACGAGGTTCGAACGCTCGGGGTTCGCGCCAACGCCGATACGCCCGAAGACGCTCAAAAAGCATTAGATCTCGGTGCGGAAGGCATCGGTCTTTGCCGAACGGAGCATATGTTTTTTGATGATGAAAGAATTCCCGTCGTCCGCGATATGATCTTATCGGACACGGAAGAGGAGCGTAAAAAATACCTTGCGAAACTCTTGCCGATGCAAAAGGAAGATTTCCTGGGCATTCTTCGTGTCATGCAGGGAAAACCGGTCACGATTCGATATTTAGACCCGCCGCTTCATGAATTCCTTCCAAAAGTCTATGAGCTGAAAGAAGAGTTGGACGAGTTGAAGAAATCAAATGCCGCCGCCGCCGAAATCAAAGAGGTCGAAAGCATGATTGACCGCGTCGTCAATTTGCACGAGCTCAATCCGATGCTCGGCCACAGAGGATGCCGCCTCGGTTTGACCTATCCGGAAATCTACAACATGCAAACTTACGCCGTCATTGAAGCGGCTTGCGAACTTCAAAAAGAAGGCATCGCGGTTTACCCGGAATTAATGATTCCGCTTGTCGGACATGTTCGGGAGTTGGAATTGGTGAAAACGAATGTCGTTTGTACGGCTCAAAAGGTCATGGAAAAATACGGCGTGACCGTCGAATACACGGTCGGCACGATGATTGAATTGCCGCGCGCCACGATGACGGCCGATCAAATCGCTCGTGAAGCCGATTTCTTTTCCTTTGGAACAAACGATCTGACGCAAACCACATTCGGCTTTTCGCGAGACGATGTCGCGAAATTCATTCCCCTCTACATTGAAGACCACATTCTTCCGGAGGATCCTTTCGTTTCCATCGACAGAGAAGGCGTCGGCGAGCTCATGCGTATCGGCGTGGAAAAAGGCAAATCCACCAAACCCGATTTGCATATGGGAATCTGCGGCGAACACGGCGGAGAGCCGAGCTCGATTCACTTTGCCTATTCCCTCGGATTGGATTACGTCAGCTGCTCCCCCTACCGCGTGCCCATCGCACGCCTGGTCGCAGCGCAAGCAACGATTGAAAACGAAAACAAATAATTAAAAAACAAATAAACAATTTAAAAACAGAATCGGGGAACCATCCGATTCCATCTTTTTTTTCGTTTTATTCTTCTTCTTTTTTCTTTTTTGTTTTTCTTTTTTGTTTTTGTTTTTTGTTCCATTTTTATTTTTGCTCTATTTTTATTTTTATTTTTGCTCTATTTTTATTTTTACTTCGTTTTTATTTTTGTTTTATTCTTTTATTTCTATTTTCTTGGCTGTTTTTATATCTTTCAAAATCGAAAATTTGCGGATTGACCTCCAAAATCTCATTCAAAATCCATTTCATTTTTTTCATTTCAAAATTAATATTTTTTCAAAATCCCAAATTCCGCCCCCGCTCATTTTGATTTTGAGCAAGCGAATTTTGAGTGAGCGACAGCGAACGAAAAATAGGAAATTTGCGGATTGATCACTTCTCTTTTAAAAAACGGTTGGTGATTTTGATTTTTTTTATTGGGTCGAATCCGTTCGCTTTGTCACCGCCTTCGGCGGCGCCTGCAGCGAACGGTCGTTCTTGGGGTTTGACTAAAAAATCAAAATTTGCGGATGTCTCCCTAAAATCTCATCCAAAATTCACCTCATTTTTTTAATTTCAAAATTTAAATTTGACCGCGTTTTCGCTGTTCGGGCGGCATTTATTTTTTATTTGCCGCTTCCCGGTTTGTTTTTATTGTTTACCCTTCGGTTCTTTTTCCCGTCGTTTTTGAAAAATCAAGTCCTTCTGCCAAAATCAACGATAAGATATCCTCATCGCTTTCTGTTATCGTGTTTAAGTTTGGTCGGGCATTCTTTTTATTTATTTTCTTTTTACGGTTTATTTTTTGTTTTCAGTTTGTTTTTTTTATTTTTGTTTTCATTTTATTTTTGTTGTCGCTTGCTTTTTTAAATCTCATTCATATTTCATATTTTATAGTTCATTTTTTTGTTCAAATTAAAAAATATTTTATACCTTTTCTTCTTATTATTGTTAATTTTAATTTTTCTAATTATCATAATATGAATTGGAACAGGTCAAATGAATCCGAATGAATTGCCGCCGGATTGGTACGCCGTCTCTTCTGAAGAAATGTTTAAAACGTTTCAGACAAGTCCGGAAGGTTTATCAAACGAAGAAGCTGAAAGAAGATTGAAAGAAAACGGTTTTAATCGGCTGGAAGAGAAAGGAAAAAAATCTCTGTTCGCTATTTTTATCTCACAATTTAACGATTTGATGATTTGGGTTTTGATTGGGGCGGCCATCGTCACGGCTTATGTCAGTTATATGGAAGGGGAAATGCCGATTGATACCGTCATTATCGGAATCGTCGTGTTGTTAAATTCAATTCTCGGCACCGCTCAGGAATATAAGGCTGAGACGTCATTGGAAGCTTTAAAAAAGATGGCGGCGCCCAGTGCGCGCGTTTATCGAAGCGGGGCTTTAAAAATCATTCCCGCCGCCGAAATTGTCGTCGGGGACAAAGTCGTTTTGGAAGCCGGCGATTCCATTCCGGCGGACCTTCGAATTACGGAATCCAACTCCTTAAAAATTGAAGAATCCGCGTTGACCGGAGAATCTCAATCCGTGACCAAAACATCGGAAACTCTTATCAAAGACGCCGGGAAGAAAATCTCCTTGGGCGACCAAGTCAATATGGCTTTTATGGGAACGAATATCGTTTACGGTCGCGGAAGCGGTATTGTCACGGCGACCGGAATGAACACGCAAATCGGAAAAATTGCGGAGCAATTGTCGGAAACGAAGAAAGAAATCACGCCGCTTCAGAAAAAACTGAATCAGATTTCAAAATATATCTCCGTGATTGTTATTGCGATTGCCGTTGCCGTTTTTATAATCGGCTATTTCACCGAGCAAGACACACTGACCATGTTCTTAACAGCGGTTTCTTTGGCGGTCGCCGCAATCCCGGAAGGAATGGTCGCCGTTGTGACAATCGTTTTGGCGCTCGGCATGTCGCGCATGGCAAAAAGAGGCGCGCTTGTCCGAAGATTGCCGGCGGTTGAAACGCTCGGCTCGACTCAAGTGATTTGTTCCGATAAAACCGGAACGTTGACGCAAAACAAAATGACGGTGAAAAAATTATGGGTTTTTGAAGAAATTTCAGACCCGCATTCAAAAGAATTAATTCCGTTAATGGAAGCGTTTGCCGAATGCAACGATTCCCGAATCGATGAAAACAACAAAACATCGGGGGACCCGACCGAAAACGCTTTTTTGGATTATGTCTTAGAAAACGGCTTGAGAACCGTCGATGATCTTAAAAACCGAAAGCGTGTCGGAGAAATTCCGTTTGATTCAGATCGAAAAAGGTCAACCGTCGCCGTTTCAAAAAAAGAAGGCGGGTTTCGAATTTATGTCAAAGGCGCGGCTGAAAGCATCGTCGGTCGCTCCGTTTCCTCTTTAAGAAACGGGGAAATCGTTCCTATGACGGAGGACATGCGGCAAAACATTTTAAACGCGAATGAAGAAATGGCCGAACAAGCGCTTCGTGTATTGGCGTTCGCTTACAAAGACACGGATTCCGTTTCCAACATGGATATCGATCACATGGAAGAGACCGAGAACGACCTCATTTTCTGCGGTTTATCCGGCATGATCGATCCGGCCCGTCCCGAAGTGAAAGAAACGATTCGGCTTTGCAGACAAGCCGGCATCACCGCCGTTATGATTACGGGGGACCACAAGACTACGGCCGTTGCGATTGCCAATGATTTGGGTCTTTTGGAGGACGGCAGAATCGCGATTACCGGAGCGGATTTGGAAGAAATGAGCGATTCGGAATTGGATGCGCAAATCACAAATATCGGCGTTTACGCCCGCGTTTCTCCGGAGCATAAAGTTCGAATCGTGAATTCCTGGCAAAAGCGCGGAAAAATCGTGGCGATGACCGGAGACGGGGTAAACGACGCGCCGGCGCTCAAACAAGCCGACATCGGGGTTGGAATGGGAATCACGGGAACGGATGTTTCAAAAGGAGCGGCGGACATGGTTTTAACGGATGACAATTTCTCGACCATCGTCGTTGCCGTTCGCGAAGGCCGCGGCATTTTTGATAACATTCATAAAACCATCAGTTTCCTTTTATCCACCAACATCGGCGAGGTTGTCGCGATTTTAACCGCCACCATTCTCGGATTTACGCTGTTGTCCCCGATTCATATCTTGTGGGTCAACTTGGTCACGGACACATTTCCCGCGCTCTCTTTAGGCGTTGAGCCGCCCGAAGACGACATCATGGAACGAAAACCGCGCGACCAAAAGATTCCGATCCTAACGAAAAGCCAATGGTTCCATATTGTGATGACGGGAACGGTTGCCGCTATTTTAACTTTAATCGCGTATTTTTTCGGCAGCCGAGCCACCGCTCAAACCGGCGTGACCATGGCGTTTATGACGCTCAGTTTACTTCAATTGTTTGCCGCGCTCGGTTTTCAATCCGAGAGAAACAGCATCTTAAAGATTCACCCCAAAGAACACCCGTATTTGTGGCTGGCGTTTTTCAGCTCGGCCGCGCTTCAAGTCGTAATCATTGCCGTCCCCTTCTTAAGAGAGGTCTTTGATTTGGTTTTCTTGACCGCCGCACAATGGGGAATCATTTTAGCGCTTTGTTTGGTCATGCTTCTTTTCATCGAAATCAGAAAAGCGGTTTACCGTTACATGCATCGAAAAGCGCAAAATGAAGCGATATAAGTCAAAAAAATCATAAAAAAGAAAAACAGCTTCTTTTCGGAGCTATTTTTCTTTTTCTTTTTTTTTTCACTTTCTTATTTTTTTCTTAATTTTCTCTTTTTCTCTTTTTCTTATTTTTTCCCTTTCTTTTATGGTAGATTTTCTCAATTACACAAACCAGCTTGCAAACGCAAATACAAACCAACCGGCAAACGCAAATACAAACCAACCGGCAAACGCAAATACAAACCAACCGGCAAACGCAAATACAAACCAAGCGGCAAACGCAAATACAAACCAAGCGGCAAACGCAAATACAAACCAAGCGGCAAACGCAAATACAAACCAAGCGGCAAACGCAAATACAAACCAAATGGCAAACGCAAATACAAACCAAGCGGCAAACAGAAACGCAAACCAAGCGGCAAACACAAACGCAAATACAAACCAAGCGGCAAACAGAAACGCAAACCAAGCGGCAAACACAAACGTAAATAACAAACCGGCCTGCAAACGCAAATACAAACGCAAATACAAACGCAGAAAGAAAGCCGCATTTGTCTGAGAAATAGAGCCGCGCTAAACAGCGAAACCGTTGTCGCTTCTTAAAATTTAAAAAAAACAAGGGTGCTTTTTGTTTAATATTTTTGGGGTCAATCCGCAAATTTCCGATTTTTTTGTTCGCTTTGCTCACAAAAAAACGAAAATTAGCGGGGCGGTATTTGGGATATTTAAAAATATTTTCAAAACGAAAATTGAAAAAGTGAATAAGTAAAAACGGGATATGAAAAATACGAATAAATAAAAACAGAAGTGAAAATATGGAAATGAAAATATGAAAGTGAAATTATGAAAATAAAAAAGGAAAAAGTTGAACTTGAAAAATCAAATTCAAACTTTTAAAACATTTCGGATTTAAACTTTATTTTCCGAGAATCCTTCCACCGATACGTCGATTTGGACGGGGGGTTTTTTCGGGTCGTAAATTAATTCTTTGGTTTTGATTCGGATGTCTATGTCGGATTCGGAAACGTCGTTTTCTTTCATGTATTTGTAAATGTCTTTTTTGGCGAAAGACTCGGCGTAGTGGACGGCGGCTTCTTTTGTCGGAAAAGAGCGTTGGCCGCCGGTTGTAAACGTTGTGTAGCGAATAGTCCATTCTCCGCTTTCTTCTTCTTTGGATTCGACATTGATGCGGATTTCGACGCGTTTTGCCAATTTGCCGGCCAAACAACCGACGGCGTTTCCGACCGGATAATGCTCGGGCGCGATAATTTCGGCGTCTAAAAACTCATGCAATTCCGAAATAAAAGATTGAACCGGAGCGCCGATTAAAATAATCGGAATGTCGGCTTTAAAACGAAGGTAGGAATCGCTGCCGAAACGGTCCATAAAAAGGTTTAATTCCTCGCGTGAAAAAGTGTCGTTTAAGAAAAGAACAACTTCCGTCGCCATAATTTTGGCGAATTTGCGTTTGATGAAGCGACAAAAATCTTCTTTAGCCATATTGAACGTTTCCGCCAGTTTGCGCGCTCCGAGGTTTGAAATTTCCGCATCCCACCGTTCAAATTCACCGGTCACATGCAAAACGTCCGTCGGCGTGAATCCGATTAATTGAATCAAACGTTTATTAACAAGCGTCTCAATGATTTCAAAAGGCGCTTTTTCGTCCGGGAATTTTTTCCAATCCAAATCATCGATAAAACAAGGCTGATCTCCGATTTTATCGTAAACCTCTTTTTCTTCGGGGGACAAATGAGTCGCTTCATACCCGCTTCTTAAAACAAGCGTGGTTTTTTGCATAAACTCGCTCAATTCCATATTGTGCGCAATCCAGTGATCCTTAATGATTTTTAACAAGTTCGGATACATCAAAGAAGCGCGGCAAAGGGGAATGACGCGTCTCGGACCGATTCTTACGGAAGAGATTCGAGCGTCTGCGACGTTTTCGGCGTCAAACCAAATATGACTGTCGCCGCCGGCAGCAATTGTTTCCATTTTAATGGCGCGCACTTTGGTTTTCCATCCTCCGACCGTTGCGCCATAATCGGAAATTTGAGGGATGCCGTCTTCAATCATTGAAACGTCCGTACTTGTGCCGCCGACGTCAATCGCCAAACACGTTTCTTTGCCCGATAAAAAGGAAGCCCCAAGGACGCTGGCAGCCGGTCCCGAAAAAATCGTCTCGACCGGACGCTCCATCACTTCGTCAAACATGGCAACCGCTCCGTTGCACTTCAACATTGTGGTTTTAACATTCATCCCGCGGCGTTTTGTCTCATCCAAAACGGCTTCTAAAAAGGAACGCGCGACCGGCAGCAAAGATGCGTTTAAATACGCGGTAACTCCCCGCTCATAAGCACCGAGCGCGTGCGCCAATTCATAACCGCAAACAACAGGGTAGCCCGTCAATTCATGAATTAAAGCGCGCGCGGCAATTTCGTGTTCGGGGTTTAAAATGCTGTAAAAAGAAGAGACGGCAAAAGCATAAACATGGTCTTTCACCGACAAGACATATTCGCGAATTCCGTCCAAATCCAAAACTTCATTTTCATCGCCGCGATAATTGTGACCGCCTTTGACAACGGCGCAATGATCTTTTAAATGTTCCGGGATTTTTTGGGAGCCGATTAAAATAAGAGCAACCGGCGCTCCATTTTTTTCTAAAATTGTATTGGTCGCAAATGTGGTTGAAACGGAAAGCAATTTCACTTTTTTCAACAACTCCGAATCCAACAAATCCAATACATTTTGAATCCCGCCGAGAGGATTCGGATAAGTCGTCAACGCTTTTTGCGACTGCAAAATGAATCGTTCATCCATATTCACCAAAGCGGCATCGGTGTATGTGCCGCCGGCGTCAATCCCTAAGGAAATATTGTCTGAATGGTTTGGCAATAAAATCAACCTCCAATATAAATCATAAATTTTTCTTCCATTTCATCCCCCAATGAAATGAAAGCTTTTTCAATCACTATTCAAATGGTCATTTATACAATTAAACCTTTTTCAATTCTTAAAAAAATAAAAATCGTATGATTTATGAAATGAGATTTTGAAAAGAGATTTTGAAATGAAAATTTGAAATGAGATTTTGAAAAGAGATTTTGAAATGAAAATTTGAAAGAGATTTTGAAATGAAAATTTGAATGAAAATTTGAATGAAAGTTTGAATGAAAATTTGAAATGAATATTTGAAATGAAAATTTGAAATGAAAATTTGAAATGATATTTTGAAAAGAGATAATTTATATAAATATTAAGGGCGGTATAAAAGGTATGAAAGCATGTATTATGTGCGGCGGAACCGGCACACGACTTCGTCCGCTAACATTTAAAAGGCCTAAACCGATGATTCCGATATCCAATAAGCCTTCCGTTCTTCATTTAATTGAACATTTATCTAAAGAAGGATTCAGCGATATCGTTATGACACTCGGATATAAGGGCAATGAAATCGAAAAAGAATTGGGCGACGGCAGCATTTACGGGGTTCATATCGATTATGTTTATGAAAAAGAAAAACTCGGAACCGCAGGAAGCGTTAAAAATGCGCAGCACTATCTCGGTGATGAGCCTTTTATCGTTGTCGGCGGCGATCATGTGATGACGCTGGATTTGCGGGAAATGTTTCGCTTTCATCAAAAAAATGATGCGGATGTCACAATCGGCCTTTTATCCATCGACGATCCGAGAGAATTCGGTATTGCCGATATGGATATTAACGGTCGGATTTTAAGGTTCTTTGAAAAACCCAAAGCCGGCGAAATTTTCAGTAATCTTGCCAGCACCGGAATTTATGTTTGCAATCCTTCTGTTTTTGATCGTATTCCAAGCGGAACAAAATTTGATTTTGCCAAAGATTTGTTTCCGGCAATGTTGAAAACCGATGAGAAAATCAACGGTATTTTGGTTCGCGGAAAATGGACGGATGTCGGAAGCGCCGGCGCTTATCGTGATGCTCAAAAATGGGTTTTGGATGATATGAATGAAACCGTTTTGGAAGGAAATTTTATTTCAAACGGAAAAATTAAAGGACCGCTTCGTGTCGGAACCGGTGTTTCAATCGGCAATCAATCGTCATTGGTCGGACCGATTGTGATTGGCGAAAACACAAAAATCGGAGAACGCGTTTTAATCGGCCCGTATTCCGTTATCGGTTCTGATTGCATCATTGAAGACGATGTCAAAATTTTATCGTCTTATGTTTTTGACGGAACAAAAATCGGAAGAGAAACGACATTATCGGGCGCGATTGCCGACAGCGACTCGGACATCGGCGCACGGTGCAGTTTGGAAAACGGGACCATCATAGGACCAAACGCGCAGCTGAAAGACGGTGTAACCATCCATTCCGGCGTTAAAATTTGGCCCGAAATCCAAGTTTCAAAAGACACAAACGTCAAAGAAGACTTGCTCAACGAAAAATACGGAACCGATATCAGCGGATCATAATCTTTTCAAGCGGATCACTGTTCCGCAAACGCAAACGGCACGCCAACTTGCAAAACGCAAACGGCATGCCAACTTGCAAAACACAAACGGCATGCCAATTTGCAAAACACAAACGGCATGCCAATTTGCAAAACACAAACGGTATGCTAACTTGCAAAACACAAACGGCACGCCAACTTGCAAAACACAAACGGTACGCCAACTTGCAAAACACAAACGGTACGCCAACTTGCAAAACACAAATGGCGCGTTAATCCGCAAACACAAACGGTACGATAACTTGCAAAACACAAACGGCACGCTGGCCCGTAACGACAGGCCGACTTGTAAATGAAAACGGCCGGTCGTCTGTCATAAAAATGCGCCGCGCCCAAACAACGAAATAACGCTTGGTTTTTTAGAGAAAAAAAGAAAAAACAGACGTTCGCTTTTTGAAAAAGAATTGGAAAAACAGACGTTCGCTTTTTGAAAAAGAATTGGAAAAAACAGACGTTCATTTTTTAGAAAATAAACGGAAATGGGAAAAGTTTCTTGGAGAAATATAAAAAACGGCGATGTTTTTTATTTGAGACTTTAAAGCTTTTCATTTGTTTTTCTTAATTGAAAGCAAAATTCATTAAATCATTAAATTTAAATCAATTTAAATATTCAAACTTTATTTTATAATTTTTAATTATAATATCATAAAACAAAAGATTTTATAATGACCTCGGTTTATAGTAGAAATCGTTTTGAAAAACAAGTCGTAAAAACAAAATCATTTATAATATTAAAAATTTGTAAAAATTATTTATGTTTATTTCTATTCTAAAAATCTGTTAAGAAAAACAGAATTCGTACAAATCTTGCAATGGAATTGATGTGTTCAGGCGAAACCGATGGTGAACTATAAAAAATTATTTTTTATCAGCTTAACAATCAGCATTCTTTCAGCGGTTGCCATCATCTTTTTAACAACCGACGCCGGAACGATTGAATCTCTGAAACAAATTCGGGTCGAATATATGATTTTGGCATTGGGCGTTCAATTTCTCTCTTACGTCTTAACCGCCCGAAAAACAAAATTTTTATTAAGATCTCTCGGGTATCATATTCGAACAAGACAAGCGCTTGAAAATGTTTTAACGGGTATTTTATTGGCTTCCCTCACGCCGGCTTCCGTCGGGGGCGAGCCCGTTCGAATCTTATTGCTTCGAAAAAATACGAACGTTCCGGTCGGAAAAGCCACCGCCGTCATTTTTATGGAACGTTTTTTAGACGCGCTGTTTATTTTTTCAGCATTGCTTCCGTCCCTTTTCATATTGAAGTCTTTCCTTTCCAAAGAACACGGCATTTGGGGCGTTGACACTCTTTTATTCATCGGAATCATCAGTTTATTCTTTTTATTGCTGATTTTAGTCTACACCATCCTTCACCCAGAGTTCGCAAAAAAAATCAGCCGCAAAATACTGATTTTTGCGGAAAAGAAAGCGCCTGAAAAACACAAATCCAAAATCAATAAAATGATTCTCATCTCGGAAAACGAAGTCGATTTATTTCATTCCAGTTTCAAACGATTCGTTTCCGTCGGCAAATTGAATTTGCTTATCGCGATATTTTATACCGTTTCTTATTGGCTGATTCGATACTCCATTTTATGGCTCATTCTGCTCGGTTTAAACGTTCAACCGGACTTGAAATTGTTGTTTGCCGCGCAAGTGGTGCTGTCAATCATTATGACGATTCCCGCAACGCCCGGCGCCAGCGGAATTACGGAAATCGCGGCGTACGCGCTTTATTCTCTTTTCGTTCCCTCCTCCTTAATCGGCGTGACGGTAATCGCATGGCGCGCGGTGACATATTACGTTAATATAATCGTCGGTTTTTTGGCAGGCTTAAAAGTCATTCGGAAATACGGCGTAAACGCATTCGGCTCTTCTCCTGCGGAAACGGATGTTTTAAAACCGGATTGATTAAAAAATCGGGTCGTTGAAATGATATCTATTTATATTAAGTCCAAATAAATAAGGCGTCATAGCACTTTTTCTTAATTTGTTCCTGCACGGTTTAAGCAGGCTGAAAATTTTATCGGTGTATCAAAATATGTATATTAATAAAAATTGTGTCGGATGTAGTCAATGCGTTGCATTTTGCAAACACGACGCGATTATTGCAAAAGGAAAAGCCGTCATTACGCAAAATTGCAAAGAATGCCGTGTTTGTATTACGTATTGTCCTATGAAAGCCATTCAACCCGGACAGGAGGTCAGAAAATGACAGATAAAAAAAGAAAAGCCGTTATTGTCGGATCCGGTCTCGGCGGTTTGTTGACGGCGGCAAGTTTGGCCAAAGACGGATGGCAAGTGGATGTTTATGAAAGATTATCATTAATCGGCGGGCGTTTTGCAAACATCGAATACAAAGGATATCAACTTTCAACAGGCGCGCTTCATATGATTCCGCACGGAACGAACGGGCCGCTCGCAACACTTTTAAAGGAACTCGGAGCCGAGTTTGAAATCGTTCCCTCCTCTCCCATGGCGATTGTTCGCATGCCGAAGAATCGGGAAGAGAAAAGTTACAAAAACGGCTATGAAGATATTCACCATACCGAGTTTAAAAAACATTTGACTTCCAAAAACAAGCGGATGATGATTCTTTTAACGCTCGGTTTTAAATTCGGGATCATTCGGCCGGGAAAAATCGGTTTTAAAACATGGTATTCCAAATACATTCAAGACGATCGAATCGACCGTTGCGCGGACTCTTTTGCCGGCTGGGCGCTCAGCACGACGGCCGATGAAGTGACAACGAAAGAAATTTTTGAGATTCTTTATAATGTTGTCCGATACGGCGGACCAGGAATTTTGGTCGGCGGCTGTCAAACCGCGATTGATGAATTGGTTCGAATCATTTCATTGTACGGCGGCACTGTTCATACCGAATCCGAAGTGACGAAAATCATCGTCAAAGAAGGGGAAGCCAAGGGCGTTGTTGTCAATAATCAAAAAATTGAAGCGGATTTGGTCATCAGCGACATCGGTCACAAAGAAGCGTGGGAGTTGTGTGATTTTGACGGGGTGTCTTGTGATTCCGGTTCTAAAATCCTGTCTCTTTCTTTTCCGGCTTTTAAAGAGTATGAGGAAAAGCTGCGCGATATGAAGCCTTCGGCCGGACTGAAAATCTGTTTTTCATCGGACGAGCAGATTTTGCCGGACGGGTGCAGTTTGATGTTGACACCGTATGCGCGACGAATCAACGGTTTAAACGAGGTGACAAACGCGGATCCGAATTTGGCGCCTCCCGGAAAACATTTGGTGATGTGTCATCAGAGGACGGCGTTGGACCGTTTGGAAAACATCGACGAAGAAATCGAACTCGGCCTTTCGGACCTCAAAGATTTGTTCCCCGATAAAAACATCGACGTTTTAATGATTCAAGTGCATCACGGCAGATGGCCGGTCAATCGCGCTTTTTCGGGAACGGATTTCGGAAACGAAACGCCCGTCTTAAATTTGCTGGTTGTCGGCGACGGCGCGAAAGGAGAAGGCGGCATTGAAATTGAAGGAATCGCCTTGGGCGTCAGAAAAGCTTTGAAAATCATTCAAAACCGGTATAAATGAAATCAAATGATAAAATCAAATGATGAAATCAATGATAAAATCAAATGTTGAAATCAATGTTGAAATCAATGATGAAATCAATGATAAAATCAAATGTTGAAGTCGAATATAAAATCAAATGGTGAACCTAACCGGTGAACTCAACCGGTGTATCTAACCGATAAATTCACCATTTCAAAATCGACTCCTTTCAAAATGAAAAAATCGGAGGAACGAATAATGAAAAACAGTCCGATTACTTATTCTAAAAATATTTTTATTCCCGTGACAAACGTTTGCCGAAATAAATGCGCTTATTGCGGTTTTCAAAGGTCGGCTCTTCATAAGGACGCTTTTTTAATGACCGAAAAAGAAGTGATTTCCGCTTTTGAGAAAGGCGCCGCGGCTCAATGCACGGAAGTTTTATTCACATTCGGGGAGTCGCCGGAAGAGGAAATCGGTTTTTTAAATCGTTTCGGAAAACAGCTGAGAGATTCCGGTTTTGAAACGGTGATTGAGTATACGACGGAACTTTGCCGTTTGGCGCTGGATTGCGGGTTACTGCCGCATGTCAACGGCGGCGTTTTGTCTTTTGAGGAATTGAAAAAAATTGCGCCGTTGAACGCCAGCATGGGTTTGATGCTTGAGACGACCGCCGATATTCCGGCTCATAAAGATTGTCCCGGAAAAGTCCCGGCGGTGCGGTTGGAAATGATTGAAAACGCCGGGAAATTGAAAATGCCGTTTACGACGGGACTTTTAATCGGAATCGGAGAAACGCGAACAGATTGGGTTAACTCTCTTTTGGAAATTCAAAATCTGCATGATCGATACGGTCACATTCAAGAAATAATTTTACAAAATTATACCCCCAACTCCGGTCAAACGCAAACCCTGAAACAAATTCAAACTCCGGGTGAGCTGATTCCGATTCCGGAAAAGATATTTTCAAATACGGAAAAATCATTTTCAAATTCGAATGAGCCGATTTCATATTCGGAAAAGCCGATTTCAAATCCGGTTTCATCGGCTCCGCCCCCAAATGATTTTCAAAGTTGCGCGTTAAACCCGCCGACAAAACAGGATATGATAGATTTGATTCTTTTAGCAAAAAAAATCCTGTCGCCCGATATTTCCATTCAAGTACCTCCGAATCTGATTCCGCCTCTCGAACTGATTCAATACGGCGTCACGGATTTGGGCGGTATTTCTCCGGTGACGATTGATTACATTAATCCGGAATCCGCGTGGCCGGAAATTGAGAATATGAAGGCTTTGTTGAATTCAAAAGGGTATGAATTCAAAGAGCGGCTTCCCGTTCACCCGAAATATGTCAAAGCCGGATGGTACGGCTCGGAAACAAAAAAGCGGATTCTCGAATTATCGGATGAAGACGGTTATCGCAAGTATTGAAAATACGAAGGACATTTTTGCTGTATGAGGTCCGGCCTTGTCACAAATCCGCCTTACGGTTTGCGTTTTTCAATTCCGTTGCCATTTACGTTTTTGATTCCGTCTGTCATTTGCGTTTTTGATTCCGTCTTTCATTTGCGTTTTTGATTCCGTCTTTCATTTACGTTTTTGATTCCGTCTGTCATTTGCGCTTTTGATTCCGTCTTTCATTTGCGCTTTTGATTCCGTCTTTCATTTGCGTTTTTGATTCCGTCTTTCATTTGCGTTTTTGATTCCGTCTGTCATTTGCTTTTTTCAATTTCGGTTTTTATTTCCGTTTTTGGTTTAGCGTCCCATCCGTTTTTGATTTCAACCGTTTCAAAAATCCGTTTGTTTTTTGATAAACGAATATTTATTAATGTTTGTTTTGAATATTATTCATCGCAAAATTATTCTGCGTTGTTTTCATTTTATATTTTTTAAATATGCTATGACAAAAGAGAGGGTTATGTATGGATAAAACCGGAGAAATGTTTTACACGACATTTGAAAAACATCAATACAAAAACAAATTGCATGTTTTTGATTTGAGGCAACTTTTTGAAAAAACGAGACGCGGCGATTTTGATTACGGCAGTCCGTATCATTTCGAAACGCTGAAAACCGCCCCCCAAACGGACACGATTTTCTTTTTGGCGCCGAATCCTCTTTCTTTCCAAAAAAACGTTTATTCTGATTCTATTGCTCAAGGCGGTGTTGTTTCATGTTCAATCTGCTGAATACCAACGCGGAATATTCCGAAAAAATGAAAACCATTCTCAAATTGAGATGGGATCCCGTGGCGGTCAAACTTATAAAACCCGGAGAAGAGTATCCCGACGGACCCGTTGAGCCCGAATCGTCACTCAGCCACTGCCAAGCCGTTTTCAGAG
>JAVESN010000097.1:0-5748 GCA_034006575.1 Methanimicrococcus sp.
ATTGAGGAAAACAAATGTCAAATATCCCTTTTTCGCAAGGCGTTAAAAGCGTTAATGTCTCCGGCATTCGAAAACTTTTTGAAGCCGCCGGTCCGAACGCCGTTAATCTCGGAATCGGACAGCCCGATTTTGACACGCCGAAAAACATTAAAGAAGCGGCTATTAAAGCGATCAACGACGGTTTTACCGGATACACGCCCGGACTCGGCATTCCCGAACTTCGAGACGCGCTTTGCGTAAAACTGAAAAATGAGAACCAAATCGAGGTCGCGCCGAATCAAGTTATGGTGACTTCCGGCGCGTCCGAAGCGCTTTACATCACCTTGTCCGCGCTGACAAGCCCCGGCGATGAAATACTGGTCCCCAACCCCGGTTTTTTGGCGTACAACTCCATCGTTCGTCTCTTAAACGGCAAAGATGTCAGCGTTTCTTTAAAAGAGGATTTAACGATTGATGTCAACGATGTTTTAGAAAAAATCACCCCTCAAACAAAAGCGCTCATCCTCAACTCCCCCGGAAATCCGACCGGCGCCGTTTCTTCAAAAGCCGACATTCAAGCGTTGGCCGAAATCGCGGACGATAAAAACATCACATTGATTTCCGATGAAGTTTACGAATACTTCATTTACGACGGAGAACACGTCAGCCCCGCTCAATTCACCGACAACGCCGTCACAATCAACGCGTTTTCCAAAAGTTACGCCATGACCGGCTGGCGCGTCGGCTACTTGGCCGCCAAAGGGGATTATGTTCCCGAAATTTTAAAAATTCACCAATATCTCCAAGCTTGCGCCAATTCCATCGCCCAAAAAGCGGCGCATGAAGCGTTAATCGGTCCGCAAAACTCCGTTTCAATCATGAGAAACGAATTCAAAAAACGGCGCGACGTTTTGGTCAAAGGTTTAAACGACATGGGAATCAAATGCATCACGCCCCAAGGCGCCTTTTACGCGTTTCCCGAAGTGAAAGAGTGTGAAAAAGCGGCGGAAACGCTTTTGAAAAACGACGTCGTCGTCACGCCCGGAACGGCCTTTGGAAGCAACGGCAAAGACCATATTCGCATTTCTTATGCGGCGTCTATGGAAAATATTGAAAAAGCATTGGGAATTATGGGAAAAGTTTTGTGAATTTTTTTATTTTCTATTTTCCCATTTTTAAGTTTTACTTTTTTAGTTTTTGAAAAATTGACTCTCGGTTTCGCTGTTTGAGCGTGTTTGTTTTTATTACATTTGCAGCATTTGGTTTGCTTTTTAGTTTGCAGTTTGCTGCTACGTTTTTAATTTGCAGTTTGCTGTTGCAGTTTGCTGTTGCAGTTTGCTGTTGCAGTTTGCTGTTGCAGTTTGCTGCTGTGTTTTTAGTTTGCATTTGCATCTATTTTTTTTAAATACGTCCGTTCGTTGTCGCAAACGTGGTACGGAAATTAAATGTTTCCATTTCAGCCTGCAGCTTTGCAAAATCTTTTCAAAAACCAAAAACAAAAAAGGAAATACTGTTTTTATTATTTTTTAAAAAATTAAATCTTGTTTTCGCTGTTTAATGCGGCGCTTTTCCAATCCATTTGCCGCTTTTATTTTTTACAAAAAAGAAAAAAGAAAAAAATTAAAAACCGTCTCTTAACGGCGGCATTTCATATTCCGGGACGGGTTTTGGCAACATTTTAATCAATTTCTCAATGAGTACGTCAATGCCGTCGCCGGTTTTTGTTGAAATCACAAAATCCGCGTCTACCGGTTTTTTAAATTCGTCGCGATCCGCTTTATTGGCGACAATGACGGACGGGATGGCGAACTGTTCTCGAATTTCGCGCGCCAACTTTAACTGAGCCTCGATTTCATAGCCGCAGCTTTCACTTGGATCAATCAGAATCATAACAACCGCGTCCAAGCGGCGAAGCGCGGTGATGGCTTGAAGTTCGATTTCGTTTCTCTCCGACATCGGTCTGTCCAACAGACCCGGCGTGTCAATAATTTGATAGCGAATGCCATCACGTTCCATGTGTCCGATTAAAACGCCTTTGGTTGTAAACGGGTATGAAGAAATTTCAGGCGTCGCGTTTGTCACGGCGGTGACGAAACTGGATTTTCCGACATTCGGATATCCGGCAACAATAACGGTCGGTTCTTCTCGAACGTCGGGAAGCGTTTTTAAAACGTTTCGAGCTTCTCCGAGAAGCAAAAGATCTTTGCTGATTGAATTGATAATCGAGCTCATGCGCCCGAACGCGTCTTTTCTCGGAACGTCGGGCGTTTTGTTTTTGCGAATTTTTCCGACATATTCGCGTGACAGCGAATGAATTTTTTCGGAAGCCCATTTGACGTTATACAAAGACTTTTTCATTTCGTCCACGCCGATTAAAATATCGGCCAAATCATAATAAAAAACCGGAATTTGGTCAAAATTTGGAAACATTTTATTAATGCTCGCCAAGTTGTCCGTTAAAATATTGGCGGCGGTCAACAGCATCGCTTCATTGGCCTCGCAACGCGTCGTCGGACCGTCAATTTTTTTCCCGGCCATTGTTCGGACGGAACGACTGAACGCTTTATCCAAAAGCTCTTCCGACGTCGGAATTGTTTTAATTTTTTCAAAAATCATAATAAAACCCAAAAATACAATTCTTATAAACACAAAAGAAAAATTATAATTTTTTACCAAAAAAATGAAAAATAATTTCTGATTCAAAAAATGAAAATTAATTTTTAAATTCCCGATATGTTTGAAAATATGTTTGACTTTTCTCTTACGAATATTCTTAATGACAAAGGGGGTAAATAAGCTTTCTGACAATCAGCCCTTTAAAATTTCAACAAGAAAAATAATATTATATTTCCTCCGTTCAAATAAAAAATAACAGTTTAATTTTTCTTATCGAGTTTTTTAATTGTTATCAATCAGGTATGGTTTTTCTTTTGGAGCTTTTAATTTATTAATGGAACATGATTTTCGTTTTAAGTTTTAAAATTGTTATCAATCGGATAGATTTTTACGGCTCGTACTTTATGTTAACTTCATTTTTAAAAATATAAGATATTATATTAAATGCCGTGAGGTTCATATGTTAATTGAAACGTGGATTGAAAATAAAATCGCAAACTCTATAAAATGGATTTATATAGATAAATGCCCTAAATGTAATTAACATTTATTTCAATTATGTATTTTTTAGGAATAATTGTAAAAATAAAAGATATATTTAATTTATCCCTCATTCAATCGTTTCAAATCGAATCCGAAATTTGTTTGAAACTTAAAAGTGATATCATGGATTTAACAGCAATTCAAAAAGATATTTTAACGGCTTTGGTCAACCTCCAACGCCAAAAGGAAGCCGCCGTCAAAGGTGAAGAAATTGCCGATTTGATTCACAGAAATCCGGGAACCATTCGAAATCAAATGCAGCTTTTAAAAGCGCTCGGTTTAGTCGAGGGTGTTCCGGGACCCAAAGGCGGTTACCGCCCGACAGGTGAAGCTTATCAAGCGCTTGACATTGAAGTCATGGACGAAGAAATGGTTGTTCCGGTTTACCGAAACGGTACGTCCATTAATAACACGACGACCGCCGAAATTTCATTTACAACGGTTCGCAATCCCGAAAAATGCAAAGGCGTCATAAAAATCATCGGAAACATCAAAGACTTTAACGCCGGCGATTTTATCCAAGTCGGCCCGACCCCGGTGAATCGTTTAACGGTTCGCGGAGAAGTTTACGGCCGCGATGACAGCAACAATTTAATTCTCATTAATATCACGGAAATGGTTTCTCTTCCGAAAAAAAATGTCAAGTTTTATATGAAACCGCTGACTCTCGCCGTTAAAAGCACGCAAGACCTTCAAGACGTCTCCCGCCACTTCATCGCCAAAAACCTGCACGGCGCCGCCGTTGAAGAAAACGGCAAAATAGTCGGAGTTATCACGACAACCGATGTGACAAAAGCGGTCGCCATGAATAAATTGGACACCAAAGCCAAAGATGTCATGACAAAAGAACTCATCACGGTCGACGGTGAAATGCAGCTTTACGATGTCGTTCGCC
Source organism: Methanimicrococcus sp. (assembly GCA_034006575.1). Taxonomy (GTDB): domain Archaea; phylum Halobacteriota; class Methanosarcinia; order Methanosarcinales; family Methanosarcinaceae; genus Methanimicrococcus. The sequence goes on from JAVESN010000097.1 coordinate 4,034, forward strand.
TTTTCCACAAATATAACATCGGCCAATTGGTTGTCACCGTTGACGGAATCCCCAAAGGCATCTTATCCAAAACGGATGTCATGAACGAGCTTGCCGTTTACTGATAGAATTTCGTCTTGTAACGGTTTTTTTCTATTTTTAAAACTTTTTTTTATTTTTTAAGTTTTGTTTTTTAATTTTATATCTATTTTTATTTTTTAAAATTTATATCTATTTATTATTTTTTATCTTTCCGGTTTTTTTATATTTTTTAATTTCAATTCTTTTCGTTTTTTATTTTCACTTCTTTTATTTTTTTAAATATCTGTTTTTTCATTTGTTTTTTAATTTCATTTTTTTCTAATTTTTTAATTTTTTTTATATTATTTTTTTATATTATTTTTTTATATTATTTTTTTATTTTTTATTCGTTCTTAATTTCGCCTCATTGAAATTTTATCGAACGAACAAATATTTTTGCTATTGAGAGAGGTTTTTCTGAGAAAAGTATTTAATGATTATGGCATAAGTATGGGTTTATGATTGGTATTTCAAAATTATATTGCGGAACCGTTGAACCGTCCGATGCTCTTCGGTACAACCGCGATTCAAAAAAGTTACCGTCACATCTGCTTCAATTTTCAAAGGATAAGAAACCGGTTGTCGTGTGGAACATGACAAAACGCTGTAATTTGGATTGCGTTCACTGTTATGCGCACGCCGTTCATCCCGAAGAAGTTGACAAAACGGAAATGACAACAGAAGAGGGAAAAGCTTTAATCGACGATTTGGCGGAATTCGGATCTCCCGTTATTCTTTTTTCGGGCGGGGAGCCTTTGCTTCGAAAAGATTTGGTGGAATTGGCGCAATATGCGAAAGACAAAGGCATGCGCGCCGTTATTTCTACAAACGGGACATTGATTTCGAAAGAAAAAGCGAAAGAATTGAAAAATGTCGGCCTTTCGTACGTCGGAATTTCTTTGGACGGAATGAAAAACATCAATGACAAATTCCGAGGACACGACGGCGCTTTTGACAACGCGATTCGGGGTCTTAAAAATTGTCAAGAAGAAGGGATTAAAGTCGGTCTTCGCTTTACGATTAACAAACACAACATCGACGATATTCCCGCTATTTTTGATCTTTTGGAGCAAGAAAAAATCCCGAGAATTTGTTTCTATCATTTGGTTTACGCCGGCCGCGGCAGCAAAATGGTCGAAGAAGATTTAACCCACGAAGAAACACGAAAAGTGGTTGATTTAATCATAAACAAAACCGCCGAACTTCACGCCAAAGGATTTCCGGCCGAAGTTTTAACGGTTGACAATCACTGTGACGCGCCATACATTTATCTCCGCCTTTTAAAAGAGAATCTCGAGCGCGCCGCCGACGTTTACGAACTTTTGGAAATGAACCAAGGGAATTCTACCGGAATCGGAATCGGTTGCGTTTCTTGGAACGGTGATGTCCACGCGGATCAATTTTGGCGTCATTACACCTTTGGAAACGTCCGCGAAAGAAAGTTTTCCGAAATTTGGACGGACAGAAGCGATCCCCTCATGAACGGCTTAAAAGACAGAAAAGACTTATTGCGCGCAAACGCGCCCAAATGCGCTCGCTGCCAATGGCTGTCCGTTTGTAACGGAAACTTCCGCGTCAGAGCCGAAGCCGTCACCGGAAACGTTTGGGGCGACGATCCCGCCTGTTATTTAACGGAAGAAGAAATAACGAAAAAA
>JAVESN010000126.1:0-2933 GCA_034006575.1 Methanimicrococcus sp.
AATTTTGCCGAAAAAACGGAAACGAAGTTTATTGCGGACGACGCGCGTGTTTATTTTGCCACCGCATTTTTTGATTGAATCAAAAAGCGAATCTTTTTTATGATTTCTTTATTTTACAGAATTATTAAATAAATTGGACTTTATAGAACAGAATATCATTTCATCAATCTTTGCGGTGTTTTTGTGAAAAAAATTGAGCATCTTTATCTTTTAATCGGAACGAATCCGCTTTCCAATTATGTTGTCGCGGATTATTTTCTTGAAAATACGGCCGATTTAAAGTCGATTCATTTTATTCATTCCTCGGAGGATTTGGCGAATCGGATTCAAAGCACCGAACCGTACGCTTTTAATTTAAAATCGGTTTTGGAAAAAAAAGGAAAAAGTATTCCGATTTTTCTTCATCCGATTCGAATTATGGACGCTTTTACGATTGAGACGGATGTGAAGAATCTGCTGAATGATCCGAAAAATGCGAATTATCTCTCAAAAGCGCATTTGGATTATTCCGGCGGCACAAAAGAGATGGCGCTTTATTCTTACGCCACGTTTAACGAAATTTTAAAAGAAAACGTCACTTTTTCTTATTTTGATTCTCGCAGAAATCTTCTTAAAAAAGGTCCCGGCCGAGAACAAAACGAAATCGAATCCGTTTTTCTCGGCGATAAAGTAAAAATTGATTTTACGGATCTTTTTGAATTGCACGGGTACGGCAAAATTTCAAAAGACGAACAGAGCCAATCTTCTTTTTCACTTGATTTTTTTAAAGAATTTTTAGAAGAAATCCAAAACCCGGATTCGTTTTGCGCTTATTTGAAATGGCGCGAACATTTCTTTTGTGTTTATCCGGACCCGTATAAAATCATCCCCGCCGACGGCAAAAATATGTTAAACGATTTGTTGCCCGACATATTTGAGATTTCTTCGATTTTAAAAAGAACCGTTTTCATGAAAATTCATCAAGAAATGCCGGAACACTCCCTTCTTGAAGAACAAAACGGAAAATATAATTTGAGAACGGAAATCAGCAACAAACAAATGTCAAAATTAATAGAAACCCGAAAATACATCGTCGGCCACTGGTTTGAGCAATACGCTTTTTTGATTCTTCAAAAATACTTAGCCGAAGAAGAAAACATCCAAATGGATCTGAACGTTTTGGTTCAAACCGCGGCTAAAAATTTTGAAATCGACATCGCTTTAATTAAAGGATATGAGTTGTGCGGTATTTCATGCACGACCGACAGAACACAAAGCTTATGCAAATCCAAAGGTTTTGAAATTCTTCACCGGACAAAACAAATTGCCGGAAAGAATTCAAAATCCGTCTTAATGACTTTTATGAACGAAGAAGATACAAAAGAATTGGATGAAGACCTTAGCGACATCCTGCAAGACAGAATTCTCGTTTTGGGATTAAACGATCTCTTTAAAGAAAAAATTTGTCAAAAAATAAACAATTTTTTATCCCTTTAAGTTTTTCACTTCGATATAAGAAGGATATCAATAATTCATTTTTAATTTATAAAATGGTTTTTAAAATCATAAATTCATAAAATGGTTTTTAAAATCATAAATTCATAAAATGGTTTTTAAAATCATAAATTCATTTCCGTTTCTTTTTATATTCTTCATTTTTTACTTTTTTTTCTCCTTTTTTTAAAAGATTTAAATATGAATAGAAGTATCTAAAAATTGGATTTATCTGTACTTTATAATTTATTTTATTATTAAATTTTAATAAAAATAAAAAATGGAAGTTTTATTATGAGCATGATTGGAAAATCTATTCGAATGGAGCGTTTTATTAAAAAAGACACAGGCCGAACAATTATTGCACCGATGGATCATGGTGTCGGGGTCGGCCCGATTAAAGGTTTAACGGATTTGCCGGATGCGGTTGACAAAGTTGCGTTGGGCGGGGCAAATGCTGTTCTCGGCCACATGGGACTTGCCAAACACGGACACAGACGATACGGAACCGATATCGGTTTAATCATTCATCTTTCCGCTTCCACTTCCATCGGTCCGAACGTCAACCACAAAGTTTTGGTCACAACCGTTGAAGAAGCCATTAAAGTCGGTGCAGATGCCGTTTCAATTCATGTGAATATCGGCGCGGAAGACGAACCGGAAATGCTCGGAGGTTTCGGCCATGTGGCTCAAAAATGCGACGAGTGGGGAATGCCTCTTCTGGCAATGGTTTATCCGCGCGGTCCCAAAATCACATCCGAATTCGGAAAAGACGTTGTCGCTCACGCAGCGCGCTTGGCAGCCGAACTCGGTGCCGATATCGTTAAAACCAATTATACCGGCGATATCGATTCTTTCAAAGAAATTGTAAAAGGCACTCCAATTCCGGTCATTATCGCCGGCGGTCCTCATATGGAATCCGAATTAAATCTTTTGCAAATGATTGCCGACTCTCTTGAAGCCGGCGGCAAAGGTGTAGCCATCGGAAGAAACGTATTCCAATCCGAAGATCCGATTCGCACTACCAAAAGAATAAGCGCCGTTGTTCACGGCGGTTTCTCGGCGGAGGAAGCTTTTAAAGTGGATAGATGATTAAATTCATTTATCAAATCATTTATTTTAATTAAAATATATTTCAGAATTAAAATGTTTTAAATTTCAACAAATTTTTAAATATACTTTTAAAAAATGCGTTTAAAATTTATAACATATTTCTGAAAATATTTCCACCGGAAATTTTTAAAAATAAATTCAGACCGACCCCATGATTTCCATTGGAAAAAAATTAAAAAACAAGAACAAAAAAAGACACACATAAAAATATATAGATTTTAAAAACCCTACATATTTTCACAAAATTACAATAACTTAAATGAAAAAAAATCCCGCTATCTTTTTAATTCTTCCATTATCTTTTTAATTCTTCCATTATCTTTTTAATTCTTCCATTATCTTTTTAA
>JAVESN010000113.1:0-3883 GCA_034006575.1 Methanimicrococcus sp.
TTGTTTTTCTTTGGCGGAATTTCCGTGATGGAAAATCCGAAAAATAAAGAACTTGTCTCTCCTTCCAAAGAATTAAAAATTTCTTTGGCCGGACCGCTTTCTAATATTGTAATCGGTATCGTTCTCTTGGCGATTAATTATTTCGTTTTCGGATCCGTATCCGGCGTTGTTGATCCCGAGTCTTTCGTTTCAATCGGAAGTTGGGTTTCGGTTTTATTGAATTCCATTCCGACCGTTTTATTCCTAATCGGACTGTTGAATTTAGTTCTCGGCATCTTTAATTTGCTGCCGATTTATCCGATGGACGGCGGACGTGTTTTGAGAGCTTGGCTCGCGCAAAAACAATCCTATGAAGAAGCCACAAAAACAACGGTTTCAATCGGAAAAAATTTTGCCATAATTATGGCAATCATTTCCATTTTTACATTACATTGGTGGCTCGCGCTTTTATCGTTGTTCCTCTATATTTCAGCAGCTGAAGAAGGGAAAATGTTAAAAACAACCTCTCTTTTAGAAAAAATTTTCGTTCAAGAGATTATGACAACAACCGTTGATACCGTTGAGGAATCCATGACTTTGAATGATTTCATTCAATTCGTTTTTCAAAAAAAGCATCCCGGCTATCCCGTCGTTAAAAACGGAAACGTCATCGGTATGGTCACGGTGGACGATGCCCGTTTTGTCAATGAAGCCGAACGATACGCTTTTACAATCAAAGACATCATGAAAGAATCAGTTTCAATAGACAAAGAAGCAACCGGACTGGAAGCTTTGAATGAAATGGGACTGAAAAAAGTCGGCCGCCTCATTGTTTTAGACGAAGAAAAGAATATGGTCGGCATTCTCTCCAGAGCGGACCTCATGACGGCCATTTATCTTAAAGAAAGTTTCAAAAAAGATTGAAATAAAAATAAAATTTATAATTAAAATTAATTTGAATTTATTTTTTTGAAAAAATTAAAATTAATTTGAAAAAAAAATTGAAATTATTTTTTTGAAAAAATTGAAATTATTTTTTTGAAAAAAATTGAATTTATTTTTTTGAAAAAATTAAAACTAATTTGAAAAAGAAATTGAAATAATCCGATTGAATTATTCCGATTTCATTTTTTTATATTTTGAATTATTTTTAAACGTCAAAGCCGCCGTCGACTCTGAGGCTTTGTCCGGTGATGAATGAAGAATCATCCGACGCCAGGAAAACGGCAACCGTTGCGATATCAATTGGCTGGCCGATTCTTTTTAAAGGAGCGTTTTGAATCATTCCGGTTAACACGTCGGGTCCGCCGATGCTGTCAACCATCGCGGTGTGAATCGCGCCCGGCGCAATGGCGTTGACTCTGATTTCGGGTCCCAATTCATGAGCCATTGATTTTGTCAAACCTTCGTTTGCGTGTTTCGTCGTCACATAAGCGGCAAATCCGTGGTGAGCCGCATATCCGGCAACAGAGGAGGTGTTGATGATGACTCCTTTTCCTTTCTTTTTCATAATTGGAGCGACGAGCTGCGTCAAATAAAGATGGGCTGTCACGTTTACATTAAAAACATCATACCATTCTTCCAATTTTAAATCCAAAATCGGTGTGACGGAAAGCATGCCGGCGTTGTTGAACAAAATGTCGACCGTTCCGTACGTGTCAACGGCTTTGTCAACAATTTTTTTCAATGTGTCTATTTTTGTCATATCGACGGTGACATATGTCGCTTCGCCGCCCGCTTTTTTAATTTCATCCACCACTTCTTTTGCGCGGTCTTCATTTCTGCCGACAACGACGACTTTTGCGCCTTCCTTGGCGAATTGTTTTGCCGTTTCCCGGCCCATTCCCGAAGTCGATCCTGTTACAATGGCAACTTTACCTTCAAGTTTCATTTCTATCACCTTATTTTTTTTTTGGATTCATTTTTTAATTTCTTAAATGAAAAAATCGGATGATTAACCTGTAATTATGCCCGACTTTTTCAAATAATAATTTTAAATTCATACCGAAAATTCGAATAATTGAATTGTTCTGATATTGAAAATAAATCACCAAATATTAAAAAATCAATTTTAACAAAAGCCATCAATTATTCATAATGGACGTTTTTTTAATACTATTTAACTCTTCCCTCCAAAATATATATTTAAAATTTAATATAATTTTATTCACCAAAAATCCATTTTTTCCAAAAAAATTCATTCATTTCTTAAATTAAAAATCCATTTATTTCCAAAACTAAAAATTTTAAAAAATAAAACAAAATGTCTTTAAATAAGATAAGAAGTATTTTAAAGAAAGTAAATTCAAATAATTAAATTTAGGCAGTTCAGGTTTATACTATGAAAAACGACGACGAATACACACATCCTTTTTCGGAACCGACCGATTCCGGTCAACCGTCTCACCTTTATTTTGATTCGGATCGATCTTCTGACCCGGATTTCGATTCCAGTCCATCTTTCAATTCCGATTTCGATTCAGATAAATCATCGGCTCCTGATATCAATCCGGATAACTCATCCGCCCCCGATTCCGATCAACCTTCCGTCATTGATTTCAATTCCGGCTCGGCGACTCCGCTTTCTTCGGGAAATGCCGGCGAACATTCCGAATTCATCGATATCACTCCGGTTTTTCCGGATTCGGGTGAGTTTGACGACTCTTTAAATCCGACTCAAATTATTATTATCGGGACGGCACACGTTTCTGAAAAAAGCGTTCGCGAAGTCCGAGAAACGATTCAAAGGGAAAAACCGGATATCGTCGCGATTGAATTGGATCAAAATCGATATAAGGGAATGACGGAGCCCGATTCCGGCGATTCGGAAATTTCTTTTAAGGATATTTTAAAACCGGGACAAACTTTTTATTATCTCCTTTACGGTTTTTTGGCGTATTTCCAAAAGAAAATGGGGGACCAGCTCGGCGTTTCTCCCGGTTCCGAAATGAAAGAGGCCGTAAAAAGCGCTCAAGAAATCGGCGCCGGAATCGCTTTGATTGACCGCGATATCCAAGTCACGTTCAAACGTTTTTTAGCGAAATTGAGTTTCGGCGAAAAACTCAAAATGACTTACACCATCCTCAAAGGAACGCTTTTCGGAGACGGAGAAGAAGTTGAATTTGATATCAACACGATGACCAACCAAGACGTCGTTACGGCAATGATTGAAGAATTCCGCCACCTCTCGCCGACCGCCGCATCCGTTCTCATCGACGAGAGAGATGCGTATTTGGCGGGAAACATTCTTCGAACGGTTCAAACTGTCGGGAAAGGCAAAAAAATAATCGTTGTCATCGGCGCCGGCCATCGTCAAGGAATTATGAATTATTTAAACGAGCCCTCCAAAATCCCGAATCTCTCCGATTTGGAAGTAATTCCCAAAAAAAGATTCAGTCTCATGAAAGCTGTCAGTTACGGCATTATCGCTTTGGTTTTGCTGGCGTTCGCTTATATTATTTATTCCATCATCACGTATCCGGAAATGACGTTTGACACGCTTTTGCTGGCGTTTGGAAGTTGGTTTTTAATAAACGGTGTTTTAAGCGCGGCCGGCGCGTTACTCGCGGGCGGTAAATTTCAATCGGCAACGCTTGCTTTTTTACTGTCTTGGTTTACTTCTATTAATCCGCTTCTCGCAGCCGGCTGGTTTGCCGGCCTCTCGGAGGCGGGAATAAGAAAACCGACCACAAAAGACATGAAAACAATGATGAACGCGGAAACATTTAAAGAGCTCAACAACAATTCCTTTTTCAAAGTTATTTACGTCGCCGCGCTTACAAACGTCGGCAGCATGCTTGGAACATTCATCGGTGCTTATGTCGTTTTGAAAATATCGGGAATAGATATCATTGATTTAATAAAAACGATCGTTTCCGGATTGATTTAATTAAATATTTTTTTT
>JAVESN010000087.1:0-6842 GCA_034006575.1 Methanimicrococcus sp.
TTCGGTATCCGGATTTATCTTTGTTTTTGGTATCCGGATTTATCTTTGTTTTTGGTATCCGGATTTATCTTTGTTTTTGGTATCCGGATTTATCTTTGTTTTTGGTATCCGGATTTATCTTTGTTTTCGAAACCCGGATTTTTCGTCGTCGATTAATTTTGTAATGGTTTGGAGATTTTTAATTTTGTATCGATACCAAACAAAAACGGCGACGATTGTACCCAAAAGTATCAAAGCGGATATGAACAAATAAAACGGCACGTTTTCGTCATAATATTTGACGGTGACAAGCCCCGCGGGCTCATTCCATTTCAAAACGGTTCGATTTTGATCGTCTTGCTCCGTTGAATCGGAAGCCGGCCGGGCGGTACCGATGACTCGATTTCCGGTCGCGATGTTTTCCGGCAAAATGATTTGAATCGCTTCGGCGCCGTCATTCACGGTGACGGATTTGTCTTGTCCGCCCGGATTAAAAGTATAAAGCAAAACACCGGAGAAATTTTCTTCAAGACTCATTGTCGGAGAACGGTTTATACTTTTTAAAGAATAATTCAACTCCCGCACTTCCGGACTTTTTGCCAGCTCATAAATACTGTCGTTTGTCATTGAAAAATCCGAGCTCGTAATAAAACAAACATCTTCATATTTCGGCTCTTCAAAAGAAAAAAACCCGTCGTCCTTTAAAAGGGAAATCTCTTTTTGATTTTGAATCACTCGAACAACCTGTATTTTTGAAGAATTTTTATCGACAAAATAAGAACCGGATCCAACAACTTTCTCCTCTCCGTCAAGGATTGGCACAAAAATATTCAATTCGTAAAGATTCAAAACATCAAAAACCGTTTCATTATTTGAAGAGTCATCCGAATCGGAAAATATTGTTAAGCATCCGCTCAAAAAAACGAAAGCCATCACAGAAATCAGAAGGAGAAACGGAAAAAAGCCTTTTTTCATAAATCACAAAAGGAATCGGAATCATAAAAATGTTTGTTTTTTTAAAAAAGGGAGACGAAAGTGAAAAAAGAGACACTTTCATCAATTAAGACGCTCAAAACATTTGTTGAAAGAATCGTTTGAATTTAAACCGAGCTCAAAAATATCCGATTTTCACATTGTGATTGTAGTTTTGAAGCGGTATTAATTTATAATCTTCTAAAAGAACGTCATACGTGTTTTTAACGGGAACGGATAACGATATTTCTTTTGTTCGGCCGTATCGTCCTTTACTGACAACGATTGCATTGATAATGCCGAGCATATCCAATTCCGACATTAAATCCGTCACACGGCGCTGAGTTAAAATATCCAAATCAACCGTTTTACAAAACTTTCTGTAAATATTATAAACTTCCCCCGTCGTAATGCTTTGCGGAGAAAGCTTTTGGTTTTGAGCGCTGATGTTTAAAGAAACGATGCTGAATAAAACCAATTTAGATTGCGTCGGCAAAGTTCGAACCACCTCTACGACGCGATCCACTTCAATTTTGTCTTGAGCGTTTCGAACATGCATTTCTTTAACCACTTTTTCTTCCCGGCGCTCGGCAATTTCTCCGGAAACGCGCAACAAATCCAAAGCGCGGCGCGCATCCCCGTGTTCCTGGGCCGCCAAAGCCGCGCAAAGCGGAATCACGGAGCTATCCAACACGTTTTCATTGTAAGCGATTGCAGCGCGCTGATAAAGAATATCTCGAATTTGGTCCGCGTCATACGGCGGATAAATGATTTCTTCTTCGCCCAGTGAACTTTTAACGCGCGGGTCTAAAAAATCGGTGAATTTCAAATCGTTTGAAACGCCGATGATGCTGACACGGGCTTGTTTTAAATTGGAGTTCATGCGCGACAAATTGTAAAGCACATCGTCGCCCTTTTTAACAAGTTTATCGATTTCATCCAAAATCACGATAAGAACTTGTTCTTTGGCGTCCAAAGCATCTTTAAACTTTTGAAAAACCTGGTCCGTCGGCCATCCGGTCATCGGAATGTCTTCTCCGAAATGCCTGGCCAAATTTGCCAAAAGCCGATATTGCGTATCGATGACTTCGCAATTGACGTAAATGACCGAACACTTGACGCCCATTTTTTCACTCATGTTTTCGAGTTCTTTTCCGACGTATCGCGTCACGGCCGTTTTACCGGTTCCGGTTTTTCCGTAAATCAAGATGTTTGAAGGTGTTTCCCCCCGAAGAGCGGAAACCAATATCATCGCCAATTCTTCCGTTTGTTCATCTCGATGAACCAAAACGTCCGGCGTATATGAATGTCTGAGAACTTCCTTGTCTTTGAAAATGGATTCATTTTCAAGAAGGCGTTCAAATAATTTGTTTAGGGAGCTTGTCATATTCATTAATCTCCGGGAGATTGATCAGGCAAACAAAAAATAAAATAAATTAAAATAAAAAATATGAATAAAATATTTGGCATTTTTGATTAAGTTTTTTATATTTGACTTAAAGTTTTTTATATTTGACTTAAGCACTTTTTATTTATTCTTTATTTTTTTTATTTCTTTATTTTTTTTATTTTTTTATTTTTTAATTATTTTTTATTCACCAAGCAAACGGAATCAAACCGAATGCGATTTATTTTTCTTTACGGTCTGAGCCGATCAAACGTAGGGAAAATAATTCGTTTTTGACCAAATCAATGAAACCGGTATTATGTGTGTTTTTGTTTTTTAAATTTCGGCGTTTAAATTGAATATTCCGCTCTTTTTCCGATGGAGATATTTTTAAGGGTTTTGCGCCGTTTAAATAGTTTTTTTTGTTTTTTGAAATCTTATGAAGCATCCGTTTTTTAAATTTTTAAAGACATTTATCCGTCGCGTGGCATTGAATTTAAAGATCGGTTAAATAGTTTAACGGATGATTCAAACGAATGGGTCGTTTTAAATTGTACAGAATATCCAAGAGAAGTAAAGGTATTAAAACTTATGGGAAAGACCCCCTTATTTCGAATGGAAAATAGACAACAAACGACATTATAGATATATAATTTCTGTCAAATCCGAAAATTCTTTCTGAGTCATCCGAGAGAAAACGTTTGATGTAAAACAGAATCGAATAAGCCGGACGAGTTCTCGTTTTTATTACATCGGAAACACGGGGGCAATAAATTAAATTTCCGATGGATTTAATACGAACGCGGGCGGCAAATTCGATAAAACGGGGTTGCTTAAAGACTAATTCGGTAAAGCGGGGTTGCTTAAAAACTAATTCGGTAAAACGGGGTTGCTTAAAAACTAATTCGGTAAAACGGGGTTGCTTAAAAACTAATTCGGTAAAACGGGGTTGCTTAAAGACTAATTCGGTAAAACGGGGTTGCTTAAACGGTAAAAAATCATTCGCTTTTAAAAAGAAATAAATCAACGGCTCCCATTTGATTAAAATTCATACCCGCACATTCCTCGCACATTCCGTTTTTTATTTATCCAAATATTTTTTAAAATAATAATATTTATATCTTTTAAATTATAATGTATATCTATTAATATTTAGTTTTGCTGTTTTATTTCAGAAATATTTCGATTAAAACCATTCATCGGAGGTGAAATGTTTTATGAACACCGATACGAAAACCAAACGACCTGATTGCGGCGACAATGTTCAAAACGAGTCATATTTGAATGATTTCGTTATCATCCAAAACGGCCGAGCCGGATATCGTTCGGGATTTTATTTTTATGAGCCGGATGACGGAACGAGCCATTCGTTTCTCCAAAATGTGCGTGAGACCGTGAGCGATGTCATTGAAAATATAACTGAAAATTTGACTGAAAATATAATTAAAAATTTGACTGAAATTTTGACTGAAAATACAACAGAATATCTCATCAGAGATACTTTTTTTGGCGGCAATATACGCGGCTTAAGGGGATAAACAATATCGGGAGATTTTTATTATGGCAAAATCTATTCTTAAATTTATGGCGGTGACTCTGTTGGTTTTTATTTTCACGGCGGGTGTTTCATACGGCAACGTCGTCTCGGCGACTTCCGACGGGGGGGTGGAAACTTGAAGGAGCGGCCTTGTTTGATCCGCCGGACGCCAAAAATACGATAACAAGCGTCAGCGACGGAAGCGCCTCTATTCGAACGACACATCCGGACAGCGGGGATTCCTTTCAAGCTTCTATGAATTGGAATTCTCCGGACTCTTATTACAAGGAGGGAAGCCTTGTTGAGCTTACTCTTTCCATACGGGTTGACAGTTATGTTTGGACCGGCAAAAACGACGGGTATATCCACGAAGGCATCAACTATCCCCGCGCTCAAATTTATGCGGCTCTCGATTCTTCGGACATCGGTTTTGGCGGCGGGACCGCTCGCGCGATTTATTTGGAGGACAAGGACGGAAATTACACCCCGACGGTTTACGGGGAAAACGGGAAAACCGTTGTGAGCAGCCAAAGTTATACGGTTTTTGCTCCTTTTCCGAAAGGGTATAAAGACGGTGACCGCATCAGCTTGCATGTGAGATGCGGGGACGCGGGTCTTGCGCGCTATGATTATGTTTGGGATACCGGAGACGCGCCGGCGGAACCGACAAGACCGGAATCGACACAAAACTCCTCTTTTAAGGGCCTTTCCGGCCGGGACCCTTTCGTTTATCATCGCCCGCCGCCGGCACCGGGTTTGACGGAAGGGCTTTGCAAAATCGGAGATTTATACGGCGAGGTGGACGTGCGCCAAAACGACGAAGACGACGACGCGTATATTTTTGCTTGGAGCGGTATGCAACTCTATCACAACGACCGCGTAAAAACACTGACACGAAGCGGCTGTATTATTTCTTTTTCGGACATGTCGACTTTTGTCATGAAGGAAGATTGTACGATCGTTATGGATTTAAAAAACGAAAAAGAATCTAAAATCGCTTTGGTTGCCGGAAATCTTTGGACCAACTTGAAGCGAATGACACAGGATGGCGGTTTGGAAGTCGAAATGAGCCAAGCGATTGCCGGCGCGAGAGGGACCACTTTTATCTGCGAAGAAAATGACGGGATTTCAACCGTAAAAGTCTTTGAAGGAACGGTGGAGGTCACGTCAAAAGAAACCGGCAATTCCGTCATGGTCGGCGGCGGAGAGATGTATCGCATCGACGGTTCCGGTCAAGGCACTTTAACGACATTTGACACAAAAGCCGAGCTGGCCGATTGGGACGCTTATGTCCGCGACGTCACAACCGAAGCGATGAAAGAACCTTCCCGCAAAAGCGGCGGGTTTTCGATGGTTCTTATGGTCGCGGCATTTATTTTTATAATGCTTGTCCTTTTAGCGGCCGTTTTTTTCGTTTTCATTGCCGCGCGAAATAAAAACAAATAAAATAAAACAAAGTAATATAAAATAAAATAAAACAAAGTAATATAAAATAAAATAAAACAAAGTAATATAAAATAAAATAAAACAAAGTAATATAAAATAATATAAAATAAAATAAAATAAAACAAGGTAATATAAAATAAAACAAAATAAAACAAAATCATCGGGTCTCGACACCCGGAGGTGTTTTTTACTTCCGGGGCGCGGCTCAAATAAAGAATCTGAAAGAGGAACAAATATGAAAAAAAATCAGTGGATACTCCTGTTGGTGCTGTTTATTGTCTTAAGCGGTTTTCCGTATTTGTCGACAGCGAATACCGCGCCGGCAGAGGATGAATACGCCTGGGTTTTGGTTGAGATATTGGATTTTGAAAACGCCGAAGGATGGGAAACGGCGGATTCTCATGAATCATCTTCGTACAGTCACAGTTATTCTCGGGGGAATTACATCGCGAGCGTCACTTACGAAGGGAAGGATTACGATGGTCGCGGTTTGGCCGGAACTCTTGCGTCGCAGGCCGTCTTTTCCGGGATGCCCGATGTCATATATCCCGATAAACCGGTAACGTTGAAGTTGTCTTTTTTTAAGACGAAGGATGATACCGTCAAAATCGCGTTTGGAAGCGTTGCTATGGCAGACTTTGATCGATGGGACACGACCGGAATTACGAGTATGAATCGGGCGTTTGTGAACGCGAACGGGGAAAATGCTTTTAGAATTATTTCAAGTGATCCGAACAGGCCTTCTTCTTACAATGAAACGTTGACGGCGTCGCTGGGAACCGGAAGCGAAGGAGATCGTATGGCGCTGCGTACGAAATTTACTCTTCAAGGGGTGCCGATGAGCACGCATTATGTTTACGAATGGAAACGGGCGGACAGCGCGCCGGCTGAAATAAAACCGGTGGAGAAAAAGCCCAAAAAGTATTGGAAAGAGCCTGTTTACAAGCGTCCCCCTCCCCACCCTGAAATTTTCCAATTAAAATGCGTTCTTGGAGACGTGCACGGCGATGTTAATGTGCGTCAAGATGATGAAGATGACGACGCGTATATTTTTGCTTGGGGCGGCATGGAGCTTTATCACAACGACCGGGTTAAAACGCTCCGGCGCAGCGGCGCCATCATATCTTTCGGCGACATGTCGACATATGTCATGAAAGAAGACACCACCATTGTTCTTGACCTGGAAATCAAAGAGCGCTCCAAGCTTTATTTAGTCACGGGAAGAATGTGGACCAATTTGACACGAATGGTAGAGGGCCTCCCTGCGGAAGTTGAATTGAGCCAAGCGATTGCCGGCGCGAGAGGGACCACTTTTATTTGCGAGGAAATTGACGGGATTTCAACCGTAAAAGTCTTTGAAGGGACGGTGGAGGTCACGTCAAAAGTAACCGGTGATTCCGTCATGGTCGGCGGCGGAGAGATGTATCGCATCGACGGTTCCGGTCAAGGCACTTTAACGACATTTGACACAAAAGCCGAGCTGGCCGATTGGGACGAAAAGGTTCAAAAAATAACAGCCGA
>JAVESN010000060.1:0-10434 GCA_034006575.1 Methanimicrococcus sp.
TCAATAATTTTAAAACGGGTTTTTTTATCATATCTTTTCCTCCTGTTCTTAGGAAACAGTTTATTCAAATTGGCTATATCATTCTCTTTTTATATATAATGAATTGTCATAAATTCATTTCTCGCCGTTTCTCTTTGTTTTTCATTGTTTCTCATACTTTAATTTCTGTCACTCTCTTTTAAAAATAAGGTTGACATATCGGTAAGTTTAAATTGTTTGTTTTCACTCTTTTTTTATTCCCTAAATTGAAAGGAGTTTTTCCAATTGCCCGATTCAAAAAAAGTCGTTGTCGACGTTCATGATGTTTATAAAAGTTATTATTTGGGAGAAGAAGAAGTTCCCATTTTAAAAGGCGTTCATTTTCAAGTGTTTGAAGGGGATTTTGTCTCCATTGTCGGTCCGTCGGGTTCCGGCAAAAGCACGCTCATGAATTTGCTCGGCTGTTTGGACCGCCCGACTTCGGGAACAATTTCCGTTAATGGTCAAGACATCAATCTGCTGGATGACAACGAGCTTGCGCATTTGCGCGGCATGGAAATCGGTTTTATTTTCCAGCAGTTCAATTTGATTCCGCGATTGACGGCTTATGAAAATGTCATGCTGCCCTCCTATGCCAGCAAAAAAGAAGGAATCAACTACCCTGAAAAAGCCAAAGAACTTTTGAAAATGGTCGGGCTTGAGGCGCGCATGAAACACAAACCGTCCGAACTTTCCGGCGGACAAAGCCAGCGTGTCGCAATCGCGCGCGCGCTTATCAACAATCCGGCCATTCTTTTGGCGGACGAGCCGACCGGAAACTTAGATTCCAAAACGAGTAAAGAGGTTATGGATTATTTCAGAGAGCTCAATCAAAACGGGGCAACCATCATCATGATTACGCACAACAACGAATTGGCCGTTCAAACCGACCGTGTCATTACGATTCGAGACGGGCAAATCACGTTGGATATTCCCGCCGCCGAATTCGTTTTACACATGAATCAAGAACAATTGGCGACAATGGAAAATCTTGTCACTCCTTAATTTTTTTCACTGCCGGTTTGTTTTTATGCCGGCCGATTTCGGATATCTCAAAACGACCTTTCATCCAAATAATACGCCATTAAATAATCATCCATATAAAATCCGTTTCCGATATCCGTTTTCATTTCTTTCTCAACGGCGAATCCTCTCTTTTTGTAAAATTCGATGGAATTTATATTTCCTTTGTTCACGGTTAACCAAAGGCTGAAACGATTCGGTTTTGATTTTTTTCCCTTCGTTTCCGGATTTTTCTTTTCTTTTTTTCGGATTTCTTCTTTTGTAAAGTCCAACGCGAAATCCATCATCATTTTGGCGATTCCTCGATTGCGCGCTTCCTTTTTCACATAAATTTTGCTGAGAAATACGCCGCGCTCATCCGGCTTTAAAGCCATATAAGCGAAAAATGGATTATCGGAATCCTTATCCGATTCATTGTCAGATATATCATCCGATTCATTATCAGCCGATTCATTATCAGAATCCTCATCTGATTCATTATCGGAATCTTCATTCGATTCATTGTCGGATTCATCGGTTTTTAAATCCGCCGAACTCGGATTTTCTTCCAAATCAAAAACGGCGAAGTAATAATAATTTTTTTCAAAAACAGATTCTTTGATTTTTTCAAAGGATTGAAATTCAGAAATCATATATTCCGTTTGCGCCGCGCCGATGAGCGGCACATAATATTCGGTCCAAACCGTTTTTGCCAAATCGGCGACAAAACGAATGTCTCGGTCGGTTTCTATTTTTTGGATTTGAAATGTCATTCTTTTTGTTATGATTTTATATTTTATATCTTTTGTTTCTCGTTTTTTTTGTTTATCGTTTTTTAAAAATCGAATTATTTTAAAAATTAAATTAAAAAAGAATTAAAATCATAATTTGATATGATTTTATTCATTCTTTTTCTTTTTGGAATAACTTATAATCGCGGCCGCGATCAATAAAATAATTCCGCATATGGCCATTCCATAATAAAGAGATTTATTATTTTGCGGTATCGGTTCTAAATCAACCGGCTCTAAGTCAACTTCTGTGTCGTTATAATAACAGTCAATCACAGTCGGTTTATACTCTTCGTCCCAGTCGCCGATGAAATTTCCAAATTCTCCGGCGGGTTTTACCGAGCCGTTTGCCGTACTGTTTTGAAGGATTGTTTTATCTGAAATATAGCCGATAAAACCGCCGGCATTTTTGTTTGCTTCAACAGATCCCGCAGCGTATGAATTTGAAATATTTCCGCGTAATACATAACCGATCAGACCGCCCGCATTACTTTTCTCAGCTTTTACGGAGAAATCAGATGAGCTGTTTTCAATATTCCCATTGACAAGATTGCCGATAAGGCCGCCGACATTATTGTTGCCGGAAATCGTGTGATTGCTGCTTTGAACGGTGCAATTCACAATCGAATTTTGGCTTGAATTAAAAATCCCGACAAGTGCGCCCGTGTTGTTGCCGCCGGTCGCATTTCCGTTAAATACAAGATTTAAATTCGAAATATTTGCATCTTTTGTCTTTCCGAATAATCCGAATTCATCTGATCGAGAATTGATCGGATGTTGAAATGTAACCTCTTTTGTAAATGTAATGGTGTGATTGTTTCCCTCAAAATTCCCGCTGAAAGGTTTGGATGAACCAATCGGCCGCCAAATATCATCCGTGATTTCAATATCATTCATTAAAATAAAATCTGCTATCGGATCCGATTGATATTCTATTTGTATTAAATCACCCCTGTTATATATCTCATAATGCGGGGCGGGTTCAATGGCCATCGTTTGAGTCGTAAATGTGCCGGTACATATTAAAAATAATAATATTGAAACTGTTTTTGCAGTTATAATTTTCATATCACGCCTCTTAAATTAAATAAAATTGTATATAATTTATCACATTTAATTTGAATTATTTGTTTCGTTTATACAACACTCTATATTTTTTTGATATCTCTTTATTCCTATTTCTTTGTATGATATATTCGTTCCGACGAACCATGTTTGGTCAAGTTATTTATTTTCCATTTATGAACATTCTGTCATTTGTGACCTTTTTTATTTTTTAAAATCCGGGCACCGTTTTTAAGAACTTAATTTTAAAAAAGAACGCAATCCTCAAAACAAGCGGCAAATAATAAAATAAAAGTGTCAAAGAGTCAAAAAATTCAAAAATTTTAAAGAACTCAATGGAATCAAAAACTCAAAGAATTAATGGAATTAAAGAGTTTAAAGAATTCAAAGGACTCAAAAAACTCAAAGGAATTAATTTTTTTAAAAAAATATTTAATTCCATTCTATTTTATTCATAATTTTAAGCGAAAAAGTGCAATATTATTTAAATTATCAAACATTTTATGATAAACTATATATTCTTCAAATGTAAACTGAAATCTTATTTTCAGGTATACATTATATCCAATAGATTCATTTTCAATGTCTTTTTCCGGGATTCTTTTTTCGGACGGTTCAGGTGAAATCATGTCAAAAAAAATTCTTTACTCTGCGATTCATGCGCTTCTCGTGGTGTTGCTCCTCTTCTCCCTTTTTTCGGGAGTCTCAATGGCCGCGCCGGGGCTTAAAATCACGTTGGTCGATCAAACCCCGTATCCGGCTCAACCCGGTCAGCAAATCCGTTTTTGGATCCAGGCGGAAAATATCGGCAGCGGACCCGCGAATAACGTGACGATTCAAGTCGTGTCCGACGGCGTTTTTTCGGCGTCTTCTTCCGAATCTTCAAAAACGTATTCCACCATCCATTCCGGAACCAAAGTCTATCACGAATACATCATGTATGTCGCAAAAGACGCGCCGGACGGGCCGCGCGAATTATCCGTTCGCTATAAAGAAGGAAATAACAGCGCGTGGATTGAACAAAAATTCACGGTCGGAGTCGGCGGAATCGTTGATACCGACAATCGCGGAACATTAATTATTGAAAACATCTCCTCCAATCCCGGAGTTTTCATGCCGGGAGACGAAGGCATCCTTTGGGTCACGCTTAAAAACAACGCCACAAACCCGACGGTTTCCACTTCCAATAATAACGTTTACATGACAAACGCGCGCATTCAATCTGCCGACCTTTATTCCAAGGATAATATTATTGTTAGAAGCGAAGCCGTCAACGATTTAGGAATTATCGCGCCGGGAGACAACATTTCCATTCCGTTTCGCGTCAGTGTTCCCGCGGATACGGCCGACGGCACCTATCTTTTAACGCTGAATGTTACCGGCAGTTCTTATGAATACAATATTAAAAGAAACATTGAAATCAAAGTGGATTCGGACGGAATCAAATCCATTCAATCCAAAGCCGTCTCAAATACCATCGCTGGAAAAACCATCGAAATCGATATTGTCAACAACCATCAAGGAACCGTTCGCAGCGTTTCTATTATTCCGATTGCGGAAAACATGTCTTTTTACCCGACGGAGTACGTTATCGGGGAAATGAAAGCCGATGATTTGTACACGGCCAAATTTAACATTACACAAGGAGCCGGCGATTCCACGGTTAAATTTAAAGCGGTTTATTACAACGGCGACAACGCGCACGAAGACAGCATCACGCTTGATATCGGACCCGCGGTCAAACAATCTTCCGGTTTGTTTTCTTTTTTCATCCTTTTGATTGTTTTATTGATTATTATTGCCGTCGCTTCTCATCTCTATCTTAAGAAAAAGAAGAACATGTCTTTGGCGGATTATTTAAAAATTCAAAAAGACAAATTTAATGAAAATAGAAAGGCGAAAAAAACCGAAAAGAAATGAAAGTTTTGGGAACGACGTTGAAAATGACGTTTTGGGAATGAAGTTTTGGAAATGACGTTTTGGGAATGAAGTTTTGGGATGAAGTTTTGGAAATGATGTTTTGGAAATGATGTTTTGGAAATAATGTTTTGGAAATGATGTTTTGGAAATAATGTTTTGGAAACGATGTTTTGGAAATAATGTTTTGGGATGATGTTTTGGAAATGATGTTTTGGAAATGATGTTTTGGAAATGATGTTTTGGAAATAATGTTTTGGAAATAATGTTTTGGAAATGATGTTTTGGAAATGAAACTGAAATGAAAGTTTTGGAAATGAAACTGAAATGAAAGTTTTTGGGAAGACGTTTTTGAAAAGACGTTTTTGAAAAAGAAAGTCTCATAAAAAACGATTTTCGCTTCATTGATTTTCGCCTCACGACGTCAATTTCTCAAAATCGTTTTTCATTTGCTTCTCCGAATTCGCGTTTTCATTTTTCTGAAATCAAAGGGATATTGAAATGATCAGTTTGTCTTACTGCTTTAAAATGGCTGCCGAAAGCTTAAAGAGCGCTAAGCTTCGCTCCGGATTGACGGCTCTTGGAATCGTTATCGGAATTGCGGCCGTGATTGCGACTTTTACTCTCGGAAGCAGTTTTACCGATTATTTTTCGGACGAATTGGACACCCAAGGCTCGAATTACATTATTATCGCCGCGTCTAAGCCGGATATTTTTGGGGATTCCCAATTGGATATTATTCGAAATACCCCGGGTATTACGGGAGTCGCAACCGAGATATCGCAAACGGGCGTGATTTCTTTTGCGAACGAAGAAAAAAATTTCACGGTGACGGGAACCGAAAAAGATATGATTGATATTTTATCGATTCCGATTTATGACGGCTCCGTGTTTTCCGACGCGGATTCTTATGTGGCCGTCATCGGAAAAAATATTTCAAAAGAAGAGTTTCGAAAAGAAATCGGTATTCGAAGCACGATTGATATCACGCTTTACAACTCGACTTCCAAAGAGTATGTCACGGAAACTTTTAAAGTGGTCGGTATCCTCGGCTCGGATGAAATGAATCTTATTACGGGCGGCACCGAAAACACGATGATTGCTATTCCGTCAAATACGATGAAGCAAATGACCGGTGAAACTTCTTATCAACAAATTTATGCGATGGCGGACTCTCGCGAAAATCTCAATGAAACCAACGACGAAATGAAAAAACGGCTCGGCCGCAGTTTGGGAGTTTCCGAAAGGGATTTGGACGAGGATGAAAAAGTTCCTTTTATGACCATCAATCAAGCCGAAGTTTTGGAACTTGTCGGCACTTTAACGAATACTTTGCAAATGTTTTTGTTGGGCATCGGCGGGATTTCTTTGGTGGTCGGAGCCGTGGGCATTATGAATATTATGATTGTCACCGTGACGGAAAGAACGCGCGAAATCGGAACGCTTAAAGCGCTCGGATATTCTTCAAAAGATATTTTGATGCTTTTTGTGGTCGAATCCATTATTATCAGCTCCATCGGCGGTCTCATCGGGACCCTCATCGGTTTGCTCGTCGCTTATATCGGCGCGTCTTTTATGGGGCTTTCCATGTCGATTCCGTTTTCAAGCCTTTTCATCGGGATCGGACTGTCTGTTGCGGTCGGCGTTTTGGCGGGAGCCCAGCCGTCTTACAGGGCCGCGAAAATGAATCCGGTAGACGCGTTGAGGAGTATTTAATGAGGTTTTTCAAATGATTCTTCTCTCCCACTGTCTCAAAATGGCGGTTGAAAGTTTAAAGAGTTCTAAACTTCGTTCCGGTTTGACGGCTCTGGGTATTATTATCGGAATTGCGGCCGTGATTGCCACGTTTACGCTGGGCGCCAGTTTCGGGGCTTATTTCTCCGACCAAATCAGTTCCAGCGGCTCCAATTACGTTATGATTTTGTCTCATAAAGAAAATCTGTTCTTTGATCAGCAAGTCGATGTCGTTCGAAACACGCGCGGGGTTTCGGGCGTTTCTCCGGTTTTAGGAACGACGGGAACGGTGACGTTTATGGGGGAATCTCATGAGCTGCGAGTAATCGGGGTTTTGGAAGATTATCAGAAAATCGGCGCCGTTCCGATGATGGACGGCGTTTTTATCAGCGACCAAGACACGTCTTCTCTGGTGGTCGGGAGAAAAATCGCGCAAGAAGAATTTAAAAATCAAATTACGACGCGCAGTTCCGTGGAGATTTCCGTTTATAATGTCGAGACGAAAGAATACGTGACGCGAACTTTTAAAGTCAAAGGCATTTGCGGCTCTGAAAAAACAAGCATTGTCCAAGGAAGCGATTCCAACATCGGCATATACGTTCCGATTTCCACTCTCAAAGAAATGACGGCTCAACAGGATTATCACAATATGTTCGCGATGACGGAATCCGACGAGACCGTTAAAGAAACGGATGAGGAAATCCGACGCAATCTGGCTCGAAATTTGGGTGTCTCGGAGCGCAATCTCAACAACAGTGATTTGCTTCCGTTTACGACGATGAATCAAGTCGAAATTTTAGAACAAATCAACACGATGACAAAAACGCTTCAAATGTTTTTAATCGCTATCGGCGGCATTTCTTTAATTGTCGGTTCTGTCGGCATTATGAATATTATGATTGTCACGGTGACGGAGCGGACAAAAGAAATCGGAACGCTCAAGGCGCTGGGGTACACTTCGGCGGACGTTTTGATTCTGTTCATTACGGAATCAATCGTTATCAGCGTTATCGGCGGCATCGCCGGAACGATTTTAGGGCTTTTAATTTCTTATATCGGCTCGTCGTTGCTCGGAATTTCCATGTCTCTTTCTTACGGCGCCATTGTTGCGGCCATCGTCATTTCAATTTCCATCGGCGTTTTGGCGGGCGCGTATCCGGCAAAGCGAGCGGCGGATATGAATCCGGTGGACGCTCTTCGGTCGATTTAATCGAATTTTAAATCCGCAAAATTTTCGCAAAAGCAAATCCTGCAGCAAAATCAAACCGCAACTGCCAACCGCAACTGCAAATGCAAGCTGCAAACGGCAGATGCAACAAAACAGCGCTGCGCCAAACACGAAAACAAGGTTCCATTTTTTAAAAATTAAACGAAAGAGTTGGCTATTTTTTGAATTATTTTTGAAAACATTTTGCAAAAAGCAGTCTGAGTGGAAACATTTGATTTCAGACACACGTTTGCGATGGAGTTCGGACATATTTAAAAGATGCAGATGCCGGCGGCAATTCAAAATGCAGCAGCAACTGCAAACTAAAAACGCAGCGACAATCGACAAGCTAGAAAGCAAATGCAGGCGGCAACTCAAAATGCAGATGCGAGCAGCAATTAAAAAACAGAAAGCGATATTTTTTTGATAATTTTTGGTTGAATCCGCAAATTGGAAATTTAAACGAAAATAAAAATGGTAATTTTTCATTTGATAATTTTTGGTTGAATCCGCAAATTTCCGATTTTATTTGTTCGCTCCGCTCACAATAAAAATCGAAAAATTAGCGGTCGTATTTGGGATTTCTAAAAAAGTATTTGAATTGTATTTTTTATTTAATTTCACAAATAAAAACGGACTAAAAAAATGAAATCGAAAAATGCAACTGCAAACCGTAAACGCAAACCGTAAACGCAAACCGTAAATAAAAACGGCAAATGCGAATCGCTGTTGCCGGCAAAACGCGCCGCGCCAAACAGCAAAACTTTCCTCCATTTTTTTTAAAAATTAAATGAAAGACGGTCTGTTTTTTTTATCGATTCGCGTCAAAATCGCCCTTCATCTTTCCGATTTCCGAATAAAAAAATTAAAGCAAATTTTCGGCAGTTTTCCAAGATTTTCGGACATAATCCGGAAAGTCGCCGTGCTCTTTTGCGTATTTTTCTAAAAAGAGTTTTGTTTTGGGGTCGGACGGATATCCGCTTCCGAAGTCAACGCCTTCTTTTTTTTTGATTTCTTCAATCAATTCGTCCCGGCGGGTTTTGGCTAAAATGGAGGCGGCGGAAACGACCGGGCTGACGGCGTCGGCTTTATGTTTTGAAACGTACTCGATTTGGTCGGCGCGCGTTTGAAATCTTTTTTCATATTCGTCATGAACGCGGCGGGCGAACCGTTCTTCCGAGACGTCGGCCGCGTCTAAATAAACGATGTCAAACGCTTTTTCTTCCGGGGCGGAGAGCTCTTCCATGACTTTTGAAAAACAAAGAACCATAATCTCATTCATGGTCATTATTTTTCTCAAATCGTCTATTTTATGGGGCTCAACTTCGTAAACGTACCAAGCCGTCACATATTTTTGAATGGACGCGGCCAGTTGTTCCCTTTTTTTGGGGGTGATCTTTTTAGAGTCGTCCACGCCCAATATCTTGAGTTTATTTTCTTGCTCTTTGGTCGCGCAAACGCCGGCAATGCACATCGGCCCGATGACCGGCCCTTTTCCCGCTTCGTCAATTCCCAATCTGATTCCCGACATTTTCTCTCTCACTCGATTTTTTGTTATGAATGCCTTTTATTCTTCTCTTTCTTTTATTCTTTATGGTTTCATTTTTTTTAAAATCAATAATAAAAATTCCGCTTTTCGTTTTCAAGCTCTAAAAGGTCGTTTGAAAGCAAATACTCAACCATTTCGGAAAAGCCGTCTCCAAATTTGTTTTTTAAAACGTAATCCGCTTCTTTTTTAACGGCGCTCGTTGCGTTCGCCACGGCAAAAGAAAGCCCGGCCGTTTGGAATAAATCAATATCGTTGTCGGAATCCCCGACGGCGACAAAGTCTTTGGGCTTTAATCCCATCAATTTCGCCGTTTTACAAAGAGCGTCTCCTTTGCAAATGTTTTTATCCGTTAAATGATACGCGAATTCCGCGTCCACCAAATGAATATTCGAAAAATCCGACAAAAGCGGCAATATTTTCTCTTTGTCAACGGTTTTTGCGAAAGCGACGTCCGTTATCCTTTCCCGGCTGTCAAAAACGGTTAAATCAAAGTGTTTTTTTAAATGAAAAAGCGCGGCGTGGATTTCATCCATTTTCGGCTCGATGTAAATCGGGGCGCCGTCATAAGACATTAAGATAATGCCGCCGTTTTCGGCAATCACGGGAGAACGCGTTCCCATCAATTTAGAAACCGTTCGTGTAAAACAAAACGTGTTTCCGGAAGCCAACACGATTGGAACTTTGCCGGAAAGAAAATGAGCCGCTTCCAAAGCCGCCGCCGAAAGCCTGCGGTCGTCATGCGTTACCGTGCCGTCAATGTCTGATACAATTCCAAAAAAACGTTTCATGATTAAAAAACGGCTTCTTTTCATAAAGACATTATGATAAAAACAAAAAACTCAAAGTGTTTAAAATATTCAAAAGGCTCAAAATATTCAAAAAGCCCAATTCAAAAAGCCCAAAAGGTTCAAAAAGTTCAAAAGGTTCAAAAAGCTCCAAAAAGCTCAAAAAGTTCAAAGGTTCAAAAAGCTCAAAAGGTTCAAAAATCCCAAAAAGCTCAAAAACTCAAAAATTTCAAAATGTTCAAAAGGTTCAAAAAGCTCAAAAGGTTCAAAAAGCTCCAAAAAGCCCAAAAGGTTCAAAAAGTTCAAAATGTTCAAAAGGTTCAAAAAACTCAAACGTTTTTTTGAAAAATCCGATCCATCCCTATC
>JAVESN010000008.1:0-30327 GCA_034006575.1 Methanimicrococcus sp.
CAAAAGGTTCAAAAAGCTCAAAAGGTTCAAAAAGCTCCAAAAAGCCCAAAAGGTTCAAAAAGTTCAAAATGTTCAAAAGGTTCAAAAAACTCAAACGTTTTTTTGAAAAATCCGATCCATCCCTATCATACTCAAACGACAAATTCTTGAAAATATCCGGAAAAAACGGAAGGCGAATATATAAAATCCGTTTATATCTTGTACCCGATAAAAACCCGGGCGGCGCAAAAACGGATATAATTTTTATATATTTTTCGGCTTTATCTTTAAAGCGGATTGGAGTTTTGGATTTGGAAATAACATTGCCGCGCAATAAAAAAACAATTAAAGTGAAGCATATGAACAGCTTAATATATGTTAAAATCCAATTTCATGAAGATAAACCATGAGTCCGAATCCGTTAAAAAAACATATTCAACATTTCCAAGGATGTCTTCACGGGGGATTAATTCAGGAGAGTATTGAAAAATACGGACTTTTTGAAAATGAAATATTGGATTTCAGCGCCAATTTAAATCCTTTTATGTCCCCGTTCGATCATCCCGAATACGGTTTAGACTATATGGGTTTGGTCAAAAAAGCATACGCCGACTCTTACAATTATCCGGACAATCGATATAACGCGTTTCGAAACGCGGCGGCATCCTTTTTAAATTCGGCGAATGTTTCCGATATTCGTCTGACCAAAGAGAACATCATTCCGGGAAACGGCTCTACGGAAATTATCCGGTTGTTTTGCCAATGCGTTTTAAATGACGGGGATAAAGTCATCATCCCGTATCCGACGTTTGGGGAATATGAAGTCCAATGCCGCATTCAAAACGCCGAAATCGTGCATTTGCCGCAGGAAAAAATAAAGACGATTACGACAGAAGAGCTTCAAGAAATCGGCGCCAAAATATTGTTTGTTTGCAATCCGAACAATCCGACCGCCGTTCTTTATTCCCGTGAGGATTTAATTCGCTTGTCGGAAAAATGCGAGACGGCTGAAACGGTTCTTTTTATGGACGAGGCGTTTATCGAATTGTCCGATCCGAATCAAACGGTTTTTGATTTGGCGGCCGATCGTAAATTTATTTTTATCATGCGTTCTTTGACCAAATGTTTCGGGATTCCGGGAATCCGGCTCGGCTTCGGGGTCGCGCATCCGGAAATCGCTTCCGCCCTTAATAACGCGCGTTTGTCCTGGAATCTCAGTCCGCTTCAAGAACTTGTCGGGACAGCGTTTTTGGAGATGAAAGGCGGCGTTCACAGCGATTACCTCTTAAAATCGCGGGAATTGATTTTAAAAGAAGTCCGGTTTTTAAAAACCGAACTCTCTAAAATTTGGGGATTCAAACCGGGCGCGGCAACAACCAACTTTTTGTTAATCGATATCAGTGAGCGCACCGTCAAATCCACGGAATTGGTGGAGCGCTTTGCGAAAAACGGCATTTTAATCCGAAATTGCATCTCCTTTAAGGGATTGGATGAAAATTACATTCGAATCGCCGTTCGAACCCGCCCCGAGAACGAGCGTTTTATCCAAACGATTTCACTCGTTTTTGACGAATGGGCAAAAGACTTTGCGGACAGCGAGCTTCAATCCGCGCTGACAACGCATAAAAGCGGGCAAACTCAAAACAAACGCGAAACCTGCGAATATTACCCGTGCCATTTTGAAGGACAAGACTGCACGTTTTGCTACTGCCCGTTCTATCCGTGCAAAGACGAGCGCACCGGCGGCAAATACATCCAAAGTTCCAAAGGCGGGCAGGTTTGGAGCTGCGTTGATTGTTATATCCCGCACTGCCAACCCGTGGTCGGAAAAATGCTGGAAGGGTTGATGGAAGACGGCGACACGGATGAAATTCTCAAAAAAGAATGGAAAGAAATCATGCTGCCCGTCTTGGAAGGAAGAGACGACGAACAATTGCTTTTGTTGTGTCAAAAAATAAAAGAGGAGTCCGCCCAAAAATCCAAAAACTCTAAAAGAAAAACGAAAACGGAGGCCTGATCTTTTAATCCGGGTGAATCCTTTTTCCCCCGACATTTTAATGTCATATTCCGATTTCAATCCTTTCAACATTTAAATTTTCAATAACTTACCTGTTTCGCTTTTCAATATCTTTCACATTTAATTTTTCAATAACTGACATATCCCGGTTTCAATATTTCACATTCAAGTTTCAATTATTTCAATAACAATCGATATTTAAATCGAATTCAAATCCGATTATTTTTTTGAATTCATTTTTCGAAATCCGATGTTTGCTCGGAGAAAATGGCATGGTCTTAGAAGAAGGAACGATTTTGCAATTCTTATTTCAATCTGTTGCGGAAGCATTTACCTATACGTCAACCGAATTGGTTTTAATTTTGTTGACGGCGGTTTTAATGGATATTTTATTCGGCGAGCCGTCTTCTGCCGTTCATCCGGTTGTTTGGATCGGAAAGCTGATTGAATTTTTTAAAAAAAGAGCTCCAAAGACGCATCGTCAAATTTACGGAACTTTTATGGCGTTGACGGTTCTTTGTGTCGTTACGGCGGCGGCTGTTTTTGTCGTTGTCGTTTCGCATTTGCCTTTCGTTCCGGCGGCGCTCGGCATTTTGATTCAAGCTTTCTTTTTAAAAGCCACCTTCGCAATCAAATGCATGACGCAGCCGGCCAAAGAAATTCAAAAAAAGCTGGACAATGATATCTTGACCGCGCGGCAGGAATTAATCGCGTATGTCAGCCGCGACACAACCCGCCTCGATAAAACGCAAATGATTTCGGCCGTTTTGGAATCCGTTTCGGAAAATTACGTTGATTCCATATTAACGCCGATTTTGTTTTACGCCGTTTTCGGACCGTTCGGACTTCCGGCCGCATACGCCTTTAAAGCGGCCAGCACGCTGGATTCCATGGTCGGATACAAAAACGAAAAATATTTGCATCTCGGGTGGTTTTCCGCCAAATTCGACGATGTTTTGAATTGGATTCCGGCCCGCGTCTCGCCGCTTTTTATTGCGGCCGGAGCCGGGTTTTCCAACTTCGTCATTCAAGACATGACGCCTTTTCAACCGGCGGCCGGATTTAAAAAGGCGTTTAAAGAAAATAACGTGACGCTGTCGCCGAATTCCGGATGGCCGATGGCGGCGGCATCAGGCGTTCTTCAAGTCCGGTTTGAAAAACCCGGAGAATACGTCATCGGAAACGAATATCGAAATCCGACGTCTGAAGATATTATGCGCATTTCCGCGCTGGTCATTATGTCCTCCGTGATTGCGGCATTGTTCGGATGCGCGGCGATAAAAATAATCGGATACATCATCGGAATTTAAAATTCGAAAAATAAAGAGGGGAAAAGAATTGAAGTTATCAAACATCCAAAACGGTTTTCAAAAAAATCAACCGCCGGTTATTGAAGAAGAGGCGGTTATCAACATATTGGATTTTTTTAAAGAATTCGGAATCACTTACGATGATTTAGAAAACACGGCAATGGAATTTTATGTGCCGCATCCGGGAATCGAGACAAAAGAAAAAGCTCGAACGGTTTTTAAACGCGAATTTGATTTTGCCATCAGCGATTCAAATCTTCAGCTTTTAATCTATACCGCGTTTTTATTGGAGCGGGAAGGAAAAAGCGGAAAACTCCCCGGGCTCAGCAAAAAATCTTTTGAGCAAGATCTTTCATTCATCATCGCCGATGAGATATTGGGGGAAGCCGTTGCCGAATACATCGGCGGCAGCAAAGGGAAATTTGAATTCGTCCGATTCGATAAAAACAAACCCGGTATTTTAAAAAATCTCGGCATGTTTACGGATGACATCATCGGCGGGCTTCTCGGCGGAATTTCGGCAAATATGTATTCGCGCGCCCTTTTTGAAAAGGAGGAGGAAAAATGACGTTTTGGCAAGCTTTTAAAGCCGGATTCGGATTCTTATCCGTCATTCCGGTCGGCATCACCATGGAAGGGATTGAAGCGCTCATGAAACGCCTTTACTTGTATCCCGTAGTCGGCCTTTGTCTCGGATTATTCATCGGTTTTTTTTCATTGGTCGCGCAAATTCTTTTACCGTCGCCGCTGACCGCCGTTTCGATCATGCTTGCCGTTTACGGTCTGATTTGGTTCAATCATTTAGACGGCGTCTCAGACATGGGGGACGGAATGACCGCGCACGGTTCGCTTGAAAAAAAAAGAAAAGCGCTCAAAGACATGTCGCTTGGAATCGGGGGCGTCGCTTTTGCGGTTCTTCTCATGCTTTCTTTTTACTCCTCGTTAATCGCTCTTGAAAACACGGCCGTCGAGATTGATTTTTTTTCCCTTCCGTTTGCCGGCGTTTTTTCTGTGATTTTGCCTTTTTTTGAAAGCTCGTCTTTTTTGAGTCCGCCTTTCCTCGCCGCTTTAATCCTCGGCCTTACGGTTGCGGTTTCTGAAATGAACGGAAAACAAGCGATGCTGACGATTGCGGCATTCGGAAAATCCTTTAGCGAAGGACTCGGCGCAATGACGATTGCCGGCGGAACGAAAAAGAATTTTATCATCGGTTTGGTGTTTACGCTTTTCTTTTCCGTTTTCTTGCTCGGATTTTTAGGGGTTGTCTGCGTTATTGCGTCAACCTTTGCCGCTTTTTTTATATTGAAAATAAGCAACCGGCATTTCGGCGGATTAAACGGGGACGGTATCGGAGTCGCCAATGAAGCCGGACGCGTTGTTTCAATTGCGGCGGTTGCTTTTACATTGTATTTCTTATACGGAGGGATGTTTTGGACGCTTTAATTATGGCCGGCGGTTTGGCTCAACGCATGGGGTGCGGGGAAAAATCTTGCATCGATTTAAACGGTCAACCGTTAATCGGTTACATCATTGACGCTTTAAAGGGTGCCGAGGGGATTGATCAAATTCATGTTTCCGTTACAAAAGCCACTCCGAAAACAAAAACGCTGATTGAGGAAAACTATCCGGAATTGAATTTAATTGAAGCGGCGGAAGGCAATTATGTCGGCGATATGATTTACTCTATTCAAAAAGCGGGAGCTACGGGGCCGATTATGGTTGTCATGTGTGATTTGCCGTTGATTCGTTCAAACATCATTGAGGAGGTTTTAAAACAATACGACGCTTGTGAAGAGCCGGCGCTTTCCGTTTATGTTCCGATTTCTCTTTGCAAAAAAATGGGGGTCCGACCCGATACCGTTTTTCATAAAAATACGAAATTAATCGTTCCGACCGGAATTAATATTTTGGACGCGGACGATATTTATAACGAACAGCCGGATTATAATTATATTGTCGATAATCCGCGATTGGCCATGAATGTGAATACGCCCGATGATTTAGAAAAGTGCCGCAAAATGTTGACGGACGGGTTTGAATAATTTTTTAAATTGAAATAATGAAAGCAAATATCAATCTTTGATATTTGTTTCAATCCGTTGGGCTTCTTTTGACAAATATTCAAAAAGTTCAAGCCCCCATTTTTGGGCACTTTCCCCCGAGCTTAAAATATATCGGGAGTCAAAGCGGTTGTCATTGTCAAATAATCCGATTAATACGATTTTATCGGTTACGGATATTTCCGTGATTCCGAGACCGTCCGGTATGACAAAAAACTTCGTGTTTTTCCAATCCAAAAATTTCACATCATCCGTTTCGGACACGCCGTCATAAATATATTCTGAAAGGATTCGGTCAAAAACGGATTGAGAGTAAATTAATTTGAGATCGCACCCGTTTTTTATCATCGTATTATACATTTTATTGTATTGGGGCTGGAAAAAATTGGATAAAGTCGCACAAAAACAGGCGTCCTCCATGGCTTCGACAACGTCTTTGTTCGCATCAAAAACATGAGCCAAATCCGACTCGATTAATTTGCAAGGACCCAGCTCTCCGATTCGGTCCAAAAGATTTTTAGGGATGCGGGACAAGTCGTGCGTTGCCCAATATTTGTGATTGTTTTCATAAACGCAAAGAAGATTCAGAAGTTTTTTGGAATTGTTGGCGATGGCGTGGCCCATGTCCGTTAAGCTGTAAACGCGGTCTTTGCTTGCGATTAAATCCCACTCTTCTAATTTTTTAATTTGGGGAATCATTGCCCCCCAATTCACGTTTAATTTGTCTTTAATATCATCGGACGTTTGCGGTCCTTCAAGTAACAATAAAAGTAAGTTTTTACGTTTATCGGATAAAAAGATTGTATCGACTAAACAAGACTTCATTTAGATGTAACCTCCATAACATCAATGAATTGTTCTCAGAATTGAAAGAGAGCTCAAAATTTAATCAAAACTTAAAAATTCCCCAATTGTAAAGTCCTGATTTTTTCATTATCTCTTGCGTATATTTCATATTTTTAGAAAAACTTGTGATTTTTCCCCTATATATTATACTGAGGGATTGGATTTGAATGTTTCGATTATAATATGAGAGAAATAAGGTAAAAGCGAAAGAAAGTGAAAATTATAACGGTGTTTTTTCTTCTAAATTCCGTTGTTCAATTTAAAAATCATACCATTCTATGTCTTCGTCATGATTTTCTTTATTTTCGCATGGGGCTTCATTCTTTTTTTGAGCGGAGCTTGTGAGGTTGGTTTGAACGGCCGCGTTTGAAACGGCGGCGGAGAAGTCGGCGAGGTAGTCGGCGCAGGAGAGGCTATTGTATATGAATTTTTTTTCCGGCTGAAGATTGCGGCGGATGGTTTCGTCATTCGGGACGATATGAACCGGGATTCGGGTTTTTTGCGCGGCGGCAATCATCGCTTCCCGGAAGTCGCCGATGCAGTACGCGATTCGGTATTCGTAATTGTCTTTTGTTTTTTCCAAATATTCCGCTATTCGCTTCGTTTCGGTTTTTAAAAAGTCCCGTTTGACTTTGGCGACGTTGCATTGCCCCATCATAAAGGCGTAATTCATAAAGGGATACTCGACATCCAGCTCTCTCGGGACGACGCCGCAGGTTCCGAAAGTTACGATATGGACGTCGGGCTCTCTCAGGTGTGAAAAAATAATCTCGTCAAACTTTTGGTGAGACGGGCTTGTATGGTATGGCTTTTTTTTGGAGCACGGGACAAAGACGCAGATTTTGCGCGACGGGATTTCGTATTCCGTGACAATCCATTCGTTGGCACGCTCCATGTCCGGGTGGTGAATTATATTTTCGGTATCCAGCGGTTCCGTTGATCTTTCATTTTCGGGAATTATACGAGTCATTGAAATCTTTAATACGATTCTTCTATTAAAAAAGACCGTTTAATGAATGAAGATTTTATTGAAAATAAATTGAAGATATCGGACGTTTTGCGGTAAAAATAAATAAACCGAGAAATCGTTGTTTTTGGTAAAAACAAGCGGGTGCCTTCCGTCCAAAAATTTAAAATAAAAAAGAGGAATGACGAAATTATCTCGTCATAAAAGTTTTGGCTTTGTCTTTGTCAACGATGATGTAATCTTTAACGGCGCTGACGGCGTTAAACGGAATTAATATGTAGTTTTCTTCTTTTTGGTATTTCGAAACATCCACGCCCTCAGACGGCGTGATGATTAAATCCATAATCGCGCCGGTTTTGGCGTTGATGTGAATATCTTCGAGCGTTCCCAGTTCTTTTGCATCGGTCGACATGATTTTTTTGTTGTCCAACAAACGCTTTGCGTAATATTTCATTTTCTTTCCTCTTTGAATGGTGAAAAAGTGAATTGAATAAAAATTCTTATCTTTTACTAACTCTCTTTTATTTTATATATATTTTCATGTTGTCGCGTTTTTGTTTCTTTTGCTCTTTTTTCTTATTTTTTGGTTGTTTTGTTTTTTATATTTAATTATACGCGGTGAAGTAATCGTCTTTGGGCTCGTCTTTGTGTTTGATGTACTCCTCCATTTTTTCGTATTTTTCACTCAGTTCTTCTCCGACGGACGGGCGAACGATTTCCAACGCTTCTTTGAAATCGGCGGCGGTAACCTCTTGTGAGTCCATGTTTGTGCGAAGGGCGTTTAAGACGGCTTCTCGGCAAACGGCTTTGATGTCCGCGCCGGTGTAGCCGGGGGTCTGTTCCGCAAGCTTTTCAATATGAACGTCTTTTGACAGGGGTGTTTTTCTCAGGTAAATTTCAAAAATAGATTTGCGGCCGGCAAAGTCAGGGACGCCGACATAAACCATTCGGTCCAATCGGCCGGGGCGAATCAGCGCGGGGTCTAATGTGTCGGGGCGGTTGGTTGCGGCAACGACAAATACGTCTTTTAAGCGGTCGATTCCGTCCATTTCAACCAGCATTTGATTCAGGGTGCTTTCCGCAACGGATCTCGTTCCGGCGGATCCGCTTTGGCGGGCGGCGGCAAACGCGTCGATTTCATCGAAGAATATGATTGTCGGGGCGGCCTGTTTGGCTTTTCTGAATATTTCTTTGACGGCTTTTTCGGATTCGCCGACCCATTTCAATAATAATTCCGTGCTTTTGATGCTGATAAAACTGGTTTCGCATTCGTTTGCGACGGCTTGGGCGAGCATGGTTTTTCCGGTTCCGGGGGGGCCGTACAATAAAATGCCTTTGGAAGGCTCGATTCCGAATTGTTCAAATTTTTCGGGATATTTCAGCGGCCATTCCAAGGTTTCTATGATTTGTTTTTTAACGGTTTCAAGTCCGCCGATGTCATTCCATGATATTTCCGGAATTTCGACATAAATTTCGCGAAGGGCGGACGGCTCGCTTTTCAAGAGCGCGCGTTTGAAGTCTTTATTGGTGACGATAATCGTTTCTAAAACTTCGTCACTTAAATTTTCATCCATGTCAACGGTGGGCGCGATTCTTTTGACGGCGTTGAGTGCGGCTTCTCGGCAAAGGGCGGCTAAGTCGGCGCCGACAAATCCTTGCGTTTGGGCGGCGAGATCTTTGAACAGGTTCTTGGCGTTGTTTTCATATTGCTCTTTGGCGGCGGTCCATTTTTTGGAGTAGCCGGCAACCGCGTTTTTGTCGGCCGCCAGGGTTCCTTCTTCTTTTACGCCGGCGTCAATGTTGCGTTTCATTTGCTCTTTGGCTTTTTGAAGGGCGTTTTCAAGGATTCGAATTTTCGGATACCCTTCAAGGGGCATGGCACGCGCGTGAATTCGTATGATCTCTTCTCGGCCGGCGGCGTCGGGCGCGCCGATTTCAATTTCTCTGTCAAATCTTCCCGGGCGGCGAAGGGCGGGGTCGATGGAGTGAAGGCGGTTGGTGGCGCCGATGACAAAGACTTGGGTGGTGTCCAGGGTGCCGTCCATGACGGTGAGCAGCTGAGAGACGATGCGTCTTTCAATTTCGCCGGACTCCTCTCTTTTGGGGGCGATGGAGTCGATTTCGTCGATGAATATGAGGGACGGCGCGTTTTTGGCGGCTTCTGAGAATATGTTTCGGATTATTTCTTCGCTTTGCCCGTACCCGCCGCGCATGATTTCGGGGCCCGCGACGTAATAGAAATTCGCGCCGATTTCATCCGCAACGGCGCGCGCGATAATCGTCTTTCCGGTTCCGGGAATTCCGTGAAGGATTAAGCCTTTGGGGGGGGCGATTTTGAGTTTTTTAAAGAGGCGGGGCTGTTTCATCGGGAGTTCGACGGCTTCTTTGATTTCCGTCAATTTGTCGCCCAGACCGCCGATGTCTTCGTAGGAGATGTGTTTTTTGCGGCACCCTTCCGCGCTTTTTTCAAACAAGATTTGGGTTTCTTGCGTGACCATCACGAGGGATTTGGAGGGCGTGACTTGCGTGACCATGAATTCGACGGTCTGCTTTTTCATTTCGGGCTGGGAGACGTCGTTGAGGCCCAACACGTCTTTTCGGACGGGGACGATGTCTTCTTTTCCCAAATAGCGCTCTCTTAAGTTGTATCGGATTCGGTCTTCGATTTCGGCGGTTAAGATCAGCTTTTCTTCTTCCAGCGGGGCGACGGTTATTTTTTTTGCGGGAATCACTTTTGCTTTTCGAAGAGTGACGCGGTCGCCGACGGTGACTTTTGCATTGTAGCGGGTGAAGGTGTCCATGCGAACGGTCTCGTTGGTCGCGCCGTCCAATATATTCGCTTTCCAGACGCGCGCAACGGTCTTTCGGTCCCCCTCGATTTCAACGGGCTCGCCGACGGTCAGTCCCAGCATCTCAATAACTTCGCCGGTCAACGGTATAATTCCTTTTCCATACTCGTCGGTCGGATAAACTTTTTCCACTTCCATTTGGAGTTCATCCGCCAGTTCCGGTTTTTTTTGGACCGGAGTGTCGGGCTCTTCAAATTCGATGATTGTATTTTTTTTCATATTTTTCCCGCTTTTTATTTTCGGCGGCGCCGTTTAAAAAAGACGGTCGCCCTCGTTTTTTTCTTTGAATGAATGTTTTATATGATGCGCTCTTTCTCATTTATTTCTTTCGTCTCTTTTGATTTTTCATCAAAATCTTTAAGACTTATCTCCTCCAAACATCTTTCTTATGACTTCTTTGCCCTTTTTGGTTCCCGCTTCTTTTTCAAATTTCGATTCCGCGTCGGCCGAGTTAACCCTCGTGTCCTTCCTCTCAAAGCACGTCCAGGCGTCCGGAGCCGGCGGTGTCGTTCTCGGCCTTTCCGGCGGAATCGACTCCGCGCTTTCCGCGCTTCTTTGCGTCAAGGCGCTCGGCGCGAAAAACGTTCATCCGATTTTCTTTTACAACGCCGATTCCGGAGACTCTTCCGGCGATTCGGATTACGAATCAACGGATCTTTCCGACGCTCAATTTCTTTGCGACCGTCTCGGGTTAACGCTTCAAAAAATCAATTTGAACTCCGTTTTTCTTGCGGCTCGATCTTCTTTTTCTTTTTCCGATGGGGGTTTTGATTTCTCCGGCTCGCCGGATTCCTCCGATTCTTCCGATTTGATTCTTTCTTCCGGAAATTTGATTTCTCGTTTAAGAATGTCTTTGCTCTATTATTATGCGAACCGGAACAATTTTTTAGTCGTCGGCACCAAAAATAAAACGGAGCGCCTCATCGGCTATTTCACGAAATACGGTGACGGCGCCGTTGATTTGGACCCGCTCGCGGATTTGTACAAAACGGAAGTGCGGTTGCTGTCCCGTTTTTTAAATCTGCCCGAACGCTTCCTTTTAAAAACGCCTTCCGCCGGTTTTTGGGACGAACAATCCGATGAAATCGACATCGGTCTTCGCTACGACCAATTGGACGCGCTGCTTTATGAAATCGAAAAAAACAAAATCAATCCTTTTGACGAAAACGATTCTCATTCTCCGATTGCGGATGATATTTTAAAAGAAACGCATTTGACAAAAGAACAATACGCGTTCGTATTGTCCAAAATGAAGTCGGCCGAACACAAACAAAAAATGCCGCCTTTTCCGATTGTTTAATTCGAAAACAATTCTATAATTTCCGTTTTTTATATTAATCCTTATAAATTATTTTAAATCTAACATTAAATATTGAACACATGGTAAAAAAGAAACAGTTGGAGCACATTATCTCTATTTTCAAAAGAAACACTTAACAATCGGAATCAGTCGAATGTTTAAAACTTAAAATTGAAGATATAACTGACGAAGGTTTACCTGTAAAGGACGCTTATTTTGATTTGTCAAACAACTCTCTTCAAAAATATATTCAAGAACTCAGGATTTGAATTCCGCTTCTCGAATTTGAAGAGAAACACAACATCAAATTTAACGAACTTTAACGCGATTTAATGAAATTTAAAATGATTTTAGAAATTTGAAGTCTGTCCTCTAAAATAATAATTTACGGATATGGAATTTTAAAAATATTACTTATCTCCAAATATTGATTTAAAGACAACAAGTTCCTCTTCATCATATTTTGTTCCATCCAAACGAATTCCCGCTCTTATTCTTTTGATTTGGCGCTCGAAATCCTCGTCCATTCTTTTTATCATTTCTTCCGTTTCTTTTATTTCTTCCGGTGTCGGTTCCGGTGCCGGTCCAACATAAGTATATATTTCTTCAAAAAATTCAGATTGCATGTTTTTCATTCTCCTCTGTCTTCAATATTATATAATATGCAATATATCCCTTTCTTCCTTCTTCTAAATAAATTTTTTCAATTTTTTTGATTTTATATGTCAAATCTCTCGGGAGCAGCATTTCGCTTTCATTTTCATCCATGTATAATACGTTCATTCCCTTTTTTATCTCAAAATGTAATACAATCGGGTTTTCAAAATTTGAATATTCTAATGCTTTGTTTACGTCTAATGTAAAGCTTCCGAATGCTTTTTCAGTAAATGTGCCGCCGATATATTTCTCTTTCAGCCAATCTGTATCTTTTATTCCTCTGTATATTGTATATTCTCTGTCAGCTTTACTTTTTTGAATGGCACTGTCAATATTTTGAATATTTGATTCAATCAAGATTCTTTCTTTTTCAGACAGGCCGTTCTAAAAAGACAAATGTCTGCAGCAGGAATTGAGAGCATAACACCAAGGTTTTGTTTTCCAATTTTTCGGTATATGAAAGCTCCAATCATTTTTCTGCCGGTTCCAAAATTGAACATCCTGATAATTGCCGATACAAACCTTTTCTTCCGGCGTCAAATCTTTTCGGTCCGTATACGGGATTAAAAAAATCGTGTATTCTTCTAATACTCCGCGCTTTTCGGCAACGATACTTAAATCTGTATCAATTCCGTTTCCGCCGGTTTTGCCGCCTTTGATGCTTTTGACGCCTTTGACGTTTTTATAAATATTCATACTTTCAGATTTTTTTTCAAAGCATTTATCAAAATCGTTTTTTTAAAAATCAATATGTTTATCCATTGTTTTTTTTCAGTTCTATATTTCTGTTTTATATTTCAGTTCTATATGATTGAATATGTTTTTCCAATCGACTTTTTTATTTTTATTTTTGTTCTTGTTTTTTTTCCATCGTTTTTTCTCATCGACAGAATTAAATCAATTTACGACATTTTTCAAAATAAATTCAAAAAAATCGACTTTTTTGTCTTATATTGTTTGTAAACGCATCGTTTTGAACTTAAAACACATTCCGCCGATAACTTCAAACCAAATTATAGCTTTACTGCTCTTTAAAATTCATGTCGTCGATTATCGACGCGTTTATCGTTTGAATGTGTAATTTCCCCTTCTTTTTGATATATGAGACCACAAAAGTTTAATATAGCTTCTTTCAGTTTTACCCACTGTATAAGCTCGGGTATTCGTGACTCTCATTGAATTCATGAAAAACTCTTTCACATTCATTGACAAACACATTTCGACAATTCGTTGAATCGTTCTCTCGAATAACAAAACCCGCGTTTACCATATACTTATGGAGGAAAAATAAATGCAATTTAAACACATATTAGTGGCATTACTTGTTCTTCTCGCTCTCGTCGGAACCGCAGCAGCCGCTGACTCCGTTGAGATTAGAAGTACAATCATCGAGTTTGATGATGGTAATGAGCCATGGGAAATCGATGCCTATAACTGGGCCGGTTTATACTATAACCTTAACGACGATACAGAAACCGAACTTTTAACTATTGATATTAATGGAACAACGGGAACAAATATCGATATTACTTATGAAACTGAGCCGAATTTCCAACCTTTTGAATACAAATGGGTGAATGGTTCAGACACAGTCGGTTATGCAATCATCGGATTCTTTGCAGAACCTTATGTTGCAGTTGGCCCTAAAAACTTAACATCCACAGGCACAGGTTTTAAAGCAAATAAAATCGCAAAATTGATTGCCGACAATGATGATAAATACACATTGAAAACCGGTGCGACCCTCGAACTCGGAAGCGGCTTCTCTTTAGTCGTTGATCAAATTGATGTTGACGGTAACAAAGCTTACATCAAACTCATGAACGACGGCAAAGAAATCAACTCCAGCATCGTCACAACCGATGGAAGTAAAAGCGGCGATTGGATTCTCGATATGACTCTTCTTAACGAAAAGAATATCGAAGTTTTCAGAGTTCACGTGAAAGATGTTTTCCAAGGAACTGAATCAAGCCTTGTTGAAATCGAAGGTTACTGGCTCATTGACTACCCGAACGCCTTTGAAGTCAAATCCGATGTTGACTACGGTAAATTCGAAGCCAAGAATATCGGCACATCGAAATTGGAATATCTCGCCGAGGATATCGCTTTGTCCGCTGATCTTTCTACCGACCTCGGTAAAAACATCACACTCAAAACCGAAAAAGAATTTGATGGTACTACAGGTACTGACAAATTCTATCTCGTAAAAGAATACACTGAACCTGGCGTTTATGAAATCCGCAGTGACATCTTTGATTACACAACAGCTCCAGTAGTTCCATTTACCTACAAAAACTTTGCAGCGTTCTTCTATGATATTGATGAAAACATCTACACAGAAGAAATGAACTACACACTCACCGGTACACAAATTAATGAGGGAGACCTTATTTATGTGACTGAACCGCAGCAAATTGCTTATGCTGCTGATAGCTGGGTTGCTACCGGTACTCACAAATACTATGTAATGGGTTTGTTTGGTGAAAAATATGTTCCGCTAACTGTTGTCAATACAGATGGTACATTGTCCTCAGGTGCTGATATGAAACCTGAAAAGATGGCAAAACTCACAATTGACAATGATGATAAATATACCTTAAAAACCGGTGCAACTCTTGAACTCGGCGACGGATATTCTCTTATCATTGATCAAATAGATGTTGACGGTAACAAAGCATACATTAAATTCTTCAAAGACGGTAAAGAAGTTAACTCAAGTATTATCACAACCAGTGGAAGCGATGGTGGCGATTGGATTCTCAGAGCAACTGTCTTAAATGAAAAGAACATCCAGACTCTCAGAGTTCACGTTAAAGACGTTTTCCAAGGCACCCAAGACAGTCTTGTTGAAATTGAAGGTCTTTGGGTCATGGACTATGTCAATGCAAAAGAACTCAAGACAGATGACAAATTCGGTATTCTTGAATACGATGGAATTATTGCTTCTGGTCCGATTAAGGGCGACAAAGCACTTCAATTCAAGTCTGAATCCGATGTGACCCTCCAAGAAGACATGGACAAGCAAATCGCAAACAACATGTATCTCAAGACAGCTGATGATGCGACCACATCTAAATATGGTTACTTCTACGTCAACGCTGAGGTCGGTGAAGGAAGCGCACCTGTTGACCCGCAACCGCCGGTCGACCCGTCTGAGCCCACAACACCCACCGAACCGCCGGTCGTTACACCCACCGAACCTGATGTCCCGGACCAACCCGATGACAAAGAACCCGGATGGTTTTCACAAAACTGGAAGTTGGTTGTCGGTATCCTTGTCTTGATCATCATCATCGCAGGAGCTGCCTACTACTTCATGGTTTACAAAAAACAAGCGTAAATTCGGTGAACAATTTAACTAAGTGAGGATTTCTTTTGAAATCCTTTACTTTTTTTCTTATTTTTTGATTTTCATTTTCTATTAATCCTTTTGTTTTTCTTTTGATTTCGTTTTGTCTTAATTTCGTTTTCTTTTGATTCTGTTTTGTCTTAATTTCGTTTTCTTTTGATTTTGGTTTGTTTTATTCTTTTGTTTTTGTTTGTTTTAATTTCGTTTTCTTTTGATTTTTTTGATTTTTTTCTTTGATTCTTTTATCAAATCGTTTAAGGTGCGGCCTTGTTTTTCGGTTCGATTTTTTTTCGGGATTCTTGATGTCGGTTTTTTGGAGTGTTTTGATTTTTCGCTTTTGTCGTCAATTATCGACCGCTTAATCGTTATATCGTGTAACAGATTGCGTTTTTGACGGGGGAAGACCGAAAAGCTTTAATATGGGAAATCTCGTTTTTTGCAGTATACCGGGCATGATTAAATGGGGTTCATTTTCAATTGTTGAAAATCTTCATGCTTGATAATATTAGGAACTCAGGGGGAATTAATATGAGCAAAAAAAGTCTGCTCATCATCGTCGTTTTGCTCTTCATGCTGGTTGCAACCGCAATGGCCCTTGAAAACAAAAGCGCGAATGAAAACTTTACGAATCAAAATGATTTCGGTTCAAAAATGATATCTGAAGACGGTGGTTTAAATAAACCAAAAACCGAAGGCGGCACACTTCCGCTCGGTTCGGATCAATGGTCCGGGATGTTAAAATTAAAAACATAAATTCTTAAAATTAATATCAAAGTAATATCGTGATTCACATGAAAAAAAGCATCTTACTCGTTTTGTTGATTGCTTTCCTCGCCGTCGCAGTCGGTGTTTCCGGCTGTTTGGACAACGACAACGGCAACAACACAACAAACAATTCAACAAATAATTCAACAAACAACTCAACGCCGAGCGCGACATTTAACGGTACCCTTGTCACCGTCGATCCGGTTCCGTCCGGCTTTGAACTTTTGGCCGTTAAAAACGTTACCGCCGACCAAGAAAATATCAACGGCGTCACGGACGCGCTCAATGGTTTTTCAGGCTATTATGCTGTCAACAACTCAAATGTTTACCTCTCCGCTTACCAAACGGAAAACAACAGCACGGCAAAAGCCTATGTTCAAACGATGATTGACGCGCACAAAGAAAAATATCCGGGTACAAACAACGTGACAACCGTCCAAATCAACGGACATGACGCCACTTTGTTCACAACCGTTTCACAAGACAGCACTTCTTCGGAAAAATATGTTTTGACCTGGGCAGCCGGCGACAAACTCATTATCGTTAACGGCCCTGCGACATACGACCAAATCAAAACAATCGCGGAAGCGTCTAAACTTTAAATTTAATCGAAACGAGATTTTCTCGTTTCCTTTTCGTTTTTTATACTTTGTATTTCTACTTTGTATTTTCTTGTTTTTTTGAATAGATTTTGAGTCTTTGTTTTTTAAATCTTGATGACCATGGCAAAACATTGGTTTCCCGTATTCACGACATCCCGATGCTCCCTTTGCGGCGCTTGCGTTTACGCGTGTCCGGACAATTTGCTCTCCTTAAAATCCGGCGCCGTTTTTTTAGAGAATATCGAACTTTGTCGACCGAATTGTTTCAAATGCGCCAAAGCGTGCCAAAACGGAGCCGTCGGAATCCTCCGGCCGCCCAAGCCGTGCGATTGCTGTTCTTTTTAATTCCGACTAAGGGCTTTTTTAATTAAAAAACATTTTTTTGTTTGACGTCAAGAGCGGCGCTGTTAAAGTCGCCGCCAGCCGTTTTTACGCCAACCGTTTTTATACCGGTCGTTTTTTTGACAACCCTTTTTGCCGCCGTTCTCAATTCGATTCAAACCTTTTTATATAATTAAAGCTTATCATCTTTATCGGTGATTTTATGAAAAAAATATATCTCCTCTCTCTTCTCATCTTGATCTCAGCCGTTTTTCTCTCCGGCTGCCTGGCGGGCGAGACCAATCTCACAAGCCCCGACGACATAACAAATCCATCCGACTCAAACCAAACCCCGCTTCCCGCGTTTAACGCCGATTTAACTCTGGTTGACCCGGTTCCGCCATCCCTTTCATTCTTATCCACGGCGAGCGTTCGCTCCCACGGGCAACACATCGGTGTTACAGATGCGATTTTCGGATATCAAGGCATTTACACTCACGAAAAAGAAAAGACGCCCATTTTTCTGACCTATTACAACGTCGGCATCGCAAACACCACCAAAACAGCCGTTTCTTACATCCAAATGATGAAAGACAGCCACGTCGAACAATACGGCGCAAACAGCAACATCACGACGATTCAAATCAACGGCCATGACGCCGTTTTATTCAAAGCCGAGACCGACGATGCGCCCCAATACGGCCGATACATGCTGGCGTGGACCATCGGAGACGATTTGTTTGTGACGGTGACCGGAACCGCCGACTCCGCCGTTTTAATCGAATTGGCGACCGCGACCGGTTACTGATTCATTTCATTTTTTATTTTTTTGTTTTGTTTTTGTTTTGTTTTTGTTTTATTTATTTAATTTCAAATTCCATTTTTTAGATGTCTTTGAAAATCCCAAATACGACCGCTAATTTTCGATTTTTTTTGCAAGCGGAGCGAGCAAAAAACAATCGGAAATT
Organism: Methanimicrococcus sp.; assembly: GCA_034006575.1. Lineage (GTDB taxonomy): Archaea > Halobacteriota > Methanosarcinia > Methanosarcinales > Methanosarcinaceae > Methanimicrococcus. The sequence goes on from JAVESN010000008.1 coordinate 17,991, forward strand.
TGCGGATTCAACCCCAAATATCAAAAAAAATCGTTTTCTGTTTTTTATTTGCTGCTTCATCTGTTTTTTATTTGCCGTTTACATTTGCTGCTGCGTTTTTAGTTTGCTGTTTGCGTTTGCATTTTAGTTTGCAATTGCCGCAGCGTTTTAGTTTGCCGCTCGCATCCGCATTTTTTAAATGCGTTCGAACGCTTTCACGAACGTGTGTCTGAAATCAAATGTTTTCATTCCGCCCGTTTTTTTGCAAAACCTTCTCAAAAAAAATTCAACGAAATCGCCAACCCGTTTCGTTTTATCTAAAAAATGAAATTAAAGAATTCGGCACGCCTCTTTAAAATCCAATCTTTCATCCCTCGGGTGCAATTTGCTTTTATTTCCCGCGCCCAGGTTGCACAAGAAATTTGATTTCCATCTTCCGTCTTTGAAAAACTCGTCATCGACACCCTTTTTGTTAAAGCCCCCCATCGGGCCGCAATCCAATCCCAAAGCGCGCGCGGCGATAATCAAATAAGCGCCTTGTAAACAACTGTTTTGATAAGCCGTGGTTTTGGAAAACGATTCGTTCTCTCTGAAATATTTTTCATAATTCCCGCGCGGATACAAACGATTCATGTTTTCGTAAAACATCGTGTCCTCCGCGATGATGACGGTTGCGGCCGCTTCTTTCACCTTTCTTTTGTTGCTCTCGTCCATGTGCGGCAACAGTCTCTCCTTCGCTTCCGGACTTCTGACAAAAACAAAGCGCCCGGCTTGGCAATTGGCCAAGGTCGGCGCCATTTTTAAAGTGTCGTAAAGACGCATAAGCAACTCATCCGAAATTTCCGTTTTTTCAAAATAGGTGTGGGTTCGCGCTTCGTCAAAAATAATGTCCATGGATTCCTGATTGATTCTCATCGTTTCGCCTTATATTTTTAATTTTAATTTTTGATTTTTAAGCTTTAATTTTTGGTTTTTAAGTTTTTTAATCCTTAAGCCTTTTATTTTTCCTTTGTTTTTTTATCTTTATTTGTTTTTCTTTTGATTTTTTTCATGTCTTTCATCAAATCTTCAAAATCGCGTTTTCCGCTTTTTGAATCATCTCCGGCTCGAACGAAACGGCGCCCGCCTCTAAAACGCCCCCCGCCACCACGACGTCAATCACTTCGATGCCGAGATAATCAAAACTGTCCCGATACATCCCAATCACGTGGCTCGCCGTTCTTTCATCGGTGTCCTCCATCGGAACGACTAATATCGCTTTCTTATTTTGAAACGTTTCGCGCGGCAAACCGTACCACCGATCGGTAAACGTTTTCATTTGAGCCGTCGGCCCCCACCAATAAACCGGCGTTCCGATAATCCAAACGTTGGCTTCTTTCATTTTTTTGCCGAGCTCCGGCATATCGTCTTTTTTAAAGCACCCGTTTCCCGTTTTATGACAAACATCACAAGCCTCGCAAAATCCGATATTTTTTTTGTTTAAAATAACCATTTCCGTTTCATGACCGTTCTCAATCGCCTTTGCCATCATTTTTTCCATCAATAAATTTGTATTTCCCGCTTTCCTGGGGCTTCCCATAAAGCCGATGATTTTTGACATAATATTTCCTCTCTTCCGATTCTATTTTTTAAAAAATTGAAAACTCATTTTCTATTTTTCTTCTTTCTTTTATATATATCCATCTCGTTTTTGTAATAAAAATCCTCTCTCAATCAAAATTAATCCAAAATGAGAATTATCGGCTTTTCTAAAAACCGGTTCAAAAAAAGTGTACCACTCACTCGCGAGCGGCAAAATGGAGGTCAATCGAAACAATTGAGATTTAATTAAAAATCCGTTTTTTTATTCATTCTCTTTGAATCATGACGGCAACATTATCCGCGTATTTGGACGCAAGAATAAATCCGATTCCCATTAATTGAGAAAGGAATGTAAATGACCACAAATAGGCGAAATTATAATACGATTCTTGATATGGCGCAAGATATTGAGGCAATATTATAACAACCGTTATTGAAAATATGACAATAAGCAACGTCCAAAACACCCATTTTATTTTATTGTTTTTTGGTTTTTCCGTGAATCGTTCGTATATTCCTGAAAGGAGCAAGGATGAAAGTAAAAAAGCATAACTTATCCAATATAAGAGTGCGGAATATGAGTCGGAAAAAAACATATAAAATCCGATTAAAACGGCGGCAAAAAACAAGACCATATCTGTATAAATGATTGATTTTTTATTTTTGAGTATTTGTTCGGTAAGGTTCATACATGTCACCTTCAATTCTTTTTATCATTTTCGTGTGTAAAAAATATAATAATGATAATTTCTTAAAATTATCACAATTTTAATATTTAAACCACATGATAAAATCTGTATATTTCTACATAAATTGGGGCAGTCGGATATGCATATCCTATTGCAGGATTTGCTTTATATCCCGGGCGAGGATAAATTGTATAATAAAAGTCTACATATGCATTACTTGTTGAATTAACTCCAAGGTTTGCCAAATAGTCTTCATATAAACTTACACATGCTTGAACTATTATTGCACTGAGTCCGGATCCAACAATACCTCCAAGACCCGCTCCAATTAATCCGGCAGCAATACTGATTACTATATTTCCTCCTGCTATTACTGAACTCAGTTTTGCATTATGGTATGCTGATATACTATTAGAGGGCGGATTACTCGGCGGATAATTCCACCCGGGAATCGGTGTATAAGAAGCTTTGGATATTGCAAATTCATTTGAATTTTTTCTTAATTCATCTTCTTCAGAATTCGTTAAAATTATACTATTGTATACATTTGTCACACCATCTATTATAAATTTTTCTTCAATATTATAATTTCCGGAATCTGTATTTTTATTCACCTCCATTCTATAATATTGGTCATTTGTTGTAGATTCTGTAGTTATAGATATATCTGTTTTGTTTAATATTGTATATATTTTTGTTTTCCGGTCCAAAGCACTATTTTTCTTAATGTCTCCCAATTCAGATTTAATGTCATATTTAATTTCCCCGTCCAATATTAATTTTTCAGAAGTTTCTAACATTTTCAAATTGCTTAAATCTAAGTTTTCAATGACAATACCTTCTGATTCTAACATAATATACACAATATTTTCGATTTCTAGCCTGTCTTCCTCTGAAAGATTTTTCGCTTCTGAAACATCTTGTTTATTTATTAAATTGTTTTCTAATAATACGGTTTTTTCATTTTCTTGAGCCATTACTCCCGGAATAAACAAGGATGTAATAAGCACTAAAACAAATAATGAAATGATGCATTTTCTCATTTTTTTCAACACCTATATATTTAATATAGGCAAACAATCAAAAATTTTAATTATTTTTGTCAATTAATTTGTTTGCCTATCAGGTGTGGAATTGATCCGTTTGGATAGCCGAGGTCAATTCCACTGCAATTTCTTTTAATTGCAAATTATATATTCCGTCTATGTTCTATTCATTTTTTATCTTTTTAATAAAATCAAAACATATTTATTTCAGTTGTTTTTTACAATTTAATCGGTCATTACTTTATCGTTTTTTTTGTTTTTTTGTTTTTTTTCTAATTTTTTCATTTTTCCGCTGTAATCTGTAACCCATTCATTTAATTTTGGATCATCGGGTTTTTGTTCCTTTTTCCAAAAACGCCTCTTTTCAATCAATATCTTTTAATACCAAAATGTCTATTTTGAATCCTATCCGATTGCCCGGATAGCCTAGTCGGTTGGGGCGCCAGACTCATAGGGAAAAAATGGCGTCTTTTGGAATTTATTCCTGAGACATCTGGAGGTCGCGTGTTCGAGTCACGCTCCGGGCATCTTTCTTTTTTTGTTTTTTTAACTTCTCATTTTTAGAGAGATTCTTCTCTTTGAAATCAATGTTTTAAAAAAAGAAATTCAAAAATCAAATAAAGATTTTTGAGGCTTATTCAAAACCGGCCTGTCGGTCTTTGCCGCCGCTTCTTTTGAAGAGCCGGAATCCGTGTCCGCGCTTGACTCTATCGTTTCTGATAAATCCGGCGTTTCATTTTCATTTTGTAAATCATTCGATTCAAATTCCTTTGGCAAATCGCCCGAAAATGTTTCCGGCACGTCTTCGGCGGCTTCTTCTCTGTAGGCGGACGCTTTTGACGGCCCCGTGTCTTCAAACGAATGAATCGGCGCCGGCGTTTCTTTCTCTTTCTTAAAGTCCGATGCGGGGGCGGCTTTTTTCGGCGAGGCGGGCGCTCCGAAATCAAAAAGCCCTTTTTGCTGATACTTGTCTAAGAAACCTGAGTCGACGCCGAAAACCTCTAAAATGCGCTCGACCGGCGGCAAAATCTGTTTCTTAATGTAATACTCCGTGTCCAGCGGAATGTTGTGCTTTAAAACGAATTCCGGGTCTTCGGCGCGTTCGACAAACAACCCTTTACCGGAAATAATGACGAACGGAACCCGCGTCCCGATTGGCGTTGAAATTCCCGTCCGAGACTTAATCTTCTCAACCACCGTCAAATGCGGCTGCTTGTTCTTGTAACTCTCCATCCGCTTGGAATAATTTTTCGTTAAAATCAATTTCTGGATAAATTCCGGATTCTTATTCAAATCCATATTTCGAAGCTCATTCGTCACGTCGCGGACATACTTAATCGCCTCGTCCACATCTCCCTCTATCAAAACCAATTCCAAAACGCGCGACAACGTCTCGGATGTCAATTCGCACCAATCCCGGCGAACCGTCTCCATCCCTTTGACTTTAATCTTGTTTGACCATCCGTCTCCGCTTCTCTCAAAAATCCACTGAGCGTATCTCTTCTTGGCAATCAAAACCGCGCGCCTGGCGACCGCTTCAAACTCAAGCTCCATCGGCGCCGGAAGAGACGCCGTTACAATCGACGCGGTTTTTGTTCCGGCAAGCGCGGCGTCCTCAAGCGTAAATTGTTCCGGCGATAATTCCTCCCCCGTCTCGGACGCGCAATGCATAAAAACGCTGTCCGTATCCCCGTAAACGACCGAAAGGCGAACAAGCTTGACCGCTCCGGCGATAACGGCCGAGTCCAAATCTGAAATCTTTCCGGAATCAAAATCAGATTCAATCGTTTTTCCGGCTTTGGTGAACTCCTCTTTGATTTCCCCCTCAAGCCACGCCCGATTCTCATAAATATAAAGTTTGCCGATTTTCTGAGTGATGATTCTCTCGGTGTTGAGGATATTCTCCCGGCCGATGCTTGTCACGGAACTTGCCATCGCCATGCTGTAAAGACGAGCGCGCGCGTAGCCGGTGTACCCGTAATAACTGTTTAAAAGAATCTTCAAAGCCAACTGCGTCGCGTCAAGCGCGAGAATTTCTTGTTCATCCTTCGTTTGCTTCATCAATTGTTTCGTTTCCATCCGCCGATTCAAAAGGTCTCCCAAAATGGCCGGAACGATTCCCTTGACAATCTCCTGCTTTACGAAAATGCCGCCCGTCGGCGTCACATCCACGTCTTTTTCCGTTAAGCCGAGCGCCTCTAAATCACGCATGTCATTGACAAGAGTGGTGTAGCACAAATTGTGCGCCATCATAATCGTCGGATAAAGGGATTTGTAGTCTAACACAATCACATTTTCATGAAGCCCGCGAACCGGGTCCAAAACGGCGCCGCCCTTAAGCTCGTCTTCGCTGTCGCGCTCTTCATACTCCTCTCCGTCCGGTTTAACAGGCATCACACGATCGTGTTTGCCGTATTCTTTGAGCATGACCTGCTCGACCATCGACGTTTGCCCGCCGTCAAGCGTTTCTTGAACCACGGAATTGGTGATGCGCGCCAACGCGACATACTTGTCCAGTATTTTTAAATGAAGCAAAAGCTCCATGGCAAGTTCCGAATCCCTTCGAGAATAATTGACGAATTTCGCCAGCTTTTCTCCGCCGTCCGCCCAATGTTCTTCCATTTCCGCCGGCGGGAGGTCCAGTTTATCCCGGCCTAACAATTCTTTTGCGGCATTTTTGAGCGTGTATTGTTTTAAACTGAAATTGCGGCGAATCAGCGGCAGCGCATCGGCCACAATGCGCCCCGTAATTTCCGTTTTGACGGTTAAGCCGAACTTTTTGGAATAAACCGGGCTGCCGTCTCGCGCAATTCCGGTTCGAATCGCCGCGCCCCTCTTCTTTAAAACATCCGAGCGGCGAAGCAAATAAGGAATATCAAAATCGGAAATATTGTATCCCGTAATAAAATCGGGATCATACTCATTCATCGTTTCAAAGGTCTTTGCCAAAAGTTCGCTTTCATTCTCAAGCCAAATCGTATCGCCGTCGGCGTCGTTCGTTTCATAATTAAAACCGTCCGGTTTGGGCTTTCCGACATAAACCACGGTTTTTTTTCCGTTCCAAGCCGGCTCAAAAGAGAAACTGACCAAAATCACCGGCGACTTCTCAGGCGTCGGCATGTTGCCGTCATCCGGCAAACATTCAATATCAAAAGAAAGGTAACGCATCGGTGCGTTTGAAATCCGGTCCAGCGGCGCAACGCTCTTTGTGCAAATAATCGTGTCCGCTTTTATCGGAATCTCCTCAATCAAACGAGTTCGGTCCAGCGTTTCGTCCTCAAAAGCCTCCGCCCACTGAAAACCGCCCAAATTCATGTCCACTAAAAAACGATTCCGAAAGAGAATGTCGCTTTCAAAAAGCGCGGAGACGCCCGGCATTTTGGAGACCTCGTCTCGAATTTCCGGAACATTTCGAGGCGCTTTGACGATAATTTTCAAATACGGCGTTTTTTTCGTTTGATATCCGATCGGGTCATAACGATCCACGATGTCGACACGGACAATTTGGGAAAATTTTTCCAACAATTCTTTTTGCGTGATTTCAGGCGCCGCGCTTTTTGCGTAAAAAAACGGCTCAAAACCCGGAACCAAACAGCAAACACTTTCTCCGTCCTCGCTTCTGCCAAACAGCCGAATCACCGGCTCATCCTCGCCGAGGAGCTTATAATCCGCATCAAGAATTTGAAAAATCATTGCTCATAATACAAATCGGTTCAATATATCCTTTTTGATTTAATCTAAAAATAAAAAAACGGATTTGAATTCATCCGTCTTAAATACAGGTTTGTCCGCCGTCCACAACGACCATCGAACCGGTGGTGTAACTGGCTTCATCGGAGGCCAAATAAATCAACGCGGGATTTAATTCGCCGTCACGTCCGCCGCGGTGCATCGGGACAAACGTTTTTAAATAATTTTGGAAATCTTCGGTCTCAAAAAGGCTTTGCGTCATCTCAGATGGGAAAAATCCGGGGCAAATCGCGTTGACGGTGATATTGTGCGGCGCCCATTCCGCCGCAAGCGCGCGCGTCAGGTTGACGACACCGCCTTTTGCGGCATGATACGCCGAGCTTTGAAGAGCGGATCCCATTATACCAAACATGGAGGCGATATTAATTATACGGCCGTATTTTTGTTTAATCATTTCCGAACCGAACTCTCGCGCGACAATAAATACGCCGGTCAAATCCACGGCAATCTCTTTATTCCATGTCTCGTCCGGATACGTTTCCGCCGGAGCCATCGTTCCGACGCCGGCGTTGTTGACTAAAATGTCGACACGGCCGTACTCTTTTATCACTTCCGCGACAGCCGCTTTAACCTCGTCCGTTTTTGTAACGTCCGCCGTCACAACAAGGCATTTGCGTCCCGTTTTTCGGATCTCTTCCGCAACGGTTTCCAATTTATCTCTGCGGCGCGCCAAAACGACCAAATCCGCCCCTTGTTGGGCCAACACCTTTGCAAATTGGGCGCCAAGGCCCGAAGACGCACCGGTAACAACGGCAACGCGTCCCGTTAAATCAAACATCATTTTTTTATCCTCCTTTTATGAAACGACTGTAACGATTAATCGTTCCAATTTGAAAGATTTCCTATGTCTCATATTAATGTATCCGTTACACGACGTTCTCATTTCTGCTCTTATTTCGTTTTTTAATTTTTGACGCGGTGAAATTTATTTAACTTGAACGCCAATGTTTGTTTATGCTTGATGTTCTCATTCAAAATGCGCGCGTCCTTCAAGACGGTCGGCTGGTGCCGGCTGAAATCTTAATCGAGGACGGCAAAATCAAAGGAATCGCAAAGGAATTTCGCGTTTCTTCTTACGATGATCGAATCGATGCGAAAAACAACGTTGTCATTCCGGGCGGCATTGACGTTCACGTCCATTTCCGAGACCCCGGTCTGACCTACAAAGAGGATTGGTATTCCGGCTCCTGCTCGGCCGCCGCCGGCGGAATCACTTCCGTTTTGGAACACCCCAATACGATTCCTCCCGTTTCGGACAAAACCGGTTTTTCTCTCAAATTCAAACGCGCGAAAAAAAAATCCGTCATTGACTTTGGAATCAACGGCGGCGTTACAAACAACATCGAAAATCTGAAAGATCTCTGGCGCCGCGGGGTCAGCGTTTTTGGAGAAATTTTCATGGCGGAATCCACCGGCGGATTAAACATCAGCCAAGAAACCTTGGGCGGCGCTCTTTCTAAAATCGGAGAATTGGGCGCGCTTGCTTGCATTCATGCCGAAGACGAGGCGCTTCGTTTGGAAAATGAAGAACTTCTTAAAAACGATTCCGGAATCGATGTTCATTCCCGCATTCGTCCAAACGAATGTGAAGAAAAAGCCGTTTTGGATTGTTTAAACATTAATAAAAACGCGAAAACGCCGGCACGCCTTCACTTTTGCCACACCAGCACGCCCGAAGCGGTTCGATTGATTTCAAAAGCGCAAAAAGAATCGCCTTCTTCAAAGAGCGGAAAAATCACCTGTGAAGTTGCGCCGCATCACTTGTTTTTATCGACCGGAGATTATCCCAAACTCAAAACGCTCGGCAAAATGAATCCGCCGCTTCGGTCCTCCGATGACGCCGCCTTTATGATTCAAGCGTTGAATTCCGGTTTAATCGACATTGTCGCGTCCGACCACGCGCCGCACATGCACTATGAAAAAGACACGGCCATGTGCTCCGCACCGTCCGGAGTTCCCGGCGTTGAGACGCTGATGCCTTTGATGCTGGCCGCCGTTCGTAAAAATATGTTTACGCTGGAACGCGTCATTGACGTGACAAGCCGAAATCCGGCGGCGATTTTTGGTTTGGCCCGTCTCAATAAAGGATTCATGGGCGAAGGGTTTGACGCCGATTTGCTTTTTTTTAATCCCAAAAACGTTGTTCCGATTCGAGCCAAAAATTTACACACGCGTTGCGATTGGACGCCGTATGAGGGAATGGACGGTATTTTCCCGGAGATGACGCTTTCTCGCGGCGACGTGGTTTGGGACGGGGATCAAATCGTTTCTAAAAAAGGGCGCGGACAATTCTTGCCGGGCGCGGGTCTGGTAACGGATGAGGACGGCAAAATGATTTTAGAAGACGATACGGATGAAGAGGATGAGGAATAACTCTTTGTTTCCTTGAATGCAAAAAGCGTCGGGCGCGTTAAAAAATGAGGGTGCGCTAAACAGCAAAATTAAGGGTGATTTTTCTAAATTTAATGAGAAGTGAATTTTTTTTTCATTTCTTCTCTCTTTTTTTCTTTCTCAAATCGCAAATGTAAAACGCCGGCAACGGTAAATTAAAAACAAAAACCGTTCGGTAAGTTGTAAAAGTGTCAAAACACAAGCACAAATCCTGTAAAATCACCCGCATAAGGCGCAAAAACGCGCATGTTTTTTAAAACGAGAAATAAAAACGGATTAAAAAAGAATGAGTCAAATATTTGAAAAAAAGTTGTTTTGAATGATTTCTCATTCTTCTTCCTCTTTATGAAACTCAATGGAATCCAACTGCGCGCGAATCAAATCATCGTGTTTCTTTTCAAGGAAACTGTAAACGGTTCCGTGATTGACGCCGTTAACGAGCATATCAACTGCGGTTCGAATGATTGCGGTTTGTTCCGGAAATCCGATTATGCTGACGGTTTTTCCGTAAACCGATATTTTGACGTTAATGAGTTTTTCGGCGATTTCTCGCGTTTTTCCTTCCCGTCCGATGATTCGGCCTTTAAGGCGCTCCAATTCTTTTGGAGTGGACGCCACTTCCGATAAATCGATGATGTCAAGCATTAAAAAATCTTCATAAAAAAGTTCCATCGCTTTTTCGGGGGAAAATCCTCGGGCGATGGCTTTGATGACTTCCATTGCGCGCATGGCTGCAATCGGGTCTTCCTCTTCCTTTATCTCGATTCGTCCGTCATCGCTGTCTATTTCTAATTTTAATTTCGCATTTTCTTCAATTTGTTTTTTGGTATTGCCGCTCGGGCCGATAATGACTGCGATTCTTTCTTTGGGAACTTTTAAAAATTGGGTCATTTGATTTCCTCCGTTTCTTTTTCCGTTTCAATCGTTTCTTTCGTTACATTTTCTGTCGTTTCTTCCGGATTGACGACGGTGTCTTCTTCCTTTTTCTGTTTTATTTTCTCCAATATGACTTTTGTTTCTTCATCAATATTGTATTTTTTAAAGAATTTTTTGATATTTTCAATATCGCGCATTAAGAATTCGCGGGCGTTTGGGTGGTCTAATGTGACGGATTGCCCGACGTCAATGATGATAATTTCTTCTTTTTCAATATCCGCCAATATGTTATATTCGCTTAAATCGGCATGGACGAGCGAGGCGCGAACATACATCCGACGCATACTTTCAATCACTTGATTATAAAAATGAAGCGCGTCTTCCGGCTCCATTTTTATTTCTTTCAAAGAGGGATGCGCTTTTTCGTTTTTGCCCATGAATTCCATAATTAATACGTTTCTGTCACAGACAATCGGATTCGGGGACCTGATTCCGGCTTTTTGAATCCGGATTAAATTTTGAAACTCTTTTTGCGTCCATGCAAAAATAATATCTTTTCGGTTGCGGCGGATGTGCGTGAATCGCGGGTCTTTTAATATATACGGATCCATCGCGTTAAATGTGCTCGGATTGATTCGGTAAATTTTGACGGCGACTTCGCCTTCACTTCCTGTCGCGTAAAACACGTTGGCTTCTTTTCCGGTACTGATGGATCCGCCCAGCTCTTTGATGAATCCTTTGTTTACAAATGAATAAAGAAGCTTTAATGTCGGGACATCAAATACGTTTTCTTCGGTTTTCAGGAACGAGGAGTCTTTTTTAAATACACGGTCTTTCGAACGTTTATGTTCGATTTGTTTCATCTGTTTGTCTATTTTTTTCTGACTCATGCGGTCACCTAAAAATCGAAGCGGAGGGGATCTTTAAATTTTATTTATCTTTTCGTTTTCTTAAAAAAGTTTAAACGCGATTCTTTTTTTATTTAAACGAATCGTTTAATATTTTCGATAACCCATTTTTCAATTTGCTATCTTTTAAAAATCCAAATTAATATTTTGTGTAATATTTATATTTGATAATTTATGTTCTCAAATATCCTCTTTTATCCAACCAGTCCACTTGGGGTCTTGTGTATTTCCATATGATATCCGCTTTTTCATCCTGAAAGTCCCACGGGACCGCAATGACAACGTCTCCTTCGTGAATCCATATCTTCTTTTTCATGGAGCCCGGAATGCGGCCCAAACGGACAACGCCGTCCATGCATCTGAGTCTGAGGTGGTTTGCGCCGAGTAAGTTTTCAACAATCGCCAACACTTCTCTTTCTTCCTTTTTTGGGATTCTGACGCGAATAATTTGTTCGCCTTCTTGGGGGGCCGGTCCTCTACGCACCGGTTTTTTATTTTTAAATGTACTCATGTTTATCGTTTCTGTATTTATTTTATAATTTTTATGTCTGTAAGGGTCGGAATTTTTTATTACCCGTTTTTTTTGTTCGTTTCATTATCATATACAATCGCATGTATTAAACGAATTCATTCAATTCGTTCAATTCATTCAATTCTTTTTATTATCCGTACTTTTATGTAAGAATATTTGTTTTCATGTTTAAATGTTATGTCTCTTTTTATTTTTTAGTCTTTTTATTTTTGCACTTTTGTTCAATTTTCAGCGCGGACTCAAAACCTTTATATACAAAATGCAGTATTCTTTGGATTCGCTCAATCAGAAGCTTTCTAAGACTTCAATTGAGTTAAGAGGCATTTCATGTTAAGTACGGATTTTATTTGTCCGGTGCTTTTTTGAATTTTGGTCTGTGAATCAAAATTCTTATATAGGATGCGCTCATTATATCAAATTCCGCGTTAACGATTCATTTTGGTCGTTACAGCGAATTGACATTCATCTACTAATAATGAAGTCGGGAGTTTTTTCCCTGACTGATATGTGACCTGATGTTTCGGTAAACTTCGGCGGTGATTTTCAAAATTTTACCTTGCTTTGCAAGGTGAAAAAATTGTAAAT
>JAVESN010000088.1:0-6757 GCA_034006575.1 Methanimicrococcus sp.
GACGTTGGAAGATGTCATGAACGTGATTGAAAAAGAGAATCCGTCCGGCTTATTAATTCAATTCGGCGGGCAAACGTCCGTCAATTTGGCGATGCCGCTTGAAAAAGAATTAAAAAGACGCGGCATGGAGACTCAAATATTGGGAACGTCGCCGGAAAACATGGACATGGCCGAAGACCGTGAACGATTTAATATCTTGATGAATCAGTTGGGCATTTTACAGCCGGAAGCCGGGTACGCAACGTCTGAGAAGAAAGCGTTTGAAATTGCAGACAGAATCGGATATCCTGTTTTGGTTCGCCCGTCTTATGTTCTCGGCGGACGCGCAATGGAAATCGTCTATGACCAAGACGAGCTTGAAAAATATATCAAAGAAGCGGTTCGAGTCACTGCCGATCACCCGATTCTCATTGACAGCTTCTTAGAAGGCGCTCGTGAAATTGATGTGGACGCGGTTTGTGACGGAACGGATGTGTTTATCGGCGCCATTATGGAACACATAGAGGAAGCCGGAATTCATTCGGGCGATTCGGCTTGCGTGATTCCGCCGCAAACGTTATCGGAAGACATATTAAAAATAGTCAGAGAATATACTCGAAAAATCGCTCTCGGATTAAATGTTAAAGGAATGGTCAACATCCAGATGGCAGAGCAAAACGGCAAGGTTTATGTTTTAGAAGCCAATCCGCGCTCCAGCCGAACGGTTCCGTTCGTTTCAAAAGCTATCGGAGTCCCGCTTGCCAAAATCGCTGCAAAAGTCATGATTGGCAAATCTTTGAAAGAACAAGGATATATTTCAGAGAAAGAGCCTCAAATAAAACATGTCGCTGTTAAAGAAGTCATTTTACCGTTTGACAAACTGCCGGGCGCAGATCCGCTTTTGAGTCCTGAAATGAAAAGTACGGGCGAAGTGATGGGCATTGATTACGATTATGATTTGGCATTTTATAAAGCGGAAATGGCCGCCGATAATAAACTGCCGCTTGAAGGAACGGTTTTTATGTCCATTCGCGATAAAGACAAAGAAGAAATGCTCGAAGTCGCCAAAGAGATGTCTGCCGCCGGCTTAAAAATGATCGGAACGATGGGAACCGCCGAATTCATGGAAAAGAACGGTGTTTCAATGGACATCGTCTTAAAAGTCCATGAAGGCAATCCGAACGTGATTGATCGCGTCAGAAAGAATGAAGTCAATCTCATCATCAACACGCCGACAGAAAAAACAAAAGCGCGCCGTGACGGTTCAAGAATCCGAAGAGCGGCGGTGGACTTTGGCGTTCCGTACATCACAACGCTTCAAAGCGCCAAAATTTCCGGAAAAGCAATTACTGCCGCCAAAGAAAAAGAAATGACCTTTAAATCCATTCAAGAATATAATAAAGACAATTTGCAATAATTGTCTTTTTCTTTTTTTGTTTTTAACAATTGAATTCCTGTTTTTATTAATTATTAAGTTATATATCTTGTTCATTGCTATTATTTTACTGCTGCTTTTGTTATTATTTTGCTGCTGCCATTGCTATTATTTTGCTGCTGCCATTGCTATTATTTTGCTGCTGCCATGCTATTATTTTGCTGCTGCCATGCTATTATTTTGCTGTTGTTATTGCCACTTATTTATTTCTGTTTCAAAAAATGTATAAACAGCGAAACCGAGATTTGATTTTAAAAAATGAATAATGAAAAAACAAGAAGTGATTATTTGATATTTATGGTGTGAATCCGCAATTTTCCGATTTTATTGAAAACGCTATCGTTCACAAAAAAATCGAAATGAAGCAAAATAATAAAACAAATAAAAAGTAAAACGATTTAAAATCGTTTCACAATTTAATTTAAAATTTAATCTTTAACGTTGCTCAAACCAAGCGCGCGGGCGCTGATTTCGATGATATCTTCAATGATGATATCTGCTTTTTCATTTTCTTCAGCCAAAAGTGCGTCGCGACCATCGGAAATATTTCTTTTACAGAACGGACAAGCTTGAGCGAAAACGTTTGTTTGTGTTTTCCCTTCGGGGTAAAGAACTTCCATCGCATCGCCGACTCTTGCTTTTGCAATTGAAAGCGCAAGTTCGGGCATACCGGCTTTTACACCGCCGCCTGCACCGCAGCATCTCTGATAAGCTTTGCTGCGATCCATTTCGATATATTCCATACCGGGCATGCTTTGAAGAACTTTACGCGGTTCGTCATAGACGCCGACGTGACGACCCAAGTGACACGGATCGTGGTAAGTGACGATTTTGTCTTCATCAAATGGTTTTTTCTCCCATTTAATTTCTCCTTTGTCGAGTTTTTCGGCAAGGAATTGAGAAACGTGCATCACTTTAAAAGGCGTTTCTTCCCCGAGAAGTCTCGGCCAGTCAATCAAAGACGCGCGGAAACAGCCCGAACAAGCGTAAAGAACGATTTTTGCGCCTTTTTCTTTGATTTTTTCAACGTTGGATTGCGCCAAACGTTTGGCAATAAAATCTTCTTTGTGATACTGACCGGTTCTGACTAAAACGGAACCGCAGCAAGCTTCTTCTTCCCCAAGCGTACAGAATTCGACACCGAGCTTGTTTAAAACACGTGCGGTTGAAACGGCTAAATTGGTTTGTTTCATTCCGGCCGTGCATCCCATAAAGTAAAGGATATCGGCTTTGTCGGCAATTTTTACGTCATCGGGAATCCAAACCAAACGGTTTTCTTTGGGCTCATTGTACGCATTGAAAGTGTCGCTGATGATTTTTGGCATCGTGCCCTGTTTGCCGTAAGGCCCTGTGCCTCTCTTCACAAGGTTTGCGCGCATGGCTTCCCAAAGTTCAACGGTGTTGATGCCGGACTCACACACCGTTGCGCAAATACCGCAAGTTGTACAGCCGTGGACATCGTCTTTGAATTCAACAAATTCTTCTTCGGGAATTGTTTTCGGACCAAAAAGTGCTGCGCGCATTCCGTAAGATTTGTCAACGAAACGTTTCCAGCGATAAATTTTATCACGCGGGGAAAGACCCGGTTTAAAGTCCGAACCTTCGTAAGTCGGACACCATTCGGCACATTCGCCGCAACGCATACAGCCGTCAATTTCCATGAGCTGAACAGCGGTTAAGTTTTTAAGTTCAAGAGAAGGTGTTTTTGCCATTAATGTTCGCCTCCTTTGTTAACGATCATTGTCAACGGCGTTGTAATCATGTGGAGGTACTTGCTGTACGGAATGAATGCAAAACCGACGAAGAGCGCAAGAACACTGTGTGTTAATGCGATTTCTTGGACATATGTTAAAAACGGTGTTAAGCCGCCGAGTGTCCAAAAGAGATAATCAAGGTAAATAAAATCATAACCGGTAAAGTCAGTGATACCGATTGCGATATATCTGCCGGCGTGAGCGATAAAACCGGTCACGATAACGATGGTCAACGTCACAAGCAAAATGGAGTCGTAAGAATTCGTGTTTTCACGGACTTTCGGGATGAAAAGTCTGCGTGCAATTGCAATGACGACACCAAACAAAAGCATATAACCGAGAAGCTGATTCGGGAGCTGTAAGTATTCTCGGAACAATTCCGGCTCAATGAACGGAATACCGATCATGTGAATCATTTCAACTGAAAACATCAATCCGGACAAAGTGAAAAGACCCATCCAGCCGACGAAAATCAAAATGTGCATAAACCAGCGAAGCGGGCTTGCGCGTGCCGTTCTTCTTTGAAGAAGAACATCAAAAACCAAAGTTTCTAAAATGTGCTGACCGTGGTGAACGGAATGTGCACGAAGCTGTTTCCAATACGCTTTACAGAAAACGACAATGCTTCCGATAAATCCGTTTCCGCCCTCTGTCGGGTCAACACCCCATTCAAGAGAACCCTGACCCCATTTGCGGACATTGAAATAAAGCCCGACAAGGAGAAGGGTGATAGCCAGAAATGACACAGTCATCATAACAATGAATGTGATTGAGTAACCGGCAAGGCCTGAAAAATAATCCATTACTTAATTCTCCATAATTTTTTTGAAAGCAAATATGAGACAAAATCGGCACGCATATAAAATCCGAGATAATTCGTGATGATAATTTATGATAAAATGCCGATCAACGTCAATCAAATAATTGTAATTAATATAACGAACGAATGTTCGAAGCATAAATTTTGCCAAGCCGCTGCTCTTTAAAAAAGAGAAAAGACTTGATGCGGCAAAATCCGCTGAAAGATATAGGCACTTTGTACCGATTCTATTTAAACATTATCACTCAACTATTTTGAAAAAATATAACTCTGCAGAATGAAAAAACCTCGGCTTTAATCATTTTTAATATAATTAATAATGAAGAATAATTCGAAAAAGGAAAAAGATTTCATAAGAACGAAAAAAGGACGAAGATGGCAAGAATGACAAATGAATAGACAAAAAGAATAAAAAAATATTAAAAAGAATATTAAAAAGAATATTAAAAAGAATGTCAAAAAAGATATTAAAACAAAATAATAAAATAGAGAATTGTTCTTTGAACAAGTATGCCTGATGATTCAAAAAATAAAAAAGAAAAAAAGAAAATGGTAAAAAAAATAAAAGAAACCGAAAAAACAGAAACAAAGAAATTCAAAACGAAAGAAGCGGAAGCAAAAACAAAGAAAATCAAAACGAAAGAACCTGACAAATTCCCGAATTTGCGTATTGTTTTGGTTGAGCCGCTTTATCAAGGAAATGTCGGATCCGTTTGCCGAATTATGAAAAATTTCGGGTTTTTAGAACTTTATTTGGTCAACCCGTGTCCGCTTGAAGGTGAAGCTCGAGCGATGTCGTCTCACGCGATTGACGTTTTATTAAACGCGGAAACATGTTCTACGATTGAAGAAGCCGTGTCGGGCTGCGATGTTGTTATCGGAACAACCGGAATGCGCGCTCAAAAAGGCTGCGACCACATTCGAACGCCGGCACTCACGCCCGGCATTTTGAGAGAAAAAATGGAAGAATTTCATAAGGAAACGAAATTCGCGCTTTTGTTCGGCAGAGAAGATATCGGTTTTACGAATGACGAACTCTCTTTTTGCTCCATGATTGCCACCGTTCCGTCGTCTCACATTTATCCGGTGATGAATTTGTCTCACGCGGTCGGCATTATGGTTTACGAACTCTCGGGCGCCAGCTTGACAGGAAAATACAAAACGGTTGACTTTAAAGAATTTGAAGCCATGTGCGCCCATTTTGAAAATGTTTTAGAAGAAATGGATTTTGAGCCGCTGAAAAAAGAAAAAATGGCGCTCATGATGAAACGCATTTTCGCCCGCGCCGAATTAACGCCCTGCGAAGCCAAAACCTTGCGCGGTATTTTTAGAAATATCCAATACCATACCAAAAAATCAAAAGGCGAAGACGTCAGCAAATATCGTCGAGAAATCGACAATCAATTTGAAAATGAGGATTTTGAAGAAGAATTCGATTTGAGTTTTGATGTGGATTTTGTCGATAAAATGGAATGGAAAAATTGATGGCATTGTTAATTTAATAGAGGTAGGACTTAATTCTGAAATATTAAATGTAAATATGAAATTTAAAATCGTGTCGCAGACGAACGATTTTCAAAAATGGTTGTTGTATGATTATATTTATAATTATGAAATAATGTATAATTTCTATATTAGATTACCAATGCCAAAAAAATGGAAATGAAAATGCTATTTTTATTGAATCCAAATTCAAAAACTTTCGAGTTTGGAAATTAAAACTAAAAAATGTGTAATTACGATAACAATAAAAACTTATGAACGCAATAGAGAGAGATAATATTGAAACATAAGCCTCTATAAAATTTTCATTAATCATTTATTTTTCACCTGAAACAGTATGAAAGTTATAGATTTTAATGCTATATATCCGCAAGCATATAGATTACAAATATTATCAAAAAACCATACAACGTATATTCTAATTTCATAAAAACTCAAGCCTTGTTTTCGCTGTTTGCCGCGTATTCATTTTCAAAAAATTTACCGCCGGCGTTTTAAAAAATCAATAAAAAAATAAACAATGACACTGCCTTTTTCATTTTGAATTCTTTAAAAATTCCGAACGTTTTTGATTTTTGGCGACTTTTGATTTTGCAAAATTTACAGCTTTTCTTTTGCATAACATCAATAATTACAGTTGCCAAAGTGTTCGGTAGCAGGCAGCAAATCAAATAAATACAGTTGCCAAAGTGTTCGGCAGCAGGCAGCAAATCAAATAAATACAGTTGCCAAAGTGTTCGGCAGTCGGCAGCCAAACAAAAAAACCGAATCCCGTGTTTTATTTAAATTAAAAAACCGACCCGCGTTTTCGCTGTATGGCACGCGTTCCTTTTCAAAAAATTGACCGCCGGCGTTTTAAAAAAATAAATCAAAATCCAAAAATAAAATAAACAAAAAAAAAGAAAACACAGCAATTTCAAAAATTGCCGCATTTATTAAAAATCAAAACTCAAAATCAGAAATCGCGATACAGCATGTAATCTGCCATATCTTTTAAAAGCTGTTTTGCGGGACCGTCCGGCAAAATATCGAGTTTGGCTTTTCCGTCTTCGACGAATCCGACAGCCAAATCTTTGACATAATCCAAAGAACCGGAAGCCGTTAAAACGGAAATTGCTTCTTCAATATCTTCTTTTGAACCGGAGCCTTTGCCAAACGCGCGCGGAATCGCGCCTTTTTCAATCGCGTGAAGCATCAAAAGCGTTTGCTTTCCTTCAAAAATGTCGCTGCCTTGTCTTTTTCCGAGAATTTCTTCGGGCATCGTCA
>JAVESN010000044.1:0-14565 GCA_034006575.1 Methanimicrococcus sp.
TTTTATATAGTCTTCAGCTATTTCTGACATGGGTGTTTATTTCTCCTTGTTTGTTGGTTAAACATAGGAAGATAAGCATCCACATTACTTTTTCGGAGAATTATGCACTTCTCCATTGAATGCGGCAAATATAGATGTACCAATTTAATTTTATTTTTCATCAGGATTATTCGTCCCCAATTCCCCTCTAAAATGCACGAGCTAGAATAGTTTTTCATTACATCTTCAAAATCACGAAGTGAATAATTTTATCACTTCACATAATGCGATAAAATCTAAATTTCAATAATGAGAAAAACTGAAACTTATATTTTATTTTTCCTATAGAAATATGAAAAAAGGGGAAAATAAAAGATTACCGATAACGGTAGTAATTGAAATAATACGATAAGTTATCAATTATCGGCTCTATAACCGGAAGAATATACGGCTCTATAATACATTTGTTTTTTTATATATATGCATATCTTAATAAATGAGATGACTGAGAACATAAAAAACAAAAAATTGACATTAGAATTAAGATTTTGTACCGTCTCATAAAATGGAGTACCCATCAAATCGAGGGTTACAAAAGCTCCCACATAGTTCATAACTCCAACTGCGATTTGTTCTCGAAAATAGTTAATCATAATATTGCATATTTATCTCTTATGAGTATTTATATTTACTCATTTTAAAATAATTTTTATTGATTCAAGTCATTTTTTTCTTAATATGTAATAAGTGGTTAGGTTATTCTTATTAAATAAATTAAACAATAAATACTATACAAAAAAAGAAACACCTCTTTTAATTTAAGGCATTTCTTTAAAATCCATTTTAAAATCAACTTTCTTCCCATAATTCCTTGATGTCCTCAATAGGCTTAAACCGGACATTTGCACCCGTTTCGGTATTAATGGCTTCAAAATGCTTGCGGCCATATTCGATCTTTGAAGACTCTGACGGCCGGAGCTGTTCAAATTCAATATTTCCTTTTGTTTCCAAAACAAAATACAACTTTTTTGAGCCTTGATCATTGATTAAAACAGCCCAATCGGGATTATAAGCGTGAAGAGGCGTATTTATTTTAAACCAACCGGGCAATTTCACATAAAGTTCCACATTCACATAATTTTCAAGACTTTCAGCAAATCTTTTTTCAACGGCGCTTTGATAAATTGTATGGTCATATACCGATCGTTTGCTTTGAATCATATTTTGTTCAAGATAACCCGTTAATTCTTCGGTTTCAAATAATTCTTGAGCATAATATTCTTGGTCGCCGATTCTTGTATATTTAATTCCGTCAACAATCATACTTTGCATTGTTGATTTAATAATGCGGGAAACTTCTTCCATGAATTTTTGAGGGTTTCTTTTAAACAAAACCAACTGATCGCTTTGAATTAAAATTTCGGCAATCGTTTTGCGTGTTAAGTTTGTCGTGTTTTGCAAATATGAAATGACATCCGGAAGGTTTCCGGAAAATTCGGCGACTTCTTCGGTGCGTCTGTCAACTTCCGTTGTTTTAATACCGCTGCTTTCGATATCATATTTGGATTTGCTGTAAACAATTTTAATCGCGGGGATTTTTAGATTTTTTAAATTTTTACAGCATTTTTCAATCAATTTTTCGCTGTCAAAATTCACGGAATACGTTGTTTTGTATTTGATTCGATCCCACAAATCTTTAAAATCCTCACTTAAATAAACCGCTTTATTTAATTTGATTCTTTCTTTTTTGGCATTGTTTTTAATATTCAAATTTTGACTTGCTTTAATGCAACGACTCTCGATTTCCGGACGATATTCTTCAAATTCATGCGGCAATTCGAATGAATTCTTATTCAAAGCTTCTTTTAAATCGGATTGAATTTTTCCTTTAGAATCAATATATTTTTTCTCCACCATGAATTGATACAAAGTTTCGGATTTTCCTTGCCCGAGGACCATATCTTCTGAAATTGAATCGCCTATATAAGGCGCGTGTTCTTCTCTGCCGACATTTTCCAACATAATATCAGCAAAAATATGCGGTTCAATGAAACCGAATCGAATACCGCTGTCTTCTTCATATTCTTTTTGGAGTTTTTCGGCAAATTCTTCATAACTTTCATTTGCCATAACGGTTAAAGTATTGATCTCAAATCCGAATTGGCGCTCACCGTCTTGATTCACGCACAACCGAAGACCGCGACCGATTTCTTGTCGTTTCTTAATTTCGCTGCTCGTTTCATTTAATGTGCAAATTTGAAAAACATTCGGGTTGTCCCATCCTTCACGAAGCGCAGAGTGTGAAAAAATAAATCTGAGTTTTGAATCAAAAGAAAGTAATTTTTCTTTGTCTTTCATAATTAAATTATAAGTATCCTCATCGGCAATCGTTGATCCGGATGTGTCCTTAAAGATTTTTTCATTTTGTTTATCTTTTCCTTTATCGGTTGAAAAGTATCCGTTATGAACACTATCAACATCATCCTCAAGACATTTCAATTCTTTATATTTTGGAAGCCGAATCAAATCCAAATAATTTTTTTCAAACAATTCGGCATAAATTCCTTTTTGACGATTTCCTTCTCCATCATATTCACGATATTTTGCAACGCGGTCAATAAAGAAAAGAGAAAGGACTTTGATACCTTTTTTGTTCAAAATAACTTCTTTATCCAAATGCTCTTCAATTGTTTTTCGGATTTGAAGTTCTTTTAAAGCAAGCGTGTCCGCATCCCCGATGACTTGTCCGACTTCAATAATATCGGTTTTTCCGGTAAAACTGATATAACCGGGGTCACCGCAATAAATTTCACGAATCATGTATCCTTCATAAACATCACGATTTCCTGATTTTTCAAAAAGGTCATCTCCTTGTTTAACCGTGATTGTTTTCCGGCTTACTTTTCCTTTCGAATCGACATCAATTTCAACTTTGGCTTTTATCGGCGATTTTTTATTATCAACGCTGATTAATCGAATATAAGCCGTATTATGCTGATCCGATGTTTCCAGTCCGGCCACTTCAATTTGTTTGACCAGCTTCTCATTATAACTGTCAACCGCATCTAATTTGTAAACCATATGATGTTTTTCAACATGTGTTGCCGAATATCTGAAAATGCACATCGGATTCAAAGATTTTATCGCTTCTTTGGATTTTTCCGTTGTGTCTACGGATTGCGGCTCATCGATGATGACAATAGGATTTGTTTCTTGAATAATTTCAAT
Organism: Methanimicrococcus sp.; assembly: GCA_034006575.1. Taxonomy (GTDB): domain Archaea; phylum Halobacteriota; class Methanosarcinia; order Methanosarcinales; family Methanosarcinaceae; genus Methanimicrococcus. Next base: position 3,208 of record JAVESN010000044.1, read on the forward strand.
CGGTTTAAAACCGTCCAATTTTTCATTTACTCTGTGAATCAAATTGGATTTGTTTTCTTTTTCCGGATCATCAAAACTTTTTCGAAATGCATCGATATTGATAATCATAATTGAAATATTATCGCTGGCGGCATAACTCCGAATTTGTTCAAGTTTACTGCTGTCATAAATAAAAAAATCATAAATCGTATTATCATACAAAGATTTGAAATGTTCTTTTGTGATTTCAAAAGACTTGTAAACCCCTTCTTTAATCGCAATATTCGGAACAACGACAATAAATTTGGAAAAACCGTATTTTTTATTTAATTCCAAAACAGACCGGATGTAAACATAAGTTTTCCCGGTTCCCGTTTCCATTTCAACCGTAAAATTTAGCGGCTTTTCCAATGACTGCGATTGAGGCAGACGGTTCGCTAACTGAATATGTCTCAGATTTTTCAAAATATCTTCTTCATCTAATTCCAAACGATTGCCGACACCGAATCCGAGTTCATCAAATCGTGACTGTCCTTCATAATAAGGAACCATAAAGAAAGTTTGTTTCGGCAGTTGACCTTTAAACAAATCAACCACTGATGAAATAGCCTGCTGCTGATATCCCAAATCGGCATCAAATTGAAGTTTCATTTTACTCATTTAAAATCCTCTTTTCAGAGTGTTGTAAAACTTTCTTCCGCCAATCCTGCCGTTTTCAAATTTTCCCGAACATTCGTCTTCACGCTGTCCGTCGCAAATCCGTTATCCTTAAAAACGACTTTCCAGACTTCCGGCTTAAGTTTCCGATACAATTCAACCATGCCTTTTGAAACATCTTCCGTAATGTCATCATCCACACAAATCATGAGAGCCCCGAATCCCGCCGAATAAACTTTCTTGCCGTTAAACTCATATTCTTCAACAGGAACCGTTAATTCCAGTCCCATTTTCAAAATAATTTCATAAACAACATCCTGTTCTGTTCTGCCCTCGACATAATTATCAATGAAATCCGAAAGCGACATTTTTAAATTTTCTGTATCCGGCTGCCACTTTCTAATGTTGGAACTGTCCAATTTGAAAACTGTAAAACCGATATCCAACTCGTCTTTTCCTGTTTCGGTTTTTATTTTTTCACCCGCGCGGCGAGTACGCTCTTTACCGATTTCACAAATATTTTTGTAGCCTGCTTTATGAGCTTCAGAGTTTTCGGGAGTCGGTTCAGGAAGTTGAACCATGATAAATTTACGATTGCCGCCATCTTCTGCATTGAGTTGCATAACAGCGTGGGCGGTGGTGGCGGAGCCAGAGAAGAAATCTAAAATAATATCATTCCGATTTGATGCGATTTCTGTTAATGTTTTAATCAATTGTAATGGTTTTGGAAAATCAAAAATACTTGCCCCCAAAATATCTTGTACTTCTTGTGTTCCTTTTATCGAAATAAATTTTTTATCAAACCATACTGTTTTAGCCGTTTCCGTTAGTTTTCTGTATTTTTGATAGATTCTTATTACACCATCAGTTCCTTTACGTGCAACTAAATGATCCAATTCATTCATTGCTGTGTCTTTTCCCCATCGCCATACGCTTTCTAAACCATTTGTTTCAATAGGATATACTTCAATAGAATTTTCAAGTTTTTCAACATCCACTTGACAAAAACCATTTTTATCTGCAATAGACAAATCAACATAAAAGGGATACCTGAGATTTGGTCGGTTTAATGAATTAAAAGCACGTGTATTTTGATTTCTAAGCTCTTTTAAATTAAATCCCCCAAAATTATCAAAATACGAAAAATTTTTACCTTCAATTTCGATTTCATTTAAATTTAATAAAATAATATTTTTGCAAAACACCAATACCTTTTCATGTGTTTTTGCAAAATATCCATACCTCCTACCTTCTGTTTTTACAATAATAGTTAAATCGGCAACGAAATTATCTTCACCAAATATTTCATTGCAAATTTTTTTTAGATTATCTACTTCATTATCATCTATACTAATAAAAACAACACCATCCTCAGATAATAAATTACGAGCTAAACGCAAACGAGGGTACATCATATTTAACCAATCCGTATGGAAACGGCCACTTGTTTCAAGATTTGAAGAATTAGGCCTGCCATCGTCACCAACTTGACCTGTTACTTCTTTATAATTCCCAATCGTATCCGAAAATTTGTCCTTATAAACAAAATCTTTTCCTGTATTGTAAGGTGGATCAATATAGATCATTTTCACTTTGCCGTAGTAACTCTTCTGCAGCAGTTTTAAAACTTCGAGATTGTCGCCTTCAATGTACAAATTGTCGGTGGTGTCCCAATTTTTGCTTTCTTCAACACAGGGTCTCAAGGTTGCCGAAGATGGGGTTTGTGCCAAACGAAGCGCTTTTCCTTTACCGTTCCAGGTGAAGTTATAGCGCTCTTTGTCGTCGTCAACGTAATCGCCTAAAACTTGTTTTAATTTGTCAAAATCGATTTTACCTTCTTCAAAAACGTCGGGAAAAAGAGTTTTGAGAGCGGCAATGTTCTCTTCGGCGATGTCGGGCGTAAAACCGGTCAATTTTGTTTCTGTCATTGTTAAACCCTTTAAAGTTGAAATTTAAATGAATAAAATAAAAATAAAAATAAGAAATAAAGAATGGTTAGAATAAATCAAACAATAATATAAATTCAATCCGTAAAAATCAAATATTGTTCTTTCTCTTCTTTAAGCTTGTGAATGCGAATATTCAGATTAATTTGTTCGGCAGCGGATGTTTCAGTGTTTTTGATTTGGGATTTGAGAGAATCGATTTCATCGTCAATGGATTGGATTTTGTTTAAAACGTCGCGGGCGGATTTTGAATCATTGAATAAAGCGGGATTTATTTTTTTCTGCGCTGCGTTGAATAAATGAATTTGATTGATGTAATCGGAATATAAGGAATACAAATCCTTTTTATTCAGATTTTTAAGAGAGAGAGAATTTAAAAAAACCGAATCAACAGAAAACCAATCCGTTAAAATAATATCTTCCAAAACATTTTTAGAAATGTCATTTAAATTGGTTCTTTGATGAGCGGCAATCAATTGAATCATTTCACCGGTGTTGAAAAATAAAAGAACGGGATACGGAACGACTTTCATAAGCATTTCGGCAATTTTTTTGGAATTTTCAGAAGAATAAAGATAAATTTCAATCACAAGCAATTCGGAATATTCTCTTTCATCGTCATGGTATGGTTTGACATAAATCGTCTTTTCTGTCAGACTGAAATGACAAAAAACTTTTTTGACATTTTTATTGAAAATTCTTCTCTCAGCCGCTGTTTTCAATTCTTGTTTTACCGATTCTTTTGTAATTAAATTTTCAACAGAGCAGGAAACCGGCAATTCTAAACTTCTCAAATAATCCGAACAATAAGTAACCACAAAATCACCAAATATTATTTAATCACCAAAAAACTCACCAATTCAAAATCGTCTGTTCCGCCCGATGAACTGTTATGAAAAGCGGTTCCGCCTTTTGAGAAAATACTGGCCGCGCCGATTTCACGCTTCTTGCCGACCAAATGATGAATCGTATCCGCCAGCAGCTCGGAATAATGATCCATTTTAAAACCGTCATTCGTTTCAGCATTAAACACATCAGTCAAATCTTTTAAAACAGATTTTTGTCCGGAACACAATTTTTTATAAATATCTAAAATCTTTTTCCCATGCTGGAAAGAGAGTTTCACTTCTCCGTCATTTGTAATGTAAACCATATAATATGGGAAAAGTGAATTTTGACTTTTTGTCTGTTCCGCCCCGCGAATCTGCCGAAGCGTAAAAAGAACGCCCGGCTCAACTTCTTCCAATTCCTCATTCGTACGCGTCATCGCATACATTCCCGTCGGCGCTTTTTCAAGAACGCCCGGAGACTCCTTTAAGAAATTCGCCAAATCGCGTTTAAAATCATTAAACGTCAAATCCGTAATCGAAATACCGCCTGAAATATCTTCCAAATCAATCACTTCCTCTCTCAAACGCTCCAACTGTTTGCGGCGATATTCCAAATCTTTCATTTCCTTTTCTTCAAGCATCACATTATCTTCACCGGTGGCTGAAATGTCCGCCATAACCATTCGCCCCTCAACCCGGCGCTTCAAATGAATGTAATCATCTAAACTCTCCATCGGCCAGAAATTCACCAACCGGATACTTTCATTCAACGACCCGATTCTGTCAATACGCCCGAACCTTTGAATAATTCGAACCGGATTCCAATGAATATCATAATTAATCAAATAATCGCAATCCTGCAAATTTTGCCCCTCTGAAATACAATCCGTCGCGATTAAAATATCAATCTCGCGATCCATATCCGGAAATATCGTATAACCTTCTTTTGAGCGCGGCGAAAAAAGAGTTAAAATCGTACTGAATGTTTGATTTTGCTGCTCGCTTTTGCCGGCTTCTTTTCGGGTTTCTTTAGCGCTTTTAGATAACGGCAAATTCGTTTTATTTTGACCCGCCCCCGTAACAATTGCCGAACAATAGCCGCTTGCCATTAATTCATTTGCCAAATTCTTGTACAAATATTCCGCCGTATCCACAAAAGCCGTGAAAATAAGAATTTTTTTATTTTCATTATTTCCGGGAATCGGATTTTCAAATTTCTTAAAAATCATTTTCCTCAAATCAATCAATTTTTGATCTTTATCGGGAGTCACTTTTTGCGCCTCTTTCAAAATATCAGAAAGATAATCCCTGTCCGATTCCAAGTCTTGACGCCATTTAATCAAATCAACGTCCTTTAAAGAAACTTTAACCTTGCCACCGACCATAAATTCTTCCGAAAAATCCGAATCATCCAAATCCGGATCAAAAAATTCGCTGCTGTCAAAATCTTTTTCCGAAAGACCACCGTAAGAATAATCTTCTTCATTCGTATCGATTTTTTCCAGCGTTTTTTCAATATTGTACAATATTTTTCCGACCGTAATTGAGAAAGAATGAATCGAACTTTCCATTCTTTTTAAAAGATTGACACGCATCAACCCGATTAAATTCCTCTCACGGTCCACCTGTTTAAAAACAGAACGCCCCGCCCCCGAATTTAAAACCGTATCATATTTCTCTTCATATTTGTGAATTTTATCTTTACGCAAATAACTCAAAGGAGAATAAATACAAAGAGTCAAACGCTTGATGTTTTTATTAACATCTCCGATTGGCGGGAAATTGCCTGAAGCATCAATTTCAGAACAATGATTAATCGGCGGTAATCTCTTAGGGAACTTTCCGATTTCATCCATACTGTAATACTTTTGAATATGCCGTCTGGACCTTGCGATTGTAATAATATCTAAAAGCTTGAAATAATCAATATCCATCATTTCAACAAATCTTTCCGACGTCCTCTCGTCATCCGGCAAAGCCGACCATTTATTGAAAATCTTTTGAGCATTATTTAAAACCAAATCCAACTTCGGAAGACCGACAAATTCAAAAGCATCATTTCTGCCTTCCGTAATGAAAGAAATTTGATTTTTGATATCATTCATCCGATTATTAACGGGCGTTGCCGAAAGCATCAAAACCTTTGTTTTAACACCCGATTTAATCACATCATTCATTAACCGCTCATATCTTGTGACACGCCCTTTTGCAGGTTCGTTGTTCCTGAAATTATGGCTTTCATCAATCACAACAAGATCATAATTTGACCAATGAATCGTCGATAAATTAATACCTCCGGAAAATCCTCCGGTACGTGATAAATCGGTGTGATTTAAAACATCATAATTAAACCGGTCTCCCGAAAAGATATTTCTTTTATCATTTTGTGTGTAAATTATCCAATTATCTCTCAATTTTTTAGGACAAAGAACCAAGACCCGATCATTCCTCAATTCATAATATTTAATGACCGCCAAAGCCGTAAACGTTTTACCCAATCCGACACTATCGGCAATAATGCACCCGTTATATTTTTCAATTTTCTCAATGGCTCCGATTGCCCCGTCCTTTTGAAATTTATACAATTTGTTCCAAACAAACGTTTCTTTAAAACCGGTTTGGGTTTTGACCGTATTTTCTTCCGTCAATTCATCCAAAAAATCATAAAAAATATTGTAAAGCGTGACAAAATAAATGAACTCGGGCGTATTCTCTTTATAAAGAACCAACAATTGCTCCAAAATCTCTTCCTTGATATTTTCAACAACGGACTCGTCTTCCCAAAGAGAATTAAACATTTTCAAATAAATCTGAGTAAACTCTGAACCGTAAACACACGTGTTTGAATCGATTCTTTCAGAAGGCGTAATCCCAAGACCGTCTGTTGTGAAATCAACGGAGCCGTTAATGGAAATATGCTCATCCTCGTTATCGATATAAATTAATCGGGATTGAGCAGGATTTGGACGGCGAAGCGTTTTAATCTCCGCTTTTTTTTCAAGCCATGCCGCGCACTCTTTTGAAATGGCCGCTTGCTTCATTTCATTACGAAGCTTTATTTCATATTCATTCCCAAAAATGTGTTTATCTTGTTTTTGATGAATAAAATATTCACGCGATTTTTTATCGGTTTTTAAAAAAACAGGATCTGTAAAGAGAAAACGGACAGAATCAATTTTATTTAATTCTTTTTTAAGTTCCGCGTAAGCATAAATGGTAAAATAAGCTGAAATGACAGAAAGCTTAGATTCTTTTTTTAAATTTAAAATCAATTCATCAGAAACTTTGCCGTTTAATTTATTATCCAGCAACTTGGGAGCTTTCATCATAATTATCTTCCAATCTTAAATAAGAATTATAAATAATAGAATATAGAGAATAAAAAGTTAATCACAAAAAAGCTTATCAAAAAAATAAACTAAAAGACTGAATTCAATTCAATGATTTTAAATATTTTTGGATTCTATCAATCTAAAAATAAATAACCCAACCCGAGTAGAAAAATATGCAAAACCACGAACTCCTCTCCGAAATCACCACGACTTTCATCACAAGCATTCTCAAATTCAACGACGAAGACAACGACATTTGCGCCGCGCTCTTTGTCCCCCAAACGCCCGAACATATAAAATTCTACGACGAAAACGGACAAGAATCAAAACAAGAAACCGCCGCCGTAAAAGAATACAAATCCGAAAACATAACCGTCACCCGCAACTTAAAAACAAAAGCCATTCAAATCAAAGGATTTCCGGCGCCTTACGATGAAAACCTTTTCAAAAAATTATTCGTCATAAAAAGCTATTACGGCAGCCCGTATGAATTATCAGCCGTTTTATTCAAAGACGGATATTCCATCCCCAAATCCGACTCGGACGCGATGCAAAAATTCTTTGAAAAACAGGTTTTGGTGTATGAATACATTCAAAAACGATACCGATATCTCCCAAACGACGCCAAAGAACTGGCTTTTGAAATCAATGACGGAAAATTGGAAATTAAAATCAAAACCAAAAATCAACAATCATTGACGGAATTAATCGATTTGCTTTTGGAAAATAAAATTCTTTTGAAATCTTGATGAAATCTTGAATTTCAACGATTTTTTTATCGCGACAGTATTCGAAAATTTCGAATAACTGTTTTTTTCAATTTTGTCTCCGATTAAAAAGTGCATTATTGAAATATCCTTGAAAATCTCAAATACGACCGCTCATTTTCGATTTTTTTGCAAGCGTTGCGAACAAAAAATAATCGGAAATTTGCGGATTCGACCAATAAATATCAAATAAAATATCACCTGCTGTTTTTTCATTCCAAGTTTTTTGAAGAAATGGCTTTCGGTTTCGCTGTTTGGCGCGGCATGATTTTTGCAAAATTTTCTGCCGCTGTTTTTTTAGTTTTCAGTTTTGTCAGCGTTTTAGTTTTGCCGCTTGTTTGCGTTTTCTTTTTACCGCTTGGTCAACGTTTTGAGTCGGCAAAGTGGCTTGCATTTGCCGCTTGTATCTGCCTTTTAAATACGTCCGTTCGCTCTCGCGAACGTATGTCTGAAATCAAATGTTTCCATTCAACCTGCTTTTTTGCAAAATCTTTTCAAATATAACCAACAAAATATCCCTTGTTTTTTCTTAATTAAAAAAGGAACAATTATTTTCACTGTCGACGCGCCGTTTTTTTGGATTTTCCGCCGCCATTTCGTTTGAATCAAAAAAGACATTGAAAACAAATTAAAACAAATTAAAACAAATCAAAACAAAACAATCAAAACAATCAAAACAAGCAAAACAATCAAAGGGAATTAAATTTCTTCTTCAACTCCGCCGCCGTCCTCATCGCGTCCTCGCTTCCCATAATCGCCGAAACCACGGCGATTCCGTCAATTTCCAATCCCGGCAAAAGCGAAACCGTCTCCAAATGAATTCCCCCGATGGCCACAATCGGAATGGAAACCGACGATTTGATTTCCCGGAAAAGATTAAGCGAAACGGCGGTTGCTTCCGGCTTCGTTCCGGTTTGAAAAGCAACGACGCCCAAATAATCCGCGCCGTCTTTTTCCGCCCGAACGGCCTCCTCAACGGAGCCGACGGAAACTCCGAGAATTTTGTCTTTCCCAAGAAGCCGGCGGCAAACGTCAGCCGGCAAATCGTTTTGTCCGACGTGAAGGCCGTCGCAGTCAACGGCAAGCGCGATGTCGAGGCGGTCATTGATAATCAGCGGAATCTTTTTCCCGGTATCGATATGAACGGATTTTAATAAATCCGAAAGGGAAACGGCGGAATTGTAAAAATCTCGAGAACTCATCTCTTTTTCCCGGAGCTGAACAATCGAAACGCCGCCCGAAATCGCGTCTTTGATTTGAGATAAAAAAAGGTCGGGCGGACAAAAAGACCTGTCCGTGACAAGGTAAAGCGAATAAAGCGAAGGATTCGCCGTTTCCTTCTTTTTACGAACAATATATTCCGCGGGCTCTTCCGTCATAATCCTGTCCCGAAATCAAAAAAAGATTGTGTTTTTGATTTCATTAAAGTCATTCGGTTACTAATAAATTCATTAAGTCGTTTATAAATTCATTAAGTCGTTTATAAATTTATACAGTCCTTGATAAATTTATACAATAATAAATAAAATCATTCATAAATTCAATCAATCATAAAGTCATACAATAACAAATATATTTACATAACAATAAATGGATTTATACAACAGTAAATAAATTCATTCCGTGAATAATAAATGCATTCCGTCCTTAATTAAATAATTATTTACAAGTCCGTATGTTTGTCGGATGACGTTTCCGAGACATAAATTTTCGCTTTTTGAATGAAATCATCCGCGTCAATCAAACTCAGCGCGTCCATGTATTTCGTATGAAACGTTCCCATCCCGCCGCCTTCTTTTTTTGTTTCCGCTTCGGCGTATTCCCCGGCAAGCCCGCTTAAAACAAAAGCTCCGATGACGGCGTTCATCCTTTCCTCGCTCGTCTTTTTCGCCGCTCCGACATAAGCGCCCGCCAAAGAGCTTAAAACACAGCCCGAGCCCGTTATTTTACAAAGCGCCGGATGGCCGTTTCCGACGTAACAGGTGTTTTTGCCGTCCGAAATGATGTCAATCTCCCCGGTCGCGCCCACGATGCACTCATATTTTTTTGCCAACTCCGAAACGATGAACGCGGTTTCTTCGGCGTTCTCCAGCGTGACGTTGTCCGTTGCCGCCGCGTCAACTCCTTTTGTGTTTCCGGCAAACCCGTAAAGAGCGCGGATTTCAGAAATGTTTCCGCGAATCACATCGGGACGAACGGTTTCGATGATTTGTTTGGAAACATCGTCGCGCAACCTCGTCGCGCCCGCGCCGACGGGATCAAAGATGACCGGAATCCCGATTCGTTTGGCTTTAACACCCGCGATAAGCATGCTTTCAATCTGAAGCGGCATCAACGTTCCGATGTTTAAGACAAGAGCGTTTGAGATGGAAACGATTTCTTCCACCTCGCGAGCGTCTTCGGACATAATCGGCGCGGCGCCCGCGGCAAGCAACCCGTTTGCGCACTCCGTTATCGTCACGCGATTGGTGATGCAATGGACGAGCGGAATTTTGTTTTTAACGTTTGTGAGTTGGGCGGCTACGTTTATATTTATCGGGGCGGATTGTTTTAATGTCATAAATTGTCTTTTCCGTTTCTTAATTTTTTTAAAAAAATCGAATTCATAATATATAATATTGCTGAAAGGGAATTAAAACGATGACAAATAGGAAAAGGAAAACGGGAAAACGGGAAAAAACAAAAATAAAATGAAAACAAAAAACCCCAAGAAATAAACAACAAGAACGCCCGACCAAGTTTTAAACACGATAACAAAAAGCGAGAGGATATGTTTGATTGACAATTACAAACCGTTTGCCAATTCCGATTTTCTAAAAAAATGAAAAGGAATCAAAAGGATAAATGATAAAAAAAAACCGAAAAGCGGCAAATGAAAAACAAACGGCGCCCAAACAGCGAAAATGGCAGTCAAGTTTAATCTTTGAAATAAAAAATGAAACGGACTTTGGATGAAAAATTGGGGGTTAATCCGCAAATTTCTAATTTTTCAAAAAAACGAAAGAATCGAAAAATCTTTGAAATGAAAAAATGAAGCGGATTTTGGATATGAGAATTTTGGGGCCAATCCGCAAATTTCCGCTTTTCGTTCGCTATCGCTCACTCAAATCGAAAATTAGCGGGGGCGGAATTTGGGATTTTGAAAAATATGAAAACAGCCAAAAAATAAAAATGAAAAAGTGAAACAAAAAAGCCGCAAGAAGAAAAATAAACAATAAGAATGCCCGACCAAACTTAAACACGATAACAAAAAGCGAAAAGGAAATTCTATCGTCGATTTAATTAAAACCTGACAACCGTCTTTCAAATTTTTAATCAAACTTCAGGAACGACCGTTCGCTGCAGGCGCCGCCAAAGGCGGTGACAAAGCGAACGGATTCGACCCAATAAAATAAATCAAAATTATACACAATCGTTTTTTAAAAAAGAGAGGTTAATCCGCAAATTTTTAGTTTTTCAAAAAAGAAAAAAATAGAAAAATCTTTGAAATAAAAAATGAAACAGACTTTGGATGAGAATTTTGGGGTCAATCCGCAAATTTTTAATTTTTCAAAAAAGAAAAAAATAGAAAAATCTTTGAAATAAAAAATGAAACAGACTTTGGATGAGAATTTTGGGGTCAATCCGCAAATTTTTAATTTTTCAAAAAAGAAAAAAATAGAAAAATCTTTGAAATAAAAAATGAAACAGACTTTGGATGAGAATTTTGGGGTCAATCCGCAAATTTTTAATTTTTCAAAAAAGAAAAAAACAGAAAAATCTTTGAAATAAAAAATGAAATAGACTTTGGATGAGAATTTTGGGGTCAATCCGCAAATTTCCGATTATTTTTTGTTCGCAATGCTTG
>JAVESN010000048.1:0-13291 GCA_034006575.1 Methanimicrococcus sp.
CAAATTTTTAATTTTTCAAAAAAGAAAAAAACAGAAAAATCTTTGAAATAAAAAATGAAATAGACTTTGGATGAGAATTTTGGGGTCAATCCGCAAATTTCCGATTATTTTTTGTTCGCAATGCTTGCAAAAAAAATCGAAAATTAGCGGGGGCAGAATTTGGGATTTTGAAAAATATGAAAACAGCCAAAAAACAAAAAATGAAAGAATGAAACAAAAACAAAAAATGAAAGAATGAAACAAAAACAAAAAGTAAAAACAAAAAGTAAAAACAAAGAATAAAAACAAAGAATAAAAACAAAAAGTAAAAACAAAACAAAAACAAAACTGAAATAAAAATGAACAAAGGAATAATGCTCCGGCCGGGATTTGAACCCGAGTCACAGGAGTGAGAGTCCTGGATGATTGGCCACTACACTACCGGAGCAAATAAAAGACGGTTGCGCTTTTGAGACATGATGTTCAAAGTGCAAGCCAAAGAGAGATTTAAATTATAAAAAGATTATCGTAATTTTGATTTTTATTCATTCGCCGCGGATTCGAAAATCGGTATTGTTTTTTTGAAACGGGCAACCGCTTAAATGAATTTTTGAATTCCTAAAAAAGCGATCCAAACAAAAAACATCAGCAGAAAGGAATATTTGACGCCGATGAAAATATTTCTTTTTTTGAGTTTTCCAATCATCAGTCCGGCAAAAAGCGCTTGGATGAAAAGCAGGTGAAAAATAATCCTGTTCATTTGGGGGTAAGAGTCGTTTAAAACGGAAGTCGGGGACAACCCGCTCAGGGCGTCAAATTGAAAAATCAACAAAACCGAAACGCCGACAAGCAAAAGAAACGAAGCCGAAAAAACAACGGCGTAAACCGTTTGTTTGGAATCGCGCTCTTTTTTCGCAAAAACGGATTCTTCAAAATCAAACGCGGCGGCGTCCAAAGTCAATGAGATATCCCCGCCGGATTTTTCCGCGACTTGAATGATGGACGCGGCGCGGCAAATCAATAACGAATCATAGCGATTTCCGAAATCTTCCAAACATGTTTCAAACGAAACCCCGGCATTCATTTGAAGCCCCATCAAACGGATTTCATTCGTCAAAAAATCGCCCGGCGGCGCGGAATTTAAATTTCGATTCGGATGGCGGTTTGATTTTTTGTTTAAATTCCTTTTTGACTTTTTGTTTGAGTTTCGGTTTTCATTTAAAATTCGATTTTCATTTGAAATTTGATTTTCATTTGAAATTTCAAAAAAACGGGAATCTACGGAGTCCGCGGCTTTTTCAAACGATTCCGGAAGCGTCAGGCCGGCGCTGCAAAATTCCGACAGTTCTCTTAAAAAAGACGGCATTCTTTCTTCGATATAATTTATTTTTCGCCGTTTAACTTCTTCAAAATACATGAACGGCAAGAACGAAATAAATAAAAACAACAACAAAAAAGATTCCGCCTCCCAATGAAAATAAGAATCATTCCAAAATAAAAAAAGAAACGCCGCCGGAAGTCCGATGAGAAAGGAAAGAAACGGCTTTTTATGAAAATAAAAAAACGGGCGGCGGAAAAAATCAAAAAAAGCGCCGTACCTCTCCTGAAACAGAATTTTTTTAAGAACGGATTCGTCGGAGTCAAACTTTTTCCCGGACTTTTTCAAAATCATAAAAATCATAAAAATCAAAAGAACCAAAACAAGAACAAACATAAACATTCCGTTTTTTTCAAAATCGGCAGGTTTATTTTTCCGCTTTCAATTTGAAAAATATGATTCCGTTTCAACAAAAAACTCTCAAAGACAGCCCGACCGCAGTTACCGCCGACCCCCCGACCGATTTGCAAAAAGAGGATAACGAGAAAAACATCAAAGACAGCCCGACCACGGCTACCGCCGACCCCCCGACCGATTTACAAAATGAGGATGACGAAAAAAACATCAAATACAGCCCGACCAAATTTACCGCCGACGCCCCGACCGATTTACAAAATGAGGATAACGAAAAAAACATCAAATACAGCCCGACCGCGGATACCGCCGACACCCCGACCGATTTGCAAAAAGAGGACCACGAGAATAACAACAAATACAGCCCGACCGCGGATACCGCCGACACCCCGACCGATTTGCAAAAAGAGGATGACGAAAAAACAAAAACCGTGGAGGAATATCCGATTCGGCCTCCCTTTTCTTTTGCGAAAATAAAACGGAAAAGCGGCGGCTTTCCTTTCGGAGATGAAATTAAAAACGAACCCGTGAGCCGGTATATTTATGAAATCCATGAGCCGGTGTTGAGTCCGGAAACGGAAAAGTTGTGCCAAAAAATAAAAAAGATATTGATTTCTTCCCAGGACCCGAACCTGTTTCAAATCGAAACGAAAAACGGCGCGCTTCGTTCCAACGAAAAAGACGGCGTTTTAAAACAAGCGATGGAACAAATTTTAAAGATCTATCGAATTCGGCTTTTGGAGGACGAAAAAGAAAAGATATACTATCAAATTCACCGGGACTTTTTAAATTTCGGAAAAATCCAACCGCTTTTGGAAGACGAAAACATCGAAGATATTTCATGCAGCGGAAACGCTTGCCCGATCTTTATATTCCACAAAAGATACGGCTCCGTTCAAACGAACCTCTCCCTCGGAAAAGAAGAATCCGAAGACCTGATTCGAAAAATGGCGCAGCGCGCAAAAAAACACATCTCCGTTTCCGAGCCGCTGACAGACGCGATTTTGCCGGACGGCTCGCGCGCGCAATTGACGCTCGGAGATGAAATCACCTCCAAAGGGAGCACATTTACCATCCGAAAATTCAATGAAACCCCGTACTCCCCCGCCGACTTGGTCGCAAACAAAACGTTCACGCCTGAAATTATGGCTTACCTGTGGTTTTGCGTCAACGCGCAAATGAACATCCTCTTCGTCGGCGGAACCGCTTGCGGAAAAACCACCTCTTTAAACGCGGTTTGCCGATTCATCCCGCTCCATAAAAAAATCGTCTCCATCGAAGACACCCAAGAAATCAACCTCCCCCATCAAAACTGGATTCCGAGCCTGACCCGAGAAAAACTCAAATCCCAAAACACCGTCGGCGACGTCTCTTTGTACGACCTCTTAAAAACCGCGCTTCGGCAGCGTCCGGAATACTTATTGGTCGGAGAAATACGCGGCGCCGAGGCTTACGTTTTGTTTCAAGCGATGTCCACCGGGCACACGACGCTTTCAACCATGCACGCCGATTCCGTAGAAACTCTCATCCATCGCCTGGAAAATCCGCCGATGAACGTCCCAAGAGCCATGATTCAAACATTGGATGTCGTCGTGATTTTAAATCAAAGAGAAGAGAACGAAAATTTTTATAAAAGATGCGCCGGCGTTTACGAAATACTGGAAACCGATCCGTACACCTCCGAAATTTTAACGCGCGAAATATTCAAAGAAGGAGAATCCCTCCCCTTTCTTCAAAATTCATCCGTCTTAAAACGTTACGCTCGCCTCAAAAACAAAACGCCCCGAGAATTAAAAGCCGAGTATGAAAAAAGAGTTTCTTTTTTTCAAAACCCGGAGGAAAAAAAATGATTTCCTTCATTCAAAACCCGGAGGAAAAAACGATTTCCTTCATTCAAAACCCGGAGGAAAAAACGATTTCCTTCATTCAAAACCCGGAGGAAAAAACGATTTCCTTTCTTCAAAACACGGAGGAAAAAACGATTTCCTTTCTTCAAAACACGGAGGAAAAAACGATTTCCTTTCTTCAAAATCCGGAGGGGAAAAAATGATTTCTTTTCTTCATTTTTTAAAACCGTTTCATAAAACGATGTTTCATTTTTTTGACGCCGGGGATAAAATTCATATTCCGCCCCTTGAAAAGAAATACCGAGAGTGCCGATTTCCGGTGCCGTTTCAAACATACATCTCAATTCATTTATTTTTCGTCCTCACGGTTTTGGCGTTTTTTTTATTTTTTGAAACTCTTTTTCTCCTTCTTTTTATTTTAAACCGAAATGAAAAAATCGTATTCGGAACAAAAATCATATTCATCGTCACACTCCTCCTTCTCCTGTTGATTCTCCTCCTCTTCTTTTTATACCCTTATTTTTACGCTCAAAATCGAAAAATAAAAATTGAGAATCAACTCCCCTTTGCCGTGAATTACATTTACGCGATGGCGGTCGCCGGGGTTTCTTTTGAAGACATATGCGAAACCTTTTCCGGATTAAAAACAAAAAACGTTTACGACGCCGTCTCGGAAGAATTCTCAGAAGGCATGCGGCAAAACCGATTCCTCGGAAAAAACACGCAAGACACTCTCATGTTTCTCATTGAAACGACGCCCTCCCCGTCCCTGAAAAACTATTTGTCCGGCGCGAAAAACACGCTTCTTTCGGGGGGCTCATTTCAAAAATACACGGAAATTAAAAAAAGAGAGTATCAAAACGCATACCAAAGAGAAAAAGAAAAACAAATGCAATCCCTTGATTTGCTCTCCGAGGTTTACATCACCGCCTTTTTGGCCGCGCCGATTTTTTTCATCATTTTATTATACGCGACCGTTCCTTTTTCCGGCTTAAAAACAAGCGAAGCGGAATTAATAACGTATTCCGTCGTCCCCTTTTTAGGCGCCGTTTTCCTTTTGATATCGGATATTTCGGATCACAAAAATTCCCGTTGATTTAAAAAAACGGCGCGGCAACATAACAAAATAAGCGCGCCAAACAGCGAAAACGCCCGGCACGTTTCAAAAGATAATACGAAACAAAACCGATGGAGATTGATTGATTTTTCTGCTCGGCGCAAATTTCAGATTTTTTTCGAATCCGGTTGTCATAGAAAAAGAAAAAAAAGAAAAAAAGAAAATGAAAAAGAAATGAAAAAAAGAAAAAGAAAAAAAGAAAACGGAAACATCTGTTTCCGCTAAAATCCGGTTTAAAAAATCAAACCGAAATTTTCTTTAAATCCGTGACGGTCAGATTCTTTTCAACCAGCGGCCACTCAATCCCCATGGCGTCCGCAACGCCTTTTCCGTAATTCGGATCCGCGCGGTAACAGTTAACAGCATGGCGAACCATCGTTTGAAGCGTCGCGCCGTTGATGTTTCGGGCCGTATTTTCAAAGAGAAGCTTTTGCTGCTCGGGTGTCATCAATCGGAACAAATTGCCGGGCTGCGTGTAGTAATCCGAATCGTCCTCCCGGAAATTCCAGTGATCAATCGGTCCCGTCCAATTCAACGCCGGCTCCTTAAACTCCGGCTGCTCTTCCCACTCGCCGTAACTGTTGGGCTCATACCCGAGCGTGCTGCCGTAATTGCCGTCAACGCGCATATAACCGTCGCGGTGGTAAGCATGATATCCGCTGCGCGGGCGGTTGACCGGAATTTGGTAATGGTTCACTCCGAGTCTGTAGCGCTGAGCGTCGCCGTATGAGAAAAGTCGTCCCTGAAGCATTTTGTCCGGAGAAAGCCCGATTCCCGGAACGATGTGCGCCGGATTGAAAGCCGCCTGCTCGACGTCGGCGAAATAATTGTCCGGATTTTTATTCAACTCCATCACGCCGACCTCAATCAGCGGGAAGTCTTTGTGATACCACACTTTCGTCAAATCAAACGGATTGTACGGCATATTTTGAGCCTGCTCATCCGTCATCACTTGAATGTACATCGTCCAGCGCGGGAAATCCCCTTTTTCAATGCTTTCGTACAAATCCCGCTGATGGCTTTCACGGTCCATGCCGACCGTTTTGCAAGCCTCTTCATCGGACATGTTTTGAATGCCCTGTTGTGTCGTCAAATGGAATTTTACCCAAACGCGCTCGTTTTCTGCGTTCATCATGCTGTACGCGTGGCTGGAAAAGCCGTGCATATGCCTGTAAGAAGACGGAATGCCGCGATCGCTCATCGTAATCGTTACTTGGTGCAGCGTTTCCGGAAGAAGCGTCCACCAGTCCCAATTGTTTTTCGGGCTTCTCAAATTCGTCCTCGGATCGCGCTTTACGACGTGATTCAAGTCCGGAAACTTCAAAGGATCTCGAATAAAGAAAACCGGCGTGTTGTTGCCGACCAAATCCCAATTCCCGTCTTCGGTGTAAAATTTCATGGCAAACCCGCGAATATCCCGCTCGGCGTCCGCCGCGCCGCGCTCTCCGGCAACGGTTGAGAAGCGAACGAACATGTCCGTTTTTTTGCCGATTTGGGAGAAAACTTTGGCTTTGGTGTATTTCGTAATATCGTGCGTCACGGTAAATGTGCCAAACGCGCCGGAGCCTTTGGCGTGCATCCGTCTTTCGGGAATCACTTCGCGGTCGAAATGAGCCATTTTTTCAAGATACCACACATCTTGCAAAAGAACGGGACCGCGCGGCCCGGCCGTCATAATGTTGTTATTATCGACAACCGGCGCGCCGTTAATCGATGTTAATTTATTTGTTTCATTTTTTGAATTTTGCATATCTTGCGAATTCATTTGAAAAACCCCTCTCTCATTTTTTGAAAATAAAACCATAATATATTATAATGACAATAATCTGCCAAAGAACATTGGAATTCATAACTTATTTAGCTTTCTCAGATTTTGGTTCATTTAATATTATACAAATGAATGAATAAATAAATGCATAAAAAAATAAATAGAAAAAAATATTCCGTTTTTAAATCAAAAAGGATAAAAAGAAAAGACCACATGTAGAATTTGTAGAATTCAAAAACTTTGAGCGATTTTATGGAAAATTTTCAAAAAACTTTAACCTCTTCTCAATCACAAAAAGTGCCTCACGACACTCCCTCCCCAAAGGACGTTCCTCTTCATCTTTATTACGCCCACCAGTGCAATCCGAAAAAGTGCAGCGGTAAAAAGCTCGTTAAATTCGGTTTGGCGCGCCAGTATGAAAATATCAACGAAACCCCGAGAGGAGCGATTTTGATGGATCCGACCGCAAAGCAAGCGTTGTCGCGCGCGGACAGTTTAAAAAAAGGGATCGTCGTTTTGGATTGCTCCTGGGAGCATTTTGAGGATATGTTTCCGCTCCTTGATAAAATAGATTTGCAAAAACGCGCGCTTCCCTATTTGCTGGCCGCAAATCCCGTAAATTTCGGCCGCCCTTTTCGTTTAAACTCCGCCGAAGCGTTCGCCGCCGCCCTTTACATAACCGGCCGGCAAGAACAAGCCCGAAAAGCCCTCTCCAAATTCAATTGGGGCCACACCTTCTTTGAGCTCAACGAAGAGCCGCTGAACGATTACGCCGCCGCCAAAAACAGCACGGAAGTCGTCAAAGCTCAAAGCCGATACATTGATGTGGACGAAGAAACGGAGGACGGTTCGGAGTCGGCCTGATTTTAGTTTCTTTTATGTTATAATATAATTATGAAAATTGCCGGCAAAAAAGAAAAGTAAAAAATAATAAGAAATAAAAAAAATAATTTTCATGACGAAAAAAAACAGCGCCAAACAGCGAAAACAATCTGCCGTTTTTTAAAAAAATCAAAAGGGCTCTGTTTTTTATTATTTATTCAAACATAAAATACGTAAATAAGATACCGTTAAAATCCCTATCACTCCCGCTAATTTTTGTTTTCGAGCGGAGCGAAGCGACGGGAGAAAACGGAAATTTGCGGATTGACGCCAAAAAATAATAATTAAAAATAATCTATCGTTTTTAATATAAAATTAATTGAAATGAAATATTTTTTCTGTTTGGCGCGGCGTTGTTTGATTGTATTTACGGTTTGTTTTTGCCGTTTTAGTTTCCGTTTCCGTTTATGTTTATGTTTGCCGTTGTTGTTTACGTTTTTGGTTTTGGTTTTGGTTTTGTTTATAATTTCGGTTCTGTTTACAATTTTGGTTTTGTTTATAATTTCGGTTCTGTTTACAATTTTGGTTCTGTTTACGTTTTCATTTTTGATTTCTATTTGCGTTTGCTGTTTTAATCTCCGCATTCATTTTTTAAAGCAGCAAAACGCTTTTGCGAACATAGACTCGGCTGCCACTGTTCAAGTTTCTTCCTTCTATCACTCTCAAAAAAGAATCAATATTAATACGTGTTTCGTTTTTCATTCAAATTTTTTAAAAAAACTGATTTTCGTTGTCGGCGCACAATTTTTGAATTTATCGCCATTCTTTTGATATTTCAAAAACGGACTTTTAAATTGAAGACAATGAATAAAAAAAAAGAAAAAAGAAAAAGAAAACACATAATTTATTTTTGGTATGTATATTCATTTTCCAATTTTATTTTTCACATTTTTACTTTTAACGTGTCTTTTTTTTCAGTGTTTTTATTTTTCATTTCGTTTCGAACGGTTTGCCAATCTTTTCCCGAAACAATCGCTTGCGCGATTTTGACGGCGTCCAGCGGACTTTTGCCGTAAACGGAATTGCTGAAAGTTTCAACAAAATGACTGTCAACCGCAGCACCGCCGCAAGCTACCGGGACACCCGAACTTTTTACTTCTTCCGAGAGTGTTTTTAATCCCTCTTTTGTGGTGCTCATCAAAGACGTTCCCGTAATCAAATCGATTTTTTCATTTTTAACAAGAGCGACCACGTCTTCAATCAAAACGTCGCGCCCCATGTCTATGACTTCAAAACCGTTTGCGCGAAGAATCGCGGCGACAATATTTTTCCCGATGTCATGAACGTCCCCCTCAATTACAAGAGACGCAATTCTTCCGGCGGACGGAATATCTCCGAGCCGATCTTGACAAAGAGAAACACCCGCAACAAGCGCGTCATTCGCAAGCAGAATTTCCGGAACGAAAGCATCGCCGTTGTCATAAATTTCACAAACGGTTTGAATTCCGGGCATTAAAGCGTCAATCACAATGCTTGTCGGATCCTTTCCGGCTTTTAAAAGTTCCGCCGTTAATTTTTCAGCCTCTTTGACTTCTCCTTCAATGACGGCGTCCGTTAACAAAATATAATCTTTGTCCTTGGGCAAATATTTTTCACGCACTTTATCGGGTTCTAATTTGAGTTTATCCGGAATCACGGGCGCATCCCCGTATCCGATTCGGATTCCGTTTTCAATCAATTCCTTAAATCGCGCCGGATTTTTTTCTTTGAATTCAATCATTTCAGCCGTTAATGTATCGATATGTCTGATCATTGGAAAAACCTCCCCGATATTTCACTCATCGGTTTCCCGCTTTCTTTACCGTATTTTCCGATGCCGACACCGAATTCTTGAATAATAGATTCGATATCATCGCTTTTAGGAATCGGCGTATCTTTACAAGCTTGGACATAAGCTTTTAAGTTCTCAATCGAAGTTCCGAAAGAAACATCGCAAGCCGTTCCGACAATATCCGTTCCTTGAAGGATACATTCTCTTGTTCGATTGTAAACATCTTGGGGCGTTCCGTTCGGCATCAAATCAATGACGTCCAAACTTCCAAGGATTGACATACTGTTGCCCAAAACTTGTCTGCAATACCAAACAGGCACGGAGTCAAATGAGAAACAATCCATTCCGTTCTTTTTGATGTACGGGAGAAGTTTGCTTGTATCCCCGCAAACATGCAATATTTTAGGAGCACTGACTTCTCTTGCCAACTTTTTATGAGCCGGCAACACAAATTCTTCATATGTTTCTCCGGATATCAAATCGCCGGAAGCGGACGGGTCCGCCGGGAATAAAACGTGAGCGCCTGCCGCAACCTGCTGTTTACCGTATTCTATTACAAATTCGGTTGCGACTTCAATAAAAGAATGCGCTTTCTCTGGATCCGTTCGTGTCCAACGAACCAGATTTTCAACGCCCGCGATATGCCCTGCAACCGTAAAAGGAGCCGTAATGACAGGAATAATCGGCAACATTCCGGAATATCTCTCTCTTAAAATTGAGATGGATTCTAAAACTACGGAAGCTCGACTGTTTTGAGCAAAGTTTGGGTCCCATGTCACGTCTTTCGCATTCGTATATGCGTGAGCGGCAACGGGAGGTCTATCTTTTTTATTCCAATCCAGCGGACATCCTAAAACTTCCGCTTCTAAGGATATATCAAATTGTGGGCGCGCTGCTTCTATTCCGCAGACTTCATAAGGGGCGGCTGCCAAATCCGCCATCATTTTTGCGTCGTGATGGGCTTTGGGCCAGCTTGCTCCGGCGTATTCCATCAATTCATTTGTTGTTTGAGCCAACGGATTTGCGGGTGGAACGTAGTCCACACGACCGCCGAGAATCGCGGATAAAACGCGTCGCGTCGGTGTCATTTCTGTAACCATATTTCTACTCTCCATATTATTTTTTAAAAAACCACACAAAAGCAGTTACACATCTGCCAGAAATCGTTTTTGCAAATACAAATATTTGCATATTAATATATACAAATTTAATATATATATAATAACGCTCTTGTAATTAGCAGCGTTGACGGATTTGATTACACATTTAAATATCCGCAAAAGATTATAATATTATAATAAAAAAATATAATATATAGTATTATGGAGATTAATCTGTACTAATAAAAACAAAGTAATATAACAATCATAATTAAATATATATATTATTTGAAAAATATCCACGGATATAAACATGAAGTTGAACAACAAAAGTAAAAAATAATAAGAAATAAAAAAAATAATTTTCATGACGAAAAAAAAAAGCGCCAAACAGCGAAAACAATCTGCCGTTTTAAAAATTTAAAAAAATACGAATATTGTTTTCAAATATAAAATACTTAAATAAAATATTTTAAAAATCCCAAAATTACGGGTGGTTATTTGAGATTTGTTTGAACTCTTCAAAAACTCCGAAAAGTGGCTATCAATATAACTCCGCCATATTTTTTAAAAAATCCGGAAAATCAATTCCCCGTTTTGTTTTCAAAAGTGTTAAAACCCCGAAAAGCGATTTAAAATTTTTAATTAAACTTCAAAAACGACCGTTCGCTGCAGGCGCCGCCGAAGGCGGTGACAAAGTGAACGGATTCGACCCATAAAAATAAATCAAAAACAAACATCCGTTTTAAAAAAAATAAATATTTGAGATTTATATTTGAACATATTTTAAATTGGGTTTTTAAAAAGAAGGGGGCCAATCCGCAAATTTCCGATTATTTTTGCTCGCTATCGCTCACAAAAAAAATCGAAAATTAGCGGGAGGTTGATTGGGATTTTATTGAACTCTTCAGAAATCCCGAAGAGTTGCTATCAATACAACATTGCCGTATTTTTAAAAATATACAAAACACAAAAGGTTAAAACACAAAAAGTTAATACTCGTCTCGTTTTCAATTTTGATTGAAGATAAAAATCTTATCTTCGTGTCATTTTATCTTCAATCATTTACCGGTTACTTTTTACTGTTTACCGCATACGGTTTACCGGTTACTTTTTACTGTTTACCGCATACGGTTTACCGTTTCCGTTTGTCGTTTACTGTCTATTGTTTATTATTTACCGCATATACGCCGTTTTATTCCATCCATTCAAAGGATTGAACGATTTTGATTTTGTCATCCGATTCGATGTAGGACAATTCGATGTTATCGCCGACATTGATTAAAACGGCTCTCGGGTCTGAGGAGGCGGAGACGGAATAATAAGTCGGGTTTTGATTCAGTTTTAAATAATAATGAGAATTGCCGCCGATGACGGAGACGCGGATATCGCTGACGGTGCCCGAAACGTTTGAGCCGGCGGGGGTGACGGGAATTCCGATGGAGCCTAATTTTCGGATGTAATCCTCCTCGCAAAGCATCACTTCCGTTCCGGTTCCGACGGTGGTGTATTGCTCGACATTCACCATCGCGTATTGTTTCACCAAATTGGAATAATCTTTCATCGCCATAAAATATGTCGGCTGCCCGTAAACATTTAACAAAAGCGGGAAGGTGGCTTCATAATTCAAATGTTGAAGAGCGCCTTCCGCGGAGCGCATGGCCGAGTATTCGTGAGCGCCGGCGATTTGATAATATTTTGACTCCTTCGTACGCTGATTGATCCAAACAAATCCGACATTGGATTCGTCGCCCCCGACGGAAGTGATTCCGGTGTACATAAAAACATCGTCATCCATCGCCAAATAATTGTAGCCGTCCGTCGTCATGGTCACGCCTCTTTGTCCGAATATGGAATTCAAAAAACCGCCGCGGTAAGCGCCGTAATAATCATATTGCCGAATCAATAATTCGGCGCGATAAACGTTATCCACCCAACCCGGAACGTCTTTTGCAAGATAAAAAGCGTGCTCCCCGGTGACCGCATCAACCATGACGATTCCTTCAATATCGGCGCCTCCGAAAAGGCCGATTTTCTTAACGAGTTTCGGGCAAATCCAATACGGATGTCCGTTTTCATCAATTTCCAAAACGGGCGTTTCAAACATGTATGTCGGGTAGTTCAAACGAATGTATCGATGGATGTTTCTAAAAAACAATTCCGATTGAGAATATTTAATGCCGTTTCCTTCCCCCATGCGAACGACTTGCGCGTCTTGCGTGACCATGTCAACCGTAATGTACGCCGGAATGCCTTCTTTGACATTGTTCATCCATTTGAAAAAATCTCCGTAAAGAAGCGGGGTGATACGAACCGGGCGGTCTTTGTAATTGATTTGGGTGTAATCCGAAGCGACTTCAAATTGAGAAACCATGTCTGCCAATTCCCCCATTTTCCGGTCTCCAAGGCGCTGAGCGGAAGCGCGGTCCAGCCATGGGATTTGGTCGTATGAGAGTTCGGCGATATCTTCCTCAAAGTCGCCGGTTTGAATCTCGATTAATTTCGTGTACGCGTCGGCATGAAAGAGGGGGCTTGAAAAGAAAGTTCCAAAAACGACGATTCCAAAAAGAGCCAGGGCGATATAAAGCGGGGCCTTTTTTTTGGAAATATTTTGAGGGGAAAGAGAAGAATCTTTGGAAAGATAAGGATCTTTGGAAGCGTCGGAATAATCGTTTTCAACGGGTTTTGCCGTAAAAATCACATGCCCGTTTTCATCAAAGCTTCGCTTTAAATTCAAACTTTGCATGTCAAAAAGTGTGTAAATCGCAAAATAAGCAACCGCCATTGCCATTAAAAAAAAATAAAAATCGACGGATTGGATATTGAGTGCCGGAAGCATAAAATAAAAATAAACAATACCGACGACAGCCGTTAATATCAAACTGATAAGAGCGCGTTTGGGGGGGGTTACGGATTTCATTTAAACTCCTCGTTGAAATAAATTAAAGGTTAAAGGTTAAAAATTAAAGAATAAAGAATAAAGACAAACACCATACAAAAGATTACGCTAAACATTGCAAAAAAGGTTCATTTAAAAAAGATGTTTCCATTTAAAAAAACGTTTCCATTTAAAAAAACGTTTCCATTTAAAAAAA
>JAVESN010000061.1:0-10256 GCA_034006575.1 Methanimicrococcus sp.
GAATAAAGAATAAAGACAAACACCATACAAAAGATTACGCTAAACATTGCAAAAAAGGTTCATTTAAAAAAGATGTTTCCATTTAAAAAAACGTTTCCATTTAAAAAAACGTTTCCATTTAAAAAAATGATTTTTAATAAATAAAAAAATGTCTTTCGATTTAAGAATATTATTTAAAACTGATATGAGGACAACTTGTATGAAACAAAAAAATATGGAGCCATATTTTAAAAGAGGATAAAAAAGAAAGGAGGAAGAAGAAAAAGAAGAAAGGAGGAGGAGGAAGAAAAAAAAGAAAGGAGGGGGAAGAAAAAAAAGAAAAGAGAAGGAAGAAAAAAAGAAAAGAGAAGGAAGAAAAAAAGAAAGGAGAGGAAGAAGAAAAAGAAAGGAGGAAGAAGAAAAAGAAAAAAGAAAGGTGGAGGAGGAAGAGAAAGAAAAACGAGAGGAGGAAAAAGAAAAGGAGAAAAACAAAGATTTATAATATTGTCATTGAATCGGACAATCCGTGAACATTTGGTATTTATATGACAGTGAGTTTTAATATGAAAATAAATAATATTAAAAACAGATTTATTTAGAATTCCGTTTTTTTAGAAAACTGAATTTTTTTGTATGTTACGGATAACGTTATGAAGTAAAAACGAGTTGATGCATAGATGCGTGTTTCTCAGCGATCCAATTCCAAGAAAAGTAATGATGAGAATCCTTTTTTTGAAGGATCCGGTACGGAATTTGCCGGGGAAGTGATTTTAAAGCCGGCGGGATATCCGCTCATCGGGCTTTTAGACGATGATCCGTTTATCGAAGATACCGATTTGTTTGAGGCCTACATTCGCGACCAATGGGAAGGATGGGAAGTCGAGTCCGGGATGTATCTTTTTGATCGCGAATTGTTTAAGGGATTTGCATACCGCGTGATTTCGGTCAATCCGGAAGGATTCGCAATCGGTCCGAAAACGAAGATTTTGATTGCGCCGTCGGATTCAAAACCGGATTTTGAAGAGAATCAACCCAAAACCGTTGTTTCGTTTGATGAAATCATCGGGCAGGACGCGGCCAAAAAGAAGTGCCGTTTAATCGAGCGCTACTTGGGCGACCCGGAAGCTTTCGGAAAATGGGCGCCAAGAAACGTGTTGTTCCACGGGCCGTCGGGAACCGGAAAAACCATGCTTGCCAAAGCGTTGGCATCCAAAGCGGACGTGCCGTTGATTCCTGTTAAAGCCACGCAATTGATCGGGGAATTTGTCGGCGAAGGCGCGCGCCAGATTCACGAATTGTATGAGCGCGCGGAAGAAATGGCGCCGTGTATTATTTTTATTGACGAGATTGATGCGATTGCGCTGGACCGCAAGTATCAAGAGCTTCGCGGCGACGTGGTTGAAATCGTCAATGCTTTGATTACGGAAATGGACGGCTTGTCCGAGCGAAAAGGGGTTTGCACCATCGGCTCGACCAACCGGATTCAATCCTTGGATTCGGCCGTTCGAAGCCGCTTTGAAGAAGAGATCGGATTCGTTTTGCCGAACGCCGATGAAATCGAGCGGATTTTAGAAACGAATTTGAAAACGTTTCCGCTTCCGGCGGATCCGGCTTTTAATGTGAAGCGTTTTTCAAAAGAGATGGTCGGCCTTTCCGGCAGGGATTTGGTTCAAAAAGTTCTTAAAACCGCGCTTCACCGCGCGATTATCGAGGATGAAAAGTTTGTCAAGGCGGAATACTTTGAGCAAGCGCTTTTGGAATTGAAAAAATCCGGAACAAGCGACGAGTGTTTGCAATTTTACGCGTAATAAAAAATGAAAGGGGAAAATTATGGTGTCAGATGCCGAAAATATTGAAATTTTAGAAACGGACCGTTTTGATTGTTTGGTGATTAACGTCATTCAAACGATGGCCTACCAAGGAGTTACAATTGAAGAGCCGTACTCAAAAGGACGCGTTTACTTCGGAAAAGTGCCGGCCGACATCCCCGTTGAAGTCGGCGACGTTTTATTCATCGGCGCAAAACCGCTCGGGGAAGAAAAAGACCAAGGGAGCATGGAAGTTTATCTCTACGACGACGAGGACAACAAATTGGATTGGACTTTGATTTACTGAATTTTTTTTCAATTTTTTTGTCATTCGTTTTTACTTTTTTGACGTCTCTTTTTTTACATTTTTATTTGTTTTTTAAAAATTCGGGCGATTATTTGAAAAAATAAGACGCTTCAAACAGTGAAACCGATGTTAAATTTTCAATGTATGAAATGAAAACGCAACGTGATTTTTGGAAAAAAGGAACGATTAAAAGAATAAAATTATGAAAGAATAAAAAAGAGCTTGCCGGAAAAATCCGACAAGCTTTGAACTGTTTTTAAATTTTTTTCATTGTTTTTAAAAACGTTTTCTCAAATCAAAGTCCTCTCTTTCGCGACCCGTAAAAAATCGCTCCGACCACAAGCACGACAAACGCGATTGCGATGATGCTGGAAGACGAAAACTGCGGATTGTTGATGAAGTTTTGAATCGAGTTGGCCGCATTCTTCACCATCATCTGGTATCCCGAAACTTCCGGCACAGACACTCCCGGATCGAGACCGAAACCGCCTCCGGATTCGCCCTCATTTTCATCTTCGCTTTCATCGTTGCCGTCACTCACATCCCCTTCAAGACCGGCCTGCACAATTGCCAATCCGAATCCGCCCGAAGACGAACCGGAGCCGGAACTGATAGAAACTTTTTGTTCTTCGCGTGTTTTTTCAACGATTTTCTGATACGCTTCATATGTTTCTTTATCAATATCTGCCCCGATAACGGACATTTGTCCATTGATAAATTCATCAAGCGTCGGATTGCCGCATGTATGGTGACAGCAGGCGACACCGGTTTCGACAACGGAATTGATGTAGTTTTCAAGAAGTTTGCTCAGTTGATCTTGCTGTTTTGCTAAAATCGCTTTCACTTCATCTTCTGTCAATCCGTCCATATTCGGAGACCATGCGCCTGTTCTCATTGCTTCGACCATTCTTGCATTGATGGACTGTAAAGCATACGGAGATGTCTGCGAAAGCCATTCCGTCATTTCATCGCTTGTATATTTGTCAAATATTTTATCCCAAGTGTCCGCACCGAGGACATCGCCGCCGGTAACAATTGACCAGCCGTAAATATTCTCAATGAATTCGGACATCAAAGTCGCACCGCTGTAACCGGCTTCCATTTGACCTTTAATCCATTCGTCATTCAAATACCTTGCAGCTAAGTCTTTTTGGATATATTCGCTTGCAGTGTGAACAATTTTACTTCCGGATTTGTAATTTGCAACATTGCTGGTATCCGCAATATACATTTGAGGTGTTTTCCATTTGGAAGGATCACTGATATAATTTCCATCTTTGTCATACATAGATGAAACCATATTCATTGAACCGAAGTATTGGAAAACGTCATCATTGTCTAACGAATCATAGAGATTTCCTCCGCTCGCAAAGATAGAAGCATCGGTTCTTCCAAGAAGCGTTTGAAGCAATTTTGTAATCTGTTCCGAACTTGTTCCCCACTGATTTTGAGAATACAGGTAACCCATTTTTTCCAGATACAAATCCGCAATGGCTTTGATGCTGTCCGGATCATTCGGATCCAAATTACCGCTGGCGCTGACCAAATTGCCTGTTCCGATTTCGTATTGTCCGAGCTGCTGTGCAAAAATACGCGATGTTGCAAGATCCCATAAAACCAAGTCATCCTCACTGCCGCCCAACAATTTGACAATTTCAAGTGCATTCTTTCTCGGACTGTTGGAAACTTCAGAATGGTCGCCCTCTTTTAAAGCAGCAACTTCTTTGATGGCTTTATCAATTTTTACGAGAATTGTACCAAAGCCGTCACGCATTCCGGCCGTGTTGTAAACGACATCAACGCGCGGACGATATTTTTGCTCTCCATTGACGGTCAGCAAAAACATATCATTATACTTATCGTCATTTCCTGTTCCGTATGTGACAATGTTTGTTCCGGACAGTTTACCGCCCGAAGTCCAAACGGGTTCACAGCCGAGCAAATAAAATAAACACGCTTCAAGAGAGCCTTCGTCTTGGATGAAATCCACACCAAAGCGCATCATTGAAATTGTCTCGGGCCATTCCCCGTGAGTTTCATAATAATGAATAAGCATTTGCTCGCCCATTGCTTGACCGACTTTCCATGCGGCCGGAGTCGGAAAAGTCGACGGGTCGATACCGTAGAAATTGCGTCCTGTCGGAAGCACATACGGATTCAAAACAGGATCATTTCCGGAAGACGGCGGAATATATCCGGCTGAAAGCGCATTTAACAACGCATTCATTTCGGAATCGCCGCAATCCAATATTTTTTGAGCGTAATCGATACGGTCATTTCCGCGCAGGTAATGAACCATGTCTTCGTTGTACCAAGGTCTGTCAATTTTAACCCCAAATGCGGTTCCTAATCCATATTCAAAGGCTTGGTAAGAAGAAATGCCTTCGTCCCCTTTATATTGGCGCGTATTATAAATCGTATCAGCAACTTTTCCAATCATATTCTCTTTCGTTATATAAGTTCCATCTGCAGCTTTGTATTCTGTCGGTACTTCAGATCGCAGAGTGGAGGGACTGGCCGGAACGCTATAATAGTAATAGAATTCAAACAATTGATCTGCCATTTCATCAACAATTGCCTTTAATTCAGGGTCTGTTGTTTTCTGTAAAGTGTTATTCAATTTGGCTGCCGTATTGTCAATGCTGAAATCTATTATCGTACCATCCGTAATGATGTATCCCGGACCGATAAGGAAAAGAATAACTTTATTTTGATAAGTCGGGTTTCCCGCATCTTCTGTAAAGACCTCATCTAAATAAGTCCGAATATCTGCTGCGGTTATTCCTTCACCGTGATTCACAACTTTAGTGACGAATTCTAATATTTCAGCTTCACTGTAGTTGTATTCACCGCTTTCGGTCGCCTCTATTGTAATAACAGTTTCACCGTCATCAAAAGATATTGTTGCGGTTTGACCTGTCGGAATGCTTGAGCCTTCCGGAACATCGCTGAAATAAGTTTCAAGCATGATGTCATCAAGACCTTGACGGCTCCACATATTCCAAACCATCGGAACGACTTGATTTTCTTCAAAAGCACCGTACACGTGCGTTCCGTAAGAAAGACTGGTTTCACGAATGGATTCGACAAAATTGTGAAGATGGTTTTCCAAGAAATCGTCAAATACGCCATTTTTGTTGGAAATCAGATATTCTTGAAGATCTTTATGGGTGACATCGCTCGTCTTTTTAATTTTCGGATAATCCGAATCTTCAACCATTTGTCTCTTATAACTTTCAAAAGTATCGATAAATGCATCATTCCAGCCGAATTCAAAAGTATATCCGATGATGATGGAACGGTAAGCATTAAGAAGTTCTTCAACTTCACTGCCGGCAGCGACATTTTTTTGATAACCGCGAATGGCTGTTTCCATTTCAATAAGATCGTCATACAATTGCGTTTTAATCATCGGTGGCGTCATGTGAGAAATGATGAGAGCGTTTCCGCGGTATTCTGCCGTTAAACCTTCTCCGACATTGGCAACAATGTAGGGATAAATATTCGGAAGAGTCGGTAACAATACAGGTCCCCAGTCATCCGTTCGGGACAAACCGAGAGGTGTTCCGGGAAGCCATTCTTGCGTGCCGTGCGTTCCAAAGTGAATAAGCGCATCGGCTTTCCATTTTCCGTCATTGTCGACAAATCCTGTTGTACCGCCGCCGGTACTGTCGCCGGTTCCGCGGTTCAGCCAGAAATAAGTCGCGATATATTGATGCGTCGGGGGCAAATCGCCGTGGTAATCTGTAGAACTCAATGCTTTGTCACTGGCAAGCGCTCTGTTGGGCTCGGGCATAATGCGGACATCTCCGAATTTAATCATCGGGACAACAATGTAATTTCGGTTTTGACCGCCTTTTAATTGATTTTCTGTGTCCGTCCAAATCATTCCGCCCCAATAAGTCTCATTGTCAATGGCACCAAATGTTTCGGGAAGACCCCAAACGTCAACAGCATCTTCCCAGAGAGAAGCGTTCATTGTTTGATTGACATTGATTTCATGATCAATCCATTTCAAATAATCGGAAACAGGAATCAGTTCACTGCCCCACCAATTATCAGCGGTATGAGAAGAATTTCCATCATTAATGTAATCCATTCTTTCTTGAACCATCGTGTTCAAAATATTCGGCGCATAAGAACCGACGTTAATACCCTGGGTGTAAATGAGATTGACTAAATTCACTTCGTTAAGAATTAAATCTTCATCGGAAACGGTGTAATCAAAAATATGTTCGCCGCCTTTACCGATTGTTACGACCGGCAAATGATCTATGCTGATATTATAGCCTTCGCTTCTCATTTCACGAAGAATTCCGGGATAAGAAGTATATTTACCGATTGTTTCTTTTGAAGGATTGGCAACATAACTTTTAGCCCCGTCGCCCGCCAAACTTCTCATAACGTTGAGATAGTTGGCCCCGATTTCATCTTTGCCCGGCGGATAATTGTAATACATAAGCGCAATATTTTTAGCGATATTGTCTTTTTCACTCAATTTTGCCCACGCCATCGCTCTGTCCGCAACCCATTCCAAATTTTTTGAATGCATCGGATCATCCGTCGTACCGATAAAATCAATCATGCCTTCCAAATTTGAAGACGATCCCATCCATGTAAAATGCTGAGACAGAACACCGGAACCGGTATCATAAATTGCCTTATTTTCTTCATCTTCATAGCTGCCGACAGCTTTGATAACAGGGACATTGAGTTGTTCCAAATTATAAACACCGTTTGCCTGATTACTGTAATCCAGCGCCCAATTTTTATAAGAGATAATAGCCGCAATATAGCGTCCGTCATAAATATCATCCGGATCGGAATTCAGTTTTGTTTTACCCAAATATTGATCCATATTTTGATAAAAGTCAAAACCGTTGTTTGCAACCACAACCGTATTATATCCTTGATCTTCAATCGTTTTTGATAAATCATGCATATTTTGTTTGTAATCTTTAAATCCGATTATAGCAACATAGGGTTTTCCGGAATTATGTATAGATTCAACTTTTTCATGGGCATCCATATAATCTTCAATTGAATTTTTTCGGATAGGTTCAGTCGGATGATAAAGGTAACCTCCGAAATTAAGAGTAGCACAAGGGGCATAATATATGAAATTATAAACGAATTGAGGAGTTTCAATCTGTGTTTTTCTTAATTGTGTTCGTATATCACCTATTATTGTACCAAAAAAAGCAGAATCACTTCCAAAAACAAAACGACTTGAAGAAAAGGAATAAGAACCATCTGGAAAACCTGTAGTTATCTTAGCAGTTTTACCACCATCGATATGATATTGATTCTGAAAGAGAAGAGACGCGCCGGAATCAAATGCATCCGTAAAAACATCGTCAAACATATCAATTATTTCTTTTGTAAAGAACCCGTCAAATAAAACGACATCATAATCTTTGAATTGAATATTTTTTAGTTCCATGTCTTCATAAAGATTTTCAGGAGAATACCAATCGGCACCGGAAAGTTGAGGTTTAAGCTGATAATAAACATTTAAAGAAGGATCGGGAACAGTGCCAAAAGAAACCGTATCAATTTCGATATAATTTCCGTAAATTGAATTTTCAAGAAGTGTTTTCACGGTATCCAGAGCAACAACACCAGAATAATTTGACGTCTCAGTTCCGGGATCAAATCCGACATACAAAATTCTTGTTTTTTCAAAATTCATTTCCTCGATTTTTTCAGGCGGAGCATATTCTTTCAAGAGGTGGCAGGTGATAAGCATTGCTAAACTGGCAGCATCAGATTCTCGTGGTCCTATTATATTAGTATACAAGAAATCCATATAAGTTTCATAAGTATTATACCCGAGCATATATCCAATGTTTAAAGGATTAGTCCAATCAGTTTTATAATTCACAGCCTCTATAAACATTGCATTCTCAGTATCTTTCATAAGATCATATTGCAAAAAATCTTGATTAATTAAAGCTATTAATTCAGCATCTTCTTGTGAATAAAAGATACCATCAGGATCAGCCTCATTAGTACGAATTTGAATTAACTTCAATCCCGGTTTAGCGATTTTGGCTTCTTTTAAATTATTCAAAAGACCCTCATTTTCATAAACAAAAATCATGTCAATGATGACAATATCTTGATTCAGAATATCTCCCGTATCCGGATTTGAAAACATCTTCAATTCAGAAGTATCATAAGGTGCCTCATAACCATTAATATAGTGATAATTGACATGGAAAATTTGAGACGATTCAGTATTAAAAGACTGTCCAAGAACTCCACTTCTATTTAAATAATCCCTTTCGGGACCGAGATAATCATCCATTAACACTTCAATTGCAAAACTGTCAGAATCATTAAAACCGATATAGGTAATATTTACAGTTTCACTCATTTCAGGAATATCTTCCGATGCTACAGAAACTGAGAAGAATAACAATAAAAAAAGCAGAGTCAAGAACGATATGTTTTTTAATCCTTTAAAAAATCGAGCCAATAAACTATCCCCCATTTTGAAATTTTCATTATTTGTTTACTCCAAATTTTTATTTGATATAATGTATCAAAATGAAAATATCAAAAATCCCGTTTCTTTCAAAATCTTTTTCGATTTTCTCAAACCGGCGGATTTCGAAATTGATTCGGGCGGAAAAATTCCGATTTTCTCAAAAATTGAGAAACGAACGATAACAAATTGTCACAAGAAATGAACAATCATAGTAAAGAAAAACCGACAGAGGGTTAGGTATATATACCTAAAATCCATGAAACAGCTATTTCTTTCTAACGAAAGTATTCTTTTGAGGCTATTACCGATTCGACTGTGTTGTAATCACAGTCGGAACATTTCTTTTTTGATTTGACTTTTTTCATTCTGATTATTTTTTACGTAATTTAAGTAATTATTTTGCCGCCTGACCCGATTGAAGAGCCCATTTCTTTTTGAAACGCGTTTCCTTTGAAACAACGGCGATATGATGAAATTTTTTTTGCTTTTTTACGGTTTTATTTTATGTTTTAAACCGCATAAGCCGTTGAGACCTCAAGCCTGCTTTATCAAATCAAAAATCCCAAACATACCGGTTTTTGCTTTATTTTCCGAAATCGGATGGTTTTCCCAAAAAACGGGAAAAGAACCGGAATCGAATGTTTGAAACTTTTTGGAGTTTGGATGTGAATTATTTCAAAAAAAGAGGAGAAAATCGGGAATTTTTCATAAAATCCGAATCAATTAATATGCCTCTCTTTTTGTTTTTGCTTTGCCGCAGACATTGAGGTAAACCGATTCCGACCGCACGTGACGCGGTTGAAATCAATATTTCAGTTTATTTTCAGTTTATTTTCCATGTGTTTTCATTAATCTGGTTATTAATTTATTAATTTTTAATTGCTATTTTTGTTAAATAATCATAATATTTCTTTTAGATTATTAACGGAATAATGTAAGAACAATTACCCATTTCAAATATAGGATTACACAATAATCATATATAATTGTTTCGATTTTATAAATCGCCACCTGTTGAATGAATAAGGAGGTACAGAAGAGTATAAAACTCTTGAATCAATCCGTTTTCTAAAAAGATATGAAGAGAATTTGTTTTAAAAAAAGAAATAAAAGTACAAGATTTAAAAAATATGAAAACATAAAAACATAAAACATAAAACATAAAAGCGTAAAAACCCGGAGAAAAGAAATCAAAAGACATCAAAATAAATACAAACAAAAAAATCAATCGGAAACAGAAGCCACATCGTAAGCGGTTTGAACCAAGCGCATCCAAGTGTTGACCGCGGAGCGAAGAGAGATAATATCTTTGCTTTTGATTTTTAAAAGAAGGCCGGCGTCGTCTAAGGAAAGAGAAATGACGGAGCGGTCGGAAATGGATTCATGCGTTTCCGGAAGAAGGCTTTGATAAATATCAAAAAGCAAGTCCCGCGTATCCGATTCAAACAAAAAAGAGGCGTTTGCATTCATAAAATTCGAATCCCTTAAAAGTTGTAAAATGATAAACCGTAAAATATTAAGCTTTAAGATAAAACATTAAGATAAAACATTAAGATAAAACATTAAGATAAAACATTAAGATAAAACATTAAGATAAAACATTAAGATAAAACATTAAGATAAAACATTAAGATAAAACATTAAGATAAAACATTAAGATAAAACATTA
>JAVESN010000093.1:0-6351 GCA_034006575.1 Methanimicrococcus sp.
CGCGCACGTGTGTGGAATGTTCAGGGAGATATATGTAAAGCGGCGTTTCGTCTTCGGCGCGCCAAAGGACATCGGGATATTCCGAGGTTAAAATGAATAATTTGAAAAATAAAATGATTCCGAGAGATAAAATGAATGCATAATATTGTTGACAGTGACAAGCCGATTGAAATGTAAACAAATATGAAAATTCCCATAGGAATAGCAAAACAAAACATAAAGAAAGAAATCCAATATAATTGGTTTTTGTCATCGTTATCTATCGGTATACTGTATTTCCCGTTTTTTATGTTAAATTTATAATATGAAAAATTGCGAGCATAATAAGATGTTAATCCGAAAAATAACGGAACATACAAAAATAAAATAAATCTTTCAAATACAAAAAAGAATAAAAGCAAAAAGAAAAATAAAATTTGCATGATTAAAAATTTATTAAAAGATTTAATTTTTTTTACTGCTGCAAACATAATTTCCTCCAATTTTTGATATGTTAATTAAGAAAAATTTAACATGCACCATGTGAGCTACCATTATAATATTGATTACCAGTGCCACTTGTGCTATTATTGTTCGATGAATTGAAAAATATTTCAAAAATCCCAACATTGGCAAGCTCTTTAATAAAACCATCAACAACATCTCTTGCCCATTTACCAGATTTAAATAACATATTTCCAATAGGAAGCCCTGCAGTAAATGTACCAATTGCATATTCTGCCTTATCCTTATGTACACCAAATTTATTGGCAAGATATACTTGTCCGGGTATACTGGCAGCATATCCTGTGGAATTTGACACATATCCCCATGCTCTTTCTCCCCATTTACCTATTGGAGTTTTGTTTGCAGCATATTTAAGTAAAGATTTACCTGCATACCCAACCCCTCCAGTTACTGCACCCACATATCCGCCAATTAGCCCTTCATTATGGGCAACTTCGTGATCGAACTCTTCATTAAAAAATCCTTGTTTCAAAACAGCTATTGAATAACCAACAAAGTATCCAATAACAAATCCCTTTGCCATAGCCATAGCTAACTTACCAGCAAATGCTAAAACTGCACCAATGGTTACTGCTTCATGCCCATCCGGATCCGTATAAGTCACCGGATTATTCAAACAATAAGAATAACGATTCAACGCCTGCGGATTATAAACATCGGGAATCAGTGAATCCGCTTGTGTAAAGACAAACATTGACGGATTGTAATATCGAGCGCCGAAATAATAAATACCGATATCCGAATCAAATTCTTTTCCGGTAAAGGTGTATTTGGAAGAGGGTAAATTGTTCGGACTTCCGGGAGATGAAGCCGGTGAAACGCTTAAACTTTGAGTTCCTGTGAAAGACGGAATGTTTGCGTGACACCAATCCATATCAGGTTCATAACCTTCTCCAAATGCTGCGGTTAAATCAATCAAAACGGCGTTTTTGATCGTGAATGAGTCACTTTCAATGGAAGAGAACAGAATGTTGTCGATTCCGAGTTCTTCGTTTTCGCTGTATTTGAATAATTTTGAGGAAGATTCGTAAGAGTTATCTTTTTGAGATGTTAAATTTGTCATTTCAACAAATTCAGATTTTCCAAATTGTTTTGAGAATTGTTCTGCGGATTTATTGAAACCGTTTTCTGAAATGTCGGCGCTGAGATAATAGATGTGACCGTCAATTAAGTCATATTTATTATAAACATCAGCCGTTCCTGTTTTGTTTCCGACAACTTTGAAACCGTCTTGGACGGCAATTTTATCGGGCAGTGAATCTTTTGACAAACGGTTTGAATCTTGTATTTCAAAGCGGCTGAAATCGGTGTTGTTAAAGTTTCTTTTTCTTGTTTCATTAGAGTGAGAAACATTTGAATTAGAATCATTGACAATTGAATTATCTGTTTCTGTCAAGTTGTTATCCGATTCATAGAAGTTTGAAACTTCTGTATTTGAATTCATTGATTCGTTTGAATTAAACGATTCAATAATATTCTCATTTTGATTTATATTTTGGGAAATATTTTGAGATGAATGGACTACTTTTAGAAACTTGAGAATCTGAAAACTGAGAATCGGCTTCCGGCATCATTTGAACGAAAGAAGAAATTCCGTATTCTTTTTTGTAAGAATCAATGTCCATTTCAATATATTCTTTTTCAACCGTAAACGAGGAGTCTTCAAAGAGATTCGTCAGGGTGATTTGCTGCGTTTGAGCGGCATTGCCGACAACCGAGCGGAAGCTGCCGAATGAAAAACAATAAACGGTTCCCATTTTGATTCACCCATATCTTATGTTATTACGCTTCCGGCCTCGTTCGTCAAAATGAATTAAATACGTATTGAAGAAGGGCACAATTAATTCAATTATTAACTCTTAAAATTTACAAGTAATAAAACAAAAAACAAATAAATAACATCTCAAATATATATATACTTTATCGGATGGCAAATAAAATTGATTACAATAAAAAATAAAACGATATTTGAATCAGGTTTTTTTCAAAAGTTTCGGCAAATTGATTTATCTGAATATTTCAAAAAAATATTTATGTAAAATATATAAAACTCTTAGAATTAGAATGATATAAATTTAAACATAAATTATTCAAAAAAACAAAAGGAAACGCAAATTATTAAATGATGAATGGTTATACTGACGGCAACAAAAACATATTATTTTT
Source organism: Methanimicrococcus sp. (assembly GCA_034006575.1). Taxonomy (GTDB): domain Archaea; phylum Halobacteriota; class Methanosarcinia; order Methanosarcinales; family Methanosarcinaceae; genus Methanimicrococcus. Next base: position 2,674 of record JAVESN010000093.1, read on the forward strand.
TATTTGTCATTCAAAATAATATATTTGATGACAAAATCTGACAAAAAAATTAAAAAAATAAAAAAAATAAAAATTTTCAACTGATTTATTTTTCAGTTTTTAAAGTGATAAATTATGAAATACGCAGAACGAATTGAAACGCTCCCGCCTTATCTTTTTGCATCGATTGACGAATCCAAACAAGCGCTCATCGCAAAAGGCGTCGATGTGATTGATTTGGGCGTCGGGGATCCGGACAGGCCCACGCCGGCGCATATTGTCGAAGCGATGGCACAAGCAGTGAAAGATCCGAAAAATCATCAGTATCCGTCTTATACGGGGCTGATGAGTTTCAGAGAAGCGGCCGCTGCGTGGTGCAAAAAGACAAAAGGAATTACGGTGGATCCGAAAACTCAAATTCTCTCTTTAATCGGCTCTAAAGAAGGGGTCGCTCACGTCCCGTTGGCGTTTGTCAATCCGGGAGACGTTGTTTTGTGTCCGAATCCGGGATATCCGGTCTACAGCATCGGAACCAAATTCGCCGGCGGAATTCCCTATGATATGCCGCTTTTGGAAGAAAACAAATTTTTGCCGGATTATGAAGCCGTTCCCAAAGACGTACTTCAAAAAACGAAGATGATGTTTTTAAATTATCCGAACAATCCGACAGGCGCGGTCGCCGATAAAAAATTCTTTGAAGAAACCGTGGAATTCGCCAAAGAAAACGATATCATCGTCGTTCACGACAACGCGTATTGTGAAATGATTTACGACGATTACAAAGCGCCCAGCTTTTTGGAAACGGACGGCGCAATGGAACTCGGAATTGAACTTTACTCCTTGTCCAAAACGTACAATATGACCGGATGGAGACTCGGTTTTGCCGTCGGCGACCCGAAATTAATCGCGGGATTCGGAAAAGTCAAATCCAACATAGATTCCGGCGTATTTGACGCCGTTCAAAAAGCGGGCATCACCGCCTTAACATCCTCTCAGCAATGCGTCTCGGATATGAACCAAGTTTATAAAGAGCGCCGCGATGCGCTTGTCAACGGTTTAAAATCCGTCGGCTTAGACGTTGTCGCTCCCAAAGCAACGTTTTATGTCTGGACGCCCGTTCCGAGCGGATATACGTCCGTTGAATTCGCGCAGCTTTTGCTTGAAAAAACCGGAATTGTCGCGACGCCCGGCGTCGGATTCGGAAAACACGGCGAAGGATTCATTCGTTTCGCATTGACAAAAGAGGTCGACAGAATCAACGAAGCCGTCAAAAGAATTGAAAAAATCCGCACGGAAATTTGATTTTTTTATAAATAAAAATTTTAATTTTTTCATAAATGAAAAATTGAAAATAAAAACCGATTGTGATTTTATTTTTTGTTTTTTTATTTCCGTTTTATTTTTATTTTTATTTTTATTTCCGTTTTATTTTTATTTTCATTTTTTTTTCATTTTTATTTTCATTTTTTTTTCATTTTTATTTTCATTTTTTATAATCAAACTTTTTATTCTTCTTCTTATTATTATAATTGTTACAAAAAACTGATTAAAAGGTGAAATTATGGCAACTTCGTCTTATACAAGTGTTGTTGTATTAAAAAATAAAAAATCGATTCAGATTTTGGAGCGTGTAAAAAACACATTCGGTCAAAGAACTGATGAAACTATAACAGTAGATATATTTGATGAAATCCGAAGATGTAAAGAACTTCTTTAATTACCTTTTCAGTTTTTATAAATATCCTATCTCTAATAATCACAATTGAAAAATAAAAAGAAATCAGTCAATAATGATTTCTCCCCACTCTTTGTAAAGGGCGGTGCCGATTGTTTTTCTCAAATTGAAATAGTTGTAATAAGCGCTTCGTTTCATATGAACGTTCATGGCGGGAATCGAGATTTCAAACAATTCCGCCAATTCTTTTTGAGGGACTTTTGTGTCGTACCCGTAGCGATAAATGCTTTCCAAAACGATTCTTTTTTGTTTTTCCGTCCAGCCGTTTTCAATAAAATCGCATAACGCCAGACTTTCATTGACAACTTCAAGCCATTGGTTTTTATTTCTGTCGTTGTCTTCGATTTCAAAAAGAATTGTCGGACGGTTATAACTTTTGTTTTTCTTAATCTGTTGAATCGCAAAGCCGGCGTTCCAAAAAGCCGGGCCGTCCGGTCGATTTCCGCTTCGTTTGTTAATCGCGGAATAAATCGGTCCGATTCCGATTCCGAAACAAATCTCAAGCGGATTTGCCAAATATTTAATCTTGTCAATGATTTCAAGAACGGCCGATGCGTTTTGAATCAATCCTTGAAACTCGTCGCCCAACGTTAATTTAAAATCAAAAGCGATATCGGATTTGTGCATTTTATTGATTTTCGTTAAAATCTCATCCGTTTTCATTTGCATCTCATAACGTTTTTTGTTTTCCATTTTCTCGGCGGAAATAATGTTTCCGATAACGGCAAAATACATTTTTGTGACAACTCCGATTTTTCTATTTTTTCTCTATTTTCTATTTTCTATTTTCTTTTTATGTCTTTAAATTACCGGATATTTTAATTAATAGTTTTTGATTAAAAAATAGAGTTTGACTTATTTTATTAACTTTTCTCATTTAATTTTTAATTTCAATTTTTTGAAATGTCTTTTTGGAAACATTTTTTTGGCGGGATTGTAAATCCGGCGGATGTCTGCGTTTTTGATAACGTGGGCGTGTTCAAAAAATAAAGACGCAAATAAAAACTAAAAATTTTGATGCCGTCGGCAACGGCGGCGAATGCTGTCAAAAAACACGGCGCGTCCAACAACGAAATCGAGATTTGATTTTCAAAAACATCGGAAAAGGAAATCGACTCTAAACAAAAAAAACAAACCGAAAAGCGGTAAATGAAAACAGGCGCCGCCAAAATAACAAAAATATAAATCAAATTTAAATTTAAGACAAAAAATAAATATGATTCTTATTGAATATTTTGGGAAACATCCGCAAATTTCGATTTTTCGCGCGCTTCGCTTGCTCAAAATCAAAATTAGCGGGGGCGGTATTTGGGATTTCCAAAAACATCTTAAAAAAATGCCCGACCCGAGTTAAACCTCATTACAGAAAGCGATAAGGATACTTTATCGGTGATTTTTATGGAAATATCTGAGATTTTTAAAAACGTCGGAAAAAATTCAACTCTAAAAAAATAAAGCGGAAAGCGGTAAATAAAATTTGAATTTAAAAATGAAAAAGATTATTTTTTATTGAATATTTTGGGAAACATCCGCAAATTTCGATTTTTCGCGCGCTTCGCTTGCTCAAAATCAAAATTAGCGGGGGCGGTATTTGGGATTTCCAAAAACATCTTAAAAAAATGCCCGACCCGAGTTAAACCTCATTACAGAAAGCGATAAGGATACTTTATCGGTGATTTATATAGCGGTTTTTGGAATTTTCAAAAACGTCGAAAAAATGGAAAACGAAATAAAAAACGAAATAAAAAACGAAATAAAAAACGAAATAAAAATGAAATAAAAAGCGAAATAAAAATGAAATGAAAAGCGAAATAAAAATGAAATAAAAAATTCTTGAAAATTATAAATCCGTTTTCAAATGATATTTTTCGTCATTATTAGGTTTTATTGTTTAATTTGGCTTTTTTAAATCATTTTCGTTTATTTATTTTATTTTCTTCGATCAATAACTCATAATAAGGTTG
>JAVESN010000033.1:0-18090 GCA_034006575.1 Methanimicrococcus sp.
TGCCGTAAGTCTTTCTTTATTATTCTAATTTTTTGGGTTTTTAAATTTGTGACAGCTTGTGTTGTTTTTGTTTTTTATTGTTTTTTATTTCTGTGTATTTTATTTGGTTTTATTTTTTATTGTTTTTCATTTTGTAAGCGGAATTACATTTAATTTTGCTTTAATTTCCCCGCACGGAACAATAAATGTGTCACCTCCGTATCCTCTTCCACCGTGTATGATTCCCACCAATATCGCTTTATTGTCATATATTGTATAAACAGGTCCTCCGCTATCTCCATAATATGCGAATTGTCCATTCGTATTTTCTACAATTCCCAATTTATCAAATACATATGTTGTATTTTCAATTAATACTGAGACATTGTTTTGGTAACCTGTTATTTTTCCTATTTTGTGGCATGTCGTTGGTCCGGATTTATACACTTCGCTGTTGACGCTGATGGTGTTATAATATCCGCCGATATCTATTAAATCACCTGAAGTATTGGAAGAATTAGAATAAAATATTTTTGCGGAATTTGGATTATTTACTTTATCGGATTTGATAAAAGCAGCATCTACTTTTGGGTGAGTTACGCTTGTTGATCCCACATAATTATTATCTCCAAAAAATTTATAGGACGGTTGGTATACTTTTTTTGTTGTAAAATTCACAACATGTCCTGCGGTTACAAATCCACAGGATGTGTTATCTGTGGTTCTTGCAGGGTATCCGACCGCGCCGGTGCCGGGTTCCAACCAATTGAGAGGCCAATATATCGCCTTTAATACCGATGTCAGCGATATCCCTCCGACAAGGGGTCTGTTTACACTTTGATAAGTGTATGGTTTTATTATCGGTGAACTTTTAAAAACAAGAGGAACTTCTGTTACATTATTTTCAATGGCGTATTTTTCAAAAATAGTTACAATTTCTTCGATATTATTTTTTTCGAATTGATTTATTCTTTTTTCTTCAATAGAAATTAGAATGTACCCCTCCGACACAGGGCCATATCCAGTTATGTATCCGCCTCTTTCCCACAAATATTTATTAAGGGCTTCATTCTCGGCGATTGAATCTGAAATACGGCTTATTGTACACCACCATTCATAATACTCTTCTCCTCCTTTTATTTCCGGGATAACGCCATGAATTGAACAAATATTTTTATCCTCTTTCAATTTATCCATTATTTCTGAATTTATCGATTTGCTGTTTTTTATCATTTCTTTGATTTGCTCTTCTTCCGTGAAAAGATCTTCATCATTCTCTTCTCCGAATGCCGAATTTAAAAATACGAATAGGAGAGATACTATAAACAAGAGTGATATTATTTTTCGATACATTTGTTTCATTTATACACCTTCTATTTTGTCAGTGAATTTTTTAATTAACAATTGAATTTTTCTCTCTCTTTATTAATTTTTTTATATTCTTTTTATTTCTATCATTTCTAATATATTTTTAGAAAAAACATTATTTTATTCCTTTTGTGACGGATACTCTAAACATTCTCTGTCTCTATACTCTTATTGAAATTTATTTTTACAGTATTTTGAAAACCCTTCATATGATCGCTCATTTTCGATTTTTTTGTGAGCGGCAGCGAGCAAAAAATTAGAAATTTGTGGATTGACGCCCCTTAAAATGAAATAATTAATAATCCATTTTTCTTTTTAAAGTTCAATTTGCGGACGAACTTCAAAAAATCAATAAAATACATTTTTTAATTTCGTTTTCGTTTTTGAAAAATAAGAACGTATTTTCGTTGTTTGGCGCGGCGTGTTTTTGTTGAAATGGGCGGTTTATTTTTCGTTTGCCGTTTACCGGCGTTTTTTGATTGTCACCCGTCGCCCCGCCCGCGCGCGAGTCGTATAAATAAAATAAATAAAAAGGGAACCGTTTTTAAAAAAGAAATAAAAAAAGAAAATGTTTCTAAAAACAATGAAAAAGAAATCGTAAAAAAACTTTTAACCGAATCTTTTCTTTTACCTTGAATCCGAATTCTTCTTTTTGGATAGCGCGCTTGCAACCATGATCGCTTTTGTGTAATGCCCGGCTGATCGGGATGTGTCGACGAAAATATGATTGTCCATTAAAATCGGCGCGCCTAAACCGTCGCCGCCGCCCAAAAATGTCAAAGCGCGAAAAATCAAATTGCCGGCGATTCCGTTGGGCGCGATGATGTAATTGGAATGTAAAAATGCCTCTTCCAAATCCAAACCGTAATCGACGATGGGAAGTTTTTTTTCATCCGTGATGATTCGAACGATTTCGGCGGCTTCCTTTTGTCCGATTTCATCCGGCGTTGAAATCAAACCGACATGAGGCAAAACGCCCAACCTTTTTAACAAATGCGTGCCGAGACAAATAAATTCGATTTTATCTTCGATGGTCGTTCCTTCGTCAATACCGACCGGCGCGAAAAAATAAGGATTCCCGTCCGCCGTCAGCAATATCGAAATTCGGTGAATCTTATCAATGTGACACGCCCTTTTCAAATGGGACAAAGATTCGGAAGCGTTTGCCGTTCCGCGAATGGCGGCGTCCACGTCTCCGGACATCAACAAGGAAATCAATTCTTCTTCCGGCGTTTTTGTGTCAACGATTTGAAACGGCAAAACATTCAAACCGTTTTTATAACCGGCCGCCGCTTCTTCAATCGCTTTTTTATCCCCCACCAAAATCACGTCGGCGTAATTTCGCTCCACCGCTTTGACGACACGCTTAATCGTTTCCGGATCCGGATCTCGAACGCCCATGGCAACGGTCGCGTGTTTTAAAACCGCCGCTTTTTCAATTAAGCCGATTAATTTTCCCATCTCTTCCTTTTCATACATCCGGCCCGCTTCATTCATTTTTACGCCTCGTTTGATAAAAAATCATTCATTCATATCCGCTTTTTTCTGCTCTTCTTTTAATAAAGCGGCTCTAATCGCATTTCTCATGACGGCGGTGTCCGGTTTTTTTCCGGTCCAAATTTCAAACGCCAAAGCGCCCTGTAAAACAAGCATCATCTCTCCGTTCAACGTTTCGGCCCCGGCCGCCTTCGCTTGTTTTAAAAACTTTGTAACGCTCGGATTGTAAACAATATCAAAAACAACTTTATTCTCCAAAAAAAGACTTGACTTTACCTCTTTTTCAAAATCAAAACCCGGCAGACCGTCAAAAAATGAAACACCCTCGTATTTTCCCATTCCGAGTTCGGTTGTCTGAATAATAATATCGGCATCGCTTAAATACGCCAAACCTTTTTCAAACCCGTCTCCTTCCACATCTTCATTTCCCGTTTTTTCAATAATTTCTCGCGCCAAATGTTTCGCTTTTTCCGGCGTTCGATTGATAATTTTTATCGGATTTTTACGCTCCCCGAAAAACAATGAAATCGATTTGGAAGCGCCGCCCGCGCCGATGATCACTATCTTTTTCCCGTCCGTTGAAAAGCCCGCTTCTAAAAGCGCCCCGTGCGCGCCCGCCGCATCCGTATTGTATCCGTAAATCTTCCCGCCTTTAAAATGAAGCGTGTTGACGGCGCCGGCTTTCTTTGAAAAATCGTCGGCTTCAATCCATCCCTCAAATTCCGGCTCAAAGATTTTTTCTTTCAGCGGAATCGTCAAATTCAGCCCGCAAAAATTTTCCGCCTGCGCTTTTAAAATCTCCTCTTTCAAATCGCTCGGCTCAACCGCGTACGCTTTATATTCGCAATCGTTCATCCCGAGCGCAAAAAAGGCGGCCGAGTGCATCACCGGCGACAACGAATGACTGACAGGATAGCCGAAAACGCCGAACAGTTTTTTCAATTTTTTTCACCGTTCTTTATCCCGAATAAACGAAATCCCCTTTTGATTTGAGCAACGGACAATTGCCCGGGCGCGGCCGCTTCATCGATGTAGCCGTAAGTTAAAGAGGAACCGAAAAACGGCGCCAATATGCGCGTTTGTTTTCCGAAATCTCCCATCGCAATCAAGCAAATATCGGGCATCTTGTTTTCAAGGGCGACTCTGTAAACTTTTAACAAATCCTCTTTGCCGTCGGGCATAAACGCCACTTTGGCGATGTCGGCGCTTCTCTCAAATGATTTTTTCAAAATCCTTTTGAGTTTCTTTGAAGACGGCACGTCCTTTTTATCAAAGAAATGAGACGAGATGATGATTTTCGTTCCGGATTTTTTGGCGATGTTTCGGCACTCGTAAATTTTTTTCTTGGAGCTTTCTCTTTCAATATCAATATAGTCCACGTTTTCAATCACCGTTTTAATCAATTCAAAACGAGCGTTTTCATCCCCCTCAAACACACCGCCCTCCGCTTTTGAGCGCAATGTCCCGATAATCGGGAGACCGGCGGGCTTGGCGTCTTTAATCCATTTTTTGAACTGAAGGGAAAGTTTCGGACTTTTAAAATCTCCTTTTAAGTATTTTTCAAATTCAGGCGTATTTTTCATCAACAAATCCAAACGAAGCTCTAAAATATCCGCGCCGTCTCTTTTGCCGGACAAAGCGCTCTCCTTGACATCTTTCGTAATTGTTCCGACAATGGCGGGACGACTAAACTTTTTCATTTTCCTTCCTCTTTTACATCTTATGTTTCTTTTGTTTCCTTTCTCTTCCTTAATTTCCAATAATTTTTTCTTTTCCACTCTTAATTTTCAATAATTTTTTCCGTCACCTTCATTCCGAAGTGACGCCCGGCTTCTTCACTCTTTACCAACACCTCGTCCCCGACTTTTATTTGCGTCACGGACAAACTTTTTCCGTCCGGCTTGACAAGTTTGACGGTTTCCGCGTTTTGAAGAATCACTTTCAATGTTTTTCCTTTTGCTTCCGCTTCTAAGAGCACCATCGGCCGCGATTCTATCTTCACGCGCCCGACAATTCCGGGCCGCGTTTTTCCGTCCGCGCCGACAATCGTCACATCGTCTCCGGCCTTCAACTCCGAAAGATAGCGCGTCATTTCATCTATTTTTAAATAAGAATAAACGGCCCCGGCATTGATGCGAAACGGCCTTGAAGCGACATACGGGCTCTCGTCCACTTCCGAATGAATTAAAAACAAGCCGGCCGACTGAGAGCCGACCAACATCCCTTCTCCGGGCTCCATTAAATTACAGGTGTCCACACAAACCCGGTCTCCCATTCCGAGCTGCTTGACAACTGTAATTTTTGCGGGAACAAGATCTTCCGCATGTCTTCCGCTCATCTTAACGACGCCGGCCATTTCTTTAATTTCACTCATATCCGCGCTGTCAATTAAAACGCCGTCCACGCCCCTTTCCAGAATTTGAAGAGAGGTTTGGGTTTCCTCAACCGTTTTCACATTGGCGATAATCTCAACGTCATACTTTTCAAGAGCCGCAATCAAATTCTCAAGCGGAATAATACGCCAATCCCCGGCGGAAATGATTAAATAATCCGCTGTTTTGCCGACGGTTGCCGCGAACAATTCCGTTTTTTTGTTTTGGATATCGACATAAGCCGCAACGGTTCTTCCGGCCGATTTCATCTTTTTGATCTCTTTTAATTCAGCCGTATCCTCGTTTTCATTTTCTTCTTCAAAGAGCGCCGGTATTTCCCAAACCAAAATATCCGCATCCATCGCTTCTTCTTTTCCGACAAAACAAGCCGTTTTAATTTTTCCGAGTTTTTTAATTTCGGAAAGGTCAAACGCATCGGCCAATACAAAATCCGCACCGGCTTCCATCGCCGAAGTGATTTGATTTCTTTTCTGCTCCCATGAGCCGTCAACCGCTTTAATCCATACGTTTTTCATATTTTCTCCTCTTTTTATTCGCTATATATCTTTACCTTTCTCTTTTTTATTTTTCCTTTTAATCCTGCCTTTTTTACTTCTTACTCTTATCTTTTTTTTCTTTTTATTTTTTATCTTTTTCCTTTCTTTTTTATCTTTTTTCCTTTTATTTTTATTTCCCACTTTTTTTGTTTTATTCGACTGTTATTTTCATTTGTCGTTTTTGTCTTGTTCTTTTCGCGCTCGCTTTTGGCTGTTTTTTAATTCCGGAGCTTTGCCGCTGTTTGAATATCTTGAATTATTCGGTTTTGACGCGGGTGATTTTTGTGATTTTGAAGCCGGAGATTTCGATTCGTTTTTCTTTTCGGATTGACCGATTCCGAGCCGTTCGAACAGACTTCTTGAATCCGTTTCTGTTTGAACCGATTTTCTCCTCGGATTTTTCTCTTCCTCTTCCTTTATTTCTTTATAATACATCAACGCGGAAACGGCGCCGACAAAAATGATTAAAAACCCGCCGCCGATTAAAATCAACATCCACGGGATTTCGATTTTTGGTTTTTCATCGACCGTAAATGAAAAAGTTTGATTTGTTAATTCAAACGTGTTTTCTCCTGCGGTTTTTAATTTTATTGAAAACGAGACGTTCTTTTTCTCCCCCGGACTTAACGTGATTTTTTTCGTTATTTCCTCATCCCCGATTTTGATAATAACTTCCTGCGTGTCTTTTTCTTTTCCGACATTCTCCACGGTCACGGTTATTTTTGTCTTTTTCCCGACCAAATTCTCCTCGGGGATATTCAAATCCGTTACGGCAAAATAAGGACCGTATTCTAAAACGCGCATCTCTCGCGTTCCCGTCATATAACCCGTTTTATTTGCCGTCACTTTATAAACGCCCGCCGCGGAATCGGCCGTCACGTTGATCATACCGTTATCGTTTGTCGTTCCGATATGCACTTCGTTTTTGTAAACGCTCGCGCCGGTCACATCTTCATTATCGGAATCTTTGACGTGGATTTCAAAAGCATCTTTTGCGAATATGTAATCCGGAAACAGAATTTGGAGCTCATCCCCGCTGCCGCCATCCGGCGTTGATTGTTTTAATGTCGCGGTGTCATATCCGCTTTTTTTCGCTTCAAATTCATACTCGCCCGCGCTTCCCAACGTATAGGATATCGTGCCGGAGGCGTTTGTCGTGCCGATTAAATTTCCGTTCACTTTGACCTCTGCGTCCGCCAAATCTTTCCAGCTGCCGCTGTCATTGTAAACCACTTTTATCGTAATTTGTTCGTTCGGATAAATCGTCTCGGCCACTTCAATTCGAATATTCGATGAAGTGTCGGTTGTTGCTGTTGATTTACTGTACGGGAAAAATATTAAATCATCCGAATCGGCCACATGGAAGAATAAATTATCCATCAGCGACACATTCGTTCCCTTAGCAAGCGAAACGGAATCCGTGTTGATAAAAACAAGCGTGTTGCTTCCGGTGTACTCCACTTTCATGTTTCCGATTGATTTTCCGGCGCCGACATTTACGGCGGTTGAGGAGATTTGAAACACGGCGGAAATATCCACAAACGCGTCGTTTCCTTCAAAAACGTTTGAAACGCGAACGGCAATAATCGGAACGACTTCGCCGCCGACTTCGGATTCATAAATAAAATTATCTCCGGAAGAAACTTTTTCTTCTTTGACGGTGTTTCCGTTTTTCTTTAAAATTAAACCGGCTTTTGTACCGTTATCCGTAATATTGTTTATTTGAAGCACGTATCCTTCTTCTAAAGTGATTTCCGTTCCTTTTTTATATTGGTTTTTGGTTCCGTTGTCAATGAGAATTTTTGAAATATTTTTTTCCTTTAACACGCTGATATTGGCGTTTGTGAAATTCGTGGTGTTGTTTCTATCGGAAGAATTGTAGCGCACGTATCCGGCAAAGTAGACGTCGCCGTCTAAACAGAGGGCTTGATAGCCGCCCCAATCGGAATAATTAAACGTCGTGTTAAATGCCTCCGTTTGATACATAATATCGCCCGGGCCGACATTTCTTTGAAGGGTGCCGCTCACGTCAAAATACAAGCTTTCGGTTTCTTTGCTGTTGTTGTAATCATAGGACAGGCCGGCAAAGTTCATTCCGGTCCAGTTTTTGATATTGTCGGAATTGTCGTAAACCGTTCCTCGGTTCGCGTATTTCTTTTCGGAAGCCGTCTTCGGGTCCGATACCAATTCAAATTTTAATTTGGACGTGTCTTTGACATCGATTTTCATGTGTCCCATGAGCGTTACGGTGTTGTCTTTTTCGAGTCGTATCCGGTTCGGATTTTTCATTTCAATTCGGCTTTCATTAACGTTTACGATTTCCATCGCGCCGATTGTTTTATTTAAATTGACTTCCGTCGCGCTTTCCGAAATTTGAAACACGCCGTTAATGACGGCTTTTGATCCGTTCAATCCTTTGACGTGAACGGCGATAATCGGAATCGTTCCGACATTGTCCAACGCTTTTTCATAAACAAACGTGGTGTTGTTTGAAACGGTTTCCTCTTTGACGACATTTCCGTTTTTCTCAAGGCTCATTCGAAATTGTTTGTTATTTTCATCGACGTCCTTTATTGTTATTTTGTAACCGTTTTCAAGAGAATAAGAATCACTCGCAGAGATACTTTTTTCATCGGATTTGTCAAGTAAAACGGGATATATCTTGTAATTTAAAAGCGTGCTGATATTGCTGTTTGCAAATTGGGCGGTGGACATGTTTCCGGAACTTGAGCGCGTGTATCCGGCAAAATAAGGCTCTCCTTGCCAGCCGATGACGCGGTAACTTCCCCACTCGGCGTATTCAAACGGAATCGGTTTGTATTCCGTTACGTATTTGGCGTTTTCGGAGTTGATTTGCCGGTCGCTTGCAGAAATCGTCAAGGTGATGTTTTCTGTGTAAATCCCTTTGTCCGTGTCATACCATAATCCGGAATAAATCGCCGGCGTCCACGTGTATGTGGAAGACATTCCCTGTTCTTGATCCCAAAGATTGCTACCCTTGAGTGTGGCGGCGGCAGCGGGTGTGAGCAAACCTATCGTCAGAATCAAAATGATTAAAAAACTGAGTTCTTTTATTTTCATGTGCGGCACTCGATATTTTGAATTGTGTGAAATAATAATATTTATAAATATAGTAATATTGTAATGTTATATCTCTTTATGGCATTTAAAACGGTTTGTTTTTTTGAACCTTGAGTTTGTTTTCAAACATCGGAGTTTTAACATTTTTTTCGTTTACATTCTTTTTTTTAATATTTTTTTAATATGACTCTATGGTTTATTTATATTATTCTTCTTTTCCGACTTGAAAATATTTAAAAATGGTTTTATCCGATTTGTCTTTTTGTTTCTTTTATGTCTCAAAAATCAATTCTTTCTTTTTTAAAAGAGGATACGGGGGTTTCAACGGTTTTTGGAGCGTTATTATTGTTGGCGGTTTTGACCGTTTTTTTATCCGCGTTTTTAGCGATTGCCGTTCCGGCTTACAAAATGTCGGAGGAATCCAAAAAAGACGACCGTCTCCTCTCGGATATTTTTATTTTAATGGAGAGCCCGCCGCAAAAAAAGATCCAAAAAACGTTTCATACCGAAGACGTTGTTTTAAGAGCGGATGAGAACAGCGGCGGTTTTTTATTCGCGGCCTTTGTTTCCGTTCCGCCCGACACCTCTTCTTTTTTAAGATATGACGGGAAAAGCCAAAATTCCAAAATTTTTGACGAATTACAATCACCCCCTCATCTTTCTTCTCTTCCGCCCGATTCGGAATATTATATCCTTTCCCGCGGGTCTCTTTTCTTTTCTTGCCGTTATTCTCAAATTCCGGAGCGGTCTTATCTTTTAGAGGACGCTTCTCTTCTTCTCCTCCAAAAAAGCGGCCATGTTTTTTTAACGCCGCCAAACATTTCGATTCGAAAATCAAACGACCGCATTCTTTTGTCTATGTCGGGGGACATCATTTTATCCGGCTCTTCTCCGGTTTTTGCAAATCGGACGGTTGTCAAATCCGAAACGCTTCAAAAAGCGGAAATTCACGATTTCGTTTCATTTTTGGCGATTCAATACTTGCCGCCGAATACGGACTCTTTTCTGTCCGCCAAAGAAAAAGAACAGAAAACAGAAGCTGTTTCTCGTTATTTTTCGGATTTAAATCACACGATTCATTTGAATTTTCCGGAATTGATTTCGGAGTGGGACGAGGAAAATTCAACGCTTCTCATTTCTTCCGAATCCGCTTTTGAACTGGATTGCACGGTTCGCGAAATCCGATATTCGTTCTCCTGATTTCAAGAATCGTTTCTGTATTTTGCTTTATTTTTCGCCTTATTTTGTTTTTGTTTTCATTTTGTTTCCATTTTTTGAAAAACGTCCGCGGCGGCGGATTTCAAAGGCGCGCCGTTGCCAACAGCAAAACCAAATATTGACTTTTTGGATTTTTGGAATTTTTTGAAAAATTTCATTTCTTTCATTTTAACGAAGATAAAAAACGAAGCGGGCCCGGGAGGATTCGAACCCCCGGCATTCGGGTTAGAAGCCCGACGCTATATCCTGGCTAAGCCACGAGCCCATAGGACAAGATTGCAATGAACGCATTTTTGTGATATATACTTTTTGTTTCGGACTTTTTTTCTCTTCTTTCTTTTTCGTCTTTTATTTCTCTTTTACCCCTTATTTGTTCAATTTTGACGGGAGCGTTTTTTTGGAATAACATTTAAATCCCTTGGGAAAGGGTATATAACATTTAATGATTTTTCGTTTATATTTTTAAACGAAATTTTTTTGATGATTTATTCCACAGAGGATTTTAAATGAGCGAGAATTTAATGTATGCAAACGGCAAGTTTGTTCCCGATAACCAACCTGTAATATCTGTTTTTGATCATGGTTTTCTTTACGGAGACGGTGTTTTTGAAGGTATTCGCGCATACAACGGCCGCGTTTTCAAATTAAAAGAGCATGTCGACCGGATGTTTGATTCGGCAAAAGCGATTGATTTGGATATCGGAATCTCTAAAGAAGATTTAGCGGAAGCCATTCTTGAAACGCTTCGCAAAAACAATTTAAAAGACGCTTACATCCGCCCCATCGTTTCTCGCGGTGTCGGTGATTTGGGGCTTGATCCGCGAAAATGTTCCAAATCAAACATTTTTATTGTCGCCAAAGAAATGGGCTCTTTGTACGGCGACATTCCCGCATTAAAAGCCGTGACCGTCGGCGTTCGCCGCAATGCTCCGGACATGCTTTCTCCGAATATCAAATCGTTAAATTATTTGAACAATATTTTGGCAAAAATCGAAGCCAACGCCAAAGGCGGCGAAGAAGCCATATTCCTTGACAGCAACGGCTTTGTCGCGGAAGGCTCGGGCGATAATATTTTCATCATCAAAAACGGAGACGTTTACACGCCGCCGACCATCAACAATTTAAAAGGAATCACAAGAGCAACGGCGATAGACCTTTTAAAAGAAGAAAATATTCCGGTTTATGTCGAAAACATTTCTCTTTTTGACGTTTACACGGCCGATGAAATCTTTGTCACCGGAACCGCGGCCGAAGCGGCCCCCGTCATTTGGGTGGACGGCCGAACCATCGGAGACGGAAAAACAGGCCCGATTACTCAGTTGATGCTTCAGAAATTTGAAGAAATAACGAAAACCACGGGAATGGAAATTTACCCGAAAAATCCCGCATCGAAAGCGACCGCTTCTAAAACAGCCGCAACCAAATCAACGACCGCGGCCAAAACACCGGCGGCAACCAAATCAACGACCGCAGCCAAAACACCGGCGGCAACCAAATCAGCAACCGCGGCCAAAACACCGGCGGCAACCAAATCAGCAACCGCGGCCAAAACACCGGCGGCAACCAAATCAACAACCGCGGCAAAGAAAACGACTAAAAAATAATTTTTAAAATCGAAAAATCAATCTTTGATTTTTCCTTTTTATTTAATATTTTTGATTTATTCTAAATCTTTTCTTATTCAAGCGGACTCGGTTTTTCATTTCGGCGCGTGCGTTGATGGAATCAAAAAGACGCTTATTTTTTGTTCATTTTTTAAGTTTTTTTTGGCGTTTCATTAATTATATATAGTGAAAAACAGGTTACTCTTCACCGTCAGATTGATTTTGCGGTTCTTGATGATTTATTTTATAAATTTTACAGATTCTATTTATTTAAATTCGATAACATGGCGACATTACAGGAACAAATTCGGGAAGTCGAAGAAGAAATTAAAAAAACGACTTACAACAAGGCGACCTCTTTTCACATCGGCCGATTGAAAGCGAAGCTTGCAAAACTGCATGACGAGGTCGAGAAAAAGAGTTCCTCAAGCGGCACGGGCGAAGGGTACAGCGTTAAGAAATCCGGCGACGCGACCGTGACGCTTGTCGGGTTTCCCTCCGTCGGCAAATCCACGCTTTTAAACAAATTAACGGACGCAAATTCCGAAGTCGGCGCTTACGCTTTTACGACGCTTACGGTTGTTCCGGGCGTCATGGAGTACAAGGGCGCCATTATTCAGATATTAGATGTTCCCGGCCTGGTCAAAGGAGCGGCCTCCGGTCGCGGACGCGGAAAAGAAGTGATTGCGGTTATTCGCAATTCCGATTTGGTGATTTTTCTTTTAGACGTTTTTCAAACGGCGCATCATCAAGTCTTAATCGACGAGCTTTATGAAGCCGGCATTCGCGTTGACCAAACCTTGCCGGACGTCGTCATTAAAAAAGTGGACCGCGGAGGCATTCGCATCAACTCGACCGTGGAATTGGATTTGGACGAGGAGACCATTCGCTCCATCATGGACGAATATAAAATCCACAACGCGACCGTTCTTTTCAGAGAAAACGTCACGGTCGACCAATTCATTGACGTAGTTGCCGGAAACCGAAGTTACGTGCCGTCTATGATTGTCGTCAACAAAGTGGATTTGGCAACGCCTTATATTTTGGAAGAAAACATTAAAATGTACCCGGAAGCGGTTTTTATCTCGGCGCACAACAGCCAAAACTTGGATATGCTCCGCGATGTTCTTTACGACCGCCTCGGATTTATTCGAGTTTATATGAAACCGCAAGGAGAAGCCGCCGATTTGGAAGAGCCGATGATTGTTCTTCGAAATACGGATGTCGGACAAATTTGCGACCGCCTTCATAAAGATTTTCGAAAAAAATTCCGGTTCGCTTACGTTTGGGGAGATTCTGCCAAACACCCGGGACAGCGTGTCGGTTTGGAGCATAAGTTAAAAGACAAAGATATTCTTTCCGTCGTGATTCAAAAATAAAGTTATTTCTGTTTCCATATTTTTGTCCTTTTTCCATAACTCTTTTAATTCATTTCATCCTTTCATTTTTAATTCGATTCATTTATTTCATTTTATTTCATTTAATTCCCAGGACACATGATTATGACACTTTCAAAACCGAGAGGAACGCGCGATTTTTTGCCGGACGAAATGGCGCGCCGCAGATTGATTGAATCCGTTTTTCGAAAAACCGTTCAAAATTGGGGTTACGGGGAAATCGCAACTCCCGCCTTTGAAGAGCTGGAACTGTTCACCCTCAAATCCGGTCAAGGCGTCATCGGAGAAATTTATAATTTTACCGATAAAGGAGATCGCGAAATGGCGCTTCGCCCGGAGTTAACGGCACCGGTCATGCGCGCTTACGTCAATGAAATGCAATCCTTTTCAAGACCGATTAAACTTTTTTATTTCGGAAACTGTTTCAGATACGAGCGTCCCCAAAAGGGTCGTTACAGAGAGTTTTGGCAATTCGGCGCCGAATTAATCGGTAGCAATAAACCCGAAGCGGATGCCGAGGTGATTGCGCTTGCCATGAAAATGATATCCGCGGTCGGAATTGTCGGGGACCTTCACATCGGAAACTTATCGGTTTTACGCATTTTGTTGGATCAAATCACAAACGAATCCGCGGTTTCCGATCAAATTATGCGCTACATTGACAAAAGGGAGTATGAAAATTTAGACGCTTATTTGGCGGAACTTTCTGTTTCGACGGAGTTGGTTCAAAAGGTTCATAAAATAATTTCTCTTTCCGGAAAAGACGGATTTTCAGCCATAAAAAACGCGCGCGAGATTGTCGGTGATTTGCCCGCCCTGCTCTCTTTTGAAAAAACCTTGACGCTTCTTGCCGCTTACGGGATTACCGATTACACGGTAAACTTCGGCGTTGCGCGCGGTCTTGATTATTACACCGGAATCGTTTTTGAAATTTACGCCGACGGCCTCGGCGCCCAAAAACAAATTTGCGGCGGCGGCTCTTACAATTTGATATCCTTATTCGGCGGCGGCGACGTCGTTTCAACGGGATTCGGTCTCGGTTTTGACAGAATTATGGAAATCTGTGATTTGCCGGTTGAAAAACCGCAAACCGTCGTTTTGATTTCCAAACCCGAAACCCAATCAATCGGAATCGAAATCGCCGAAAAACTTCGCCCCCGCGTTTCCGTCCTCACCGATCTCATGGGACGCAATTTCAAAGCTCAAATGGAATACGCCAACACGATTCAAGCCGATTACGTTTTAATCGTCGGAGAAAAAGAACTCGAATCGGGACTTCTCTCCCTCAAAGACATGAAAACCGGCGAACAGGTATCATTGACTTTGGAAGATTTGATTTTCAAATTCTCCTCCCTCTCAAAATGAAAAACAACGGCTTATTATAAATCCGCCGCAACTTTTTCCTTTTTTTATTTTTTCGTTTTATTTTTTTATTATCCGTTGTTATTTCATTTTCAACCTTTGCTCTTTTTTCGATGTCGCCGAAAAACTCAAATACGACCGCTAATTTACGATTTTGAGCAAGCGAAGCGCGCGAAAAATCGGAAATTTGCGGATGGGCACCCAAAAAATATCAACAAAAATTACGAAATTCCTTTTTTAACTATTTCGTTTGCGGACGGACACCAAAAAATATCAACAAAGATTACAGACCTCTTTTTTTAACTATTTCGTTTGCGGACGGACTCAAAAAAATACAAAAATATCTATCCGTCTTACGTTTCGTTTTTCAAAATGACCGGCGTTTTCGATGTTTAGCGCCGCTTGTTTTACAAAAGATTCAATGAAAAAGCACCCTCAATTTTCATTCCGAATTCTTGAAATTTAAAGGGTGTTGTCGCTGTTTGCCGCGCGCGTTTTAATGCATTCGCCGCGTTTCGTTTTTAATTAAAAAACGCCCCGACTGAGATTCGAACTCAGGTCGAAAGCTCCGGAGGCTCTCAGGATATCCGCTACCCTATCGGGGCTGTTTGTTTAAAGCCAAAAGTAAGTTATTGTTTATCAATTTAATCTTTGTCAAAACGAAAAACGAAGTAAAGTCAAACAAAAAAATAAAAAGGACAAAATTCAACTTCAAAAAGTCATAAAAAAAGCGACCGCCTTTTCAACGAATTGAAAAAGTGACCGCCGATCTCATTTATTAATTCAGCGTCCCGACTGAGACTCGAACTCAGGTCGAAAGCTCCGCAGGCTTCCAGGATATCCACTACCCTATCAGGACACAATGCGCTGACTGAGAGTGATGAATAGATTATCTACAATATAAATCTTATTCTTCACTCTCGGAATTTAAAATGAATTCAGACGGAAATCTACGTTTTTTAAAAATTCATCCTTCGTCCAAAACGCTTTCATTGTGGTTGGGCGGATCGGGATAAATCGAAACCAACATTTTGTAACTGGCGACCAATATGATTTTACACATCATATAAATCGGAACGGCAAAAACCAACCCGAATATCCCGCCCATTTTTAATCCGGCAAGCGTTAAAATAACCGCCGTAAATGAGCTGACATTAACGGTTTTCATAACCATGCGCGGCAATATAAAGAAGAAATCAAACAACTGGATTATAATAATAATGCCGGTCGTTGATATCATAACGTCGGAGCCTTGCATGTACGCGTAAACCAAAACGGGAATTGCCGGAATGAGAAAACCGACATAAGGGACACTGTTAAAAACGCCCATTAAAACACCCGCAAACAACCAATGCGAAAGACCCGATACATAAAATCCGGCGCAATAAAGAAATGTGATGATGATGGCTTCAACAAGCTTGACAACCGCAAAAGTTCCCATATCATTTGAGATGTTCGTTACCATCTGAATAAACGTGTCGCGATATTTCAAAGGAACGACTCGAAGCACTCGCTTTTGAAGCTTTCCTCTCTCTTTGAAATAATACCCCACCATAATCGGAATAATTAAACACGAAGCAAAAATCGTCGAGCTGAGGGTTGAAATTTTTTCGGTCGTCGAACTTAATATGCCGCCGCCGGACGTTAAAACCGATTGAATGATATATTTGGAATTCCATTCCCCAAACAACGACGTTTCGTTCGTCTCGGTGTTTCGAATCTCGGAATCCGTCTCTTCTTGCTTGAGCTCATTGTCGGAATTCTGATAAAGAAAGCTGTCCTCCAACGTATTTGTCAGATCTTCTGCCATATCATCGGCGGTTTCATTATATTTGTTGTTAAAATCCTCCAAAACGTCCAAAGCGTTTTCCAAATTGTTTGAAATATTTACCACGCCCGTAAAAAGGGCGGCGCCTACGACTAAAAATACAAAAGCGGTTCCGGTGACAATTATCGCTTTTTTTTTCGCCGGAGTGTATTGCTCCGTCATTTTAGAATAAATATCCAAGAGTTTGCCGATTGAAACCGTCACCAATATACCAATAATGAGCGCAATGAAAACAGGTTTGATATAAGCCAAAAAGAAAACGGCCAACACGAGAAATAAGGCGATCAGAAACATATATTGCCAAACTTTTTTGTTAATCGACAAACCCATATTATTACCCGGATTGATGAATTTCTGATTATGATTACGTTTTTTATTAAAAATTTGATTTATTAAAATTTTGATTTTTTATAATTGTAATCTGTTTTTTAATCTGTTTTTGACATTTTAGGATGTTCTTATTTTTATACCTATCATTGAAAAAGAGGATTTTTCAAATATCGCGTAAAAACTTTAAATCATTCCAAATCCTATTCTTCTTTTATGTCAATGACTTTAGGACTTGCAGGAAAACCGAACGCCGGAAAATCTACTTTTTTTAAATCCGTCACGTTGGCGGATGTGGAGATTGCCAATTATCCGTTTACAACCATTCACGCGAATCATGGTGTCGCTTATATTCAAACGCCATGCCCGTGCGCGAAAAAAGAAAAAGCGTGCGGCAAATGCAAAGAGGGAATTCGATATGTTCCGATTGATATCATCGACGTGGCCGGTTTGGTTCCGGACGCGCACAAGGGAAAGGGGCTCGGAAACTCATTTTTGGATGATTTAAGACAAGCAGATGCCATCATTCACGTGGTGGACGCGTCCGCTTCAACCGACGCGGAAGGAAATCCGATAGACCCCGGAACGGGCGACCCCGCGGCGGACATTCGGTTTTTAGATTACGAGTTGGAAATGTGGTTGTTTGAGATTTTAAATCGGAATTGGTCTAAACTGTCACGGAAAATCAAAGCGGAAGGAATGAAAATTGAAGAAGCGGTTTTTGATCAGCTTAGCGGCGCAGGCGTGACGGTCGAGCATGCGAATTACGCGCTTCATGAAACGAATTTGTATTCGGTCGAGCCGACCAAATGGACGGAAGAGGATATGATTCGTTTGTGCAAAAGCATTCGAAAAGAAAGCAAGCCCATGATTGTCGCGGCCAACAAATTTGACGCGCTTAAGAATCCGAACGATTTAAAAATAGACGCGGAGGATAAACTCGTTATTAAAACAAGCGCCGCGGCGGAATTGGCGTTAAAGTCGGCCGCAAAATCCGGAGCGATTCGCTACACGCCGGGGGGGACTCGCTTTGAAATCGTTTCGGAATTGAGCCCCGCTCAGAAGAAAGGACTTTTGGCGATTCAAGAACTTCTTGAAAAGAACGGCGGAACCGGGGTTCAGGAATGCATCAATCGCGCCGTTTTTGAGCTTTTAGACATGATTGTCGTCTTCCCGGTCGAAGACGAAGGAAAATGGACAAACAAACTCGGTGAAATGCTTCCCGATGCTTATTTAATGAAACGCGGCGCGACTTGCAAGGACATGGCGTATAAAATCCATTCCGACATCGGTGACCGTTTCTTATACGCCGTTGATGCGCAAACCAAAATGCGCCTGGCGGAAAAGCACGAGCTCAAAACGGGGGATGTCATCAAAATCGTCTCCACCGCGAAATAATCAAACGCGCCGGATGTGACGGCGACGGCGGCGCAACCAACGGCAACCCACCAATCGACAGCAACCAACAACAATCGACAGCAACCCACCAATCGACAGCAA
>JAVESN010000027.1:0-19193 GCA_034006575.1 Methanimicrococcus sp.
CAAAATCGTCTCCACCGCGAAATAATCAAACGCGCCGGATGTGACGGCGACGGCGGCGCAACCAACGGCAACCCACCAATCGACAGCAACCAACAACAATCGACAGCAACCCACCAATCGACAGCAACCCACCAATCGACAGCAATCAACAACAAACGGCAGCAAACCCATGAAAACGGATTTAAAAAACAAATTGCAAACGCTTTTGGTCGTTTTAAACGAAGGCGACCTTTTGGACACAAAGAGCTGTGAGAATCTGTTTTCCTGTTTTCCCGCGATTGAAAAAGAAGGCGTTTTAAATCTGATAATTTATATCGATATTTTAAAATCCGTTTCCGCCGGCCAAAAAAAA
Source organism: Methanimicrococcus sp. (assembly GCA_034006575.1). Lineage (GTDB taxonomy): Archaea > Halobacteriota > Methanosarcinia > Methanosarcinales > Methanosarcinaceae > Methanimicrococcus. Next base: position 353 of record JAVESN010000027.1, read on the forward strand.
GAATTGGTTTCTCTTTTAAAAAATCAAATTATGGAGGTTTCTCAAAAATTCTCCTTTCGCGGCGAAAATTTGGCGGTGATTGAAAACTACGATGAAATCAAACATCTTTCCTCCCCTTTTTCCGTTTATTTCGTCTTGGGGCTCGGCGGCCGGGAAGAATTAAAAAAGATTCTTCCGGATTTCGTTCAAGAATACGAAAAAACGAAAAATGGAAAAACGAGCTTCGGTGAAAAAAAAGAAACGGAAAAGCATTCAGACCCGAAAATCAAAATCGAAAAACAAAGTGACGCCGAAGACAAAACCGAAAAACAAAGTGATGCCGAAGACAAAATCGAAAAACAAAGTGATGCCGAAGACAAAACCGAAAAACAAAACGATGAAGAAAACGAAACGGGAAAACAAATTGACGCGAAAAATTATATTTCAAATCATTTGAAATTGCCGTTTGAGCCGGATTTGATTTTCTCTTGTTCCGGTCATTTTTTGACGGATTTTATGATTTGGCAAACCGCTTATTCGGAATATTATTTTGTTGAAAAAAGCGCCAAGCATTTAAAACAGTCGGATTTTTCAAAAGCGTTTGAAAGTTACCGCAAAAGAGAACGCCGTTACGGCGCTTAATTATAAAAATAAAGGAAAAGAGCGGAGTTTTGAAAATGTATTATGTTTTTGTTTGCCCGAAATGTCAATCGCATTCCCAGCTTTGGCAGCCCGGCTCAAAAACCGTCCGCTGCCAAAAATGCAACGCCGTCAGCAAAACCGAATCTCTTCGCGTGTTCGGGCCGTTTGAGACGCACGCCGAAGCGGTTGAAAAACGTGCGGTCGTTCAAGCCGAGCTCAGCCGGGCGCTCGGAACATTTGCGGATTTTAAATCGGCGGAATTAACGGCACCGGCGGCATCGGCGACACCGGCAAAACCCGCGGCATCGGCGGCATCGGCGGCACCAACGGAATCGGCAGTATTGACGTCTTTGACGGCATTGACGGCGCCGATTGAAAAAGAAGTTTTGCTCAAACCGCCCAAAGCCAAAAAACCGCAGCAAATCATCACGGAAGTTTTGATTGAAAACGGAAAAATGATCGTCGCCGATTGCGAATATTATTGCGCCGAGCGCGGTGTCGATTCCGAAACGTTTCAAAAAATAATGGGGAAGATGATTGAGGCCGGCATTGTTTATCGACCCGACAAAGGGTTGGTCGCGCTCGTTCCTTAACTTAAAAACAAACCGGGAGGGTTCATCCGCTATTTTTCTTCTTTCTCTTCTTTATTTTCTTCTTTCTCTTTTTTATTTTCTTCTTTCTCTTCTTATTTTTTATTTATTATCTCTTTTATTCTTTACTTTTCCCTTTCAACCAAGAGCGTTTTTCCGGTCATTTCCGGCGGAATTTCCATTCCCATTATTTCAAGAAGAGTCGGCGCGATATCGCAAAGCCTTCCGTCTCTCAATATTTTGATCGGTTTTTTCGTGGCGGGGTCGATGTTCTTGTCATCGACGTAAATCATTTTAACGGGATTGGTCGTGTGCGCCGTGCAGTGATCTCCGCTCGCCTCTTCCATGCATTCCGCGTTTCCGTGATCGGCCGTTATGAATAAAGCGCCGCCTTTTTCCAATATTTTCTCCGCCAGCTTCCCGACGCAAAAATCAACGGCTTCAACCGCTTTTTTCGCGGCGGAAAAATCTCCGGTGTGCCCGACCATATCCATGTTCGCGAAATTTAAAACAATTAAATCATAATCTTTTTCGTCGATTTTTTGAATCAAAGCGTCGGTCACCTCAAACGCGCTCATTTCCGGTTTTAAATCGTAAGTCGCGACTTTGGGAGACGGAATCAAAACGCGCTCCTCGTTTTCATCGGGCTCTTCAACACCGCCGTTAAAAAAGAACGTCACATGCGCGTATTTCTCCGTTTCCGCGATTCGAAGCTGGCGTTTGCCGCAAACGGACAAGTATTTCCCGAGCGTGTTTTTCAAATCTTTCGGCGGATACGCAATCGGCACATCCAACCCCTCGTCGTACTGCGTCATGCAGACGAAATGAACACGCGGGAAAACATCTCTTTTAAAACCGATTTTCTCCTCCGGCTCCGTAAAAGCATAAGTCAGCTGGCGCGCTCGATCGGGGCGGAAATTAAAGAAAATGACGGAATCCCCGTCTCGGATTGAGGAGATTCGTTTCTCTTCGGATTCCCCGCCGTTTTTCATTTCCCGATTTTCTTCGTTTTCCCGACGGCTCTCTTCCTTTTTCAAAACAATCGGCTCGACGAATTCATCGGTCTTGCCGCTCTCAAACGATTTTTGAAGCGCGTCTTTCCAGGAATTCGTGAAAACGAAATCGTCCGCGGGATTTTCCATCGTCAGCGCATCGTACGCGATTTTTGTCCGCTCCCACCTTTTATCGCGGTCCATCGCGTAATAGCGGCCCATCACGGTTGAGAGTTGCCCGACTTTTTCGGCGCTCATAAACTCTTCCATCTCTTCTAAATCCGTCATTGCGGATTTGGGCAAAACGTCGCGGCCGTCTAAAAAAGCATGAACATAAACGCGCGTCAGATTTTCTTTCTTCGCCAGTTTTAACAAGGCTTTTAAATGATTGATATGGCTGTGAACGCCGCCGTAAGAAACGAGCCCCATCAAATGAAGCGCCTTATCGTTTTCTTTGGCGTGCCGGACGGCGTTTAACAAAACCGGATTTTGATTGAAAACCCCGTCTTCGATTTCTTTGTGAATCAACGTCAAGTCCTGATAAACGATTCTTCCGGCGCCCATATTCAAATGCCCGACCTCGGAATTTCCCATCTGCCCTTCCGGAAGCCCGACATCCGTGCCCGATGTTATTCCAAGCGCCGTCGGATAAATTTTCTCCAACCGGTCCAAGTAAGGCGTATCGGCGGCGGCCACCGCATTTCCTTTCAAATCGGCGCTGTAGCCCCACCCGTCTAAAATCATTAAAAGAAGAGGTTTTTTGGATTTTGTTTCGGATTCTGTTTTTAATGGATTCATATGTTTGAAAACAAATCGAATGAATTAAAATCTTTGGATAACCGTTTTGTTTTTGTTTCGGTTTTTAAACGGCTTTTGAGGTTTCATTTCGGTTTTAAACGGTGGTCGAGGTTTTATTTTAGTTTTTAAATGGTTTTCGAGATTTCATTTCGGTTTTTAAACGGCTTTTGAGGTTTCATTTTTGTTTAAACGGCTTTTGAGGTTTCCTTTCGGTTTTAAACGGCTTTTGAGGTTTCATTTCTGTTTAAACGGTTTTTGAGGTTTCATTTTTGTTTTAAACGGCTTTCGAGGTTTCATTTCGGTTTTTAAACGGCTTTCGAAGTTTCATTTCAGTTTTAAACGGTTTTTGAGGTTTCATTTTTGTTTTAAACGGCTTTTGAGGTTTCATTTCAGTTTTTAAACGGCTTTTGGGGTTTCCTTTCGGTTTTTAAACGGCCCTCCGGGTTTCCTTTCTGTTCTTTAAAAAAACATCTCTTTTCGCCGTACGGCGCCGCTTTTTTCCGGAACCCTGCGCTCTCTCTCCTTCTCGTCCGCTCGGCACGCGTTTTTAAAAGACGTTTGCGTTTGCGCTTGCAGCGTGTATTTTCTCTTCCGCCTTTAAAGACCTGAGCTGCCGGACAACGAACCAAAGCGTCAGCAGACCCGCCATCACGTCAACGACCGGAAACGCAACCCAAACGCCGACCAAGCCCATCAAGTACGGAATGACCGCCAAAACCGGCAAAATAAACACTTGGCGCGCCATGGTTAAAATAAACGACGCGCGCGCGTTTCCAAGCGCCTGCATGAGCGCGGATCCGATGATTTGAAACGCGACAATCGGAATGCTGACGTCGGCAATCCAATAAGCGATAACGCCCTCTTGAATCACGGCGGCGTCCGTCGTAAATAAAGCGAATATCTCCGCCGTGAAAATGTAGGAGAGCGCGCCGAGGAGGAAGGAAAACAAAAGCGCGCCATAAACGGCGGTTTTAAAAATTTCTCGAACGCGGGCGTAGTTCTTCGCGCCGTAATTGTATCCGGAGAGCGGAATCATTCCCTGAACGATGCCCATGACGGGAAGAACGACAAACCCGAAAATACGATTGATTAACCCGAAAATCGCGATGGAGCTTTCGTTTTCACCGTAAATGTTGAGATTGAAATTCACGATGATGAACATGAAAACAAGAGAAGACTCCCGAATGAATTCAGAAACCCCCACTTGAATCATTTCCCTCGCGATATTAAAATCAAAAGAAATCCAGCGCCAACTGAAATCGAGCTTGCTGACGCGGTACAAATAATAAATTAAAACTAAAACGTTTAACATTTGAGATAAAACCGTGGCAATCGCGGCGCCCGAAATCCCCCACTCAAACTCAAAAATAAAAACATAATCCAAAAACACGTTGCAAACGGAAGATGTCGCGTACATCCCCATGGAATAAAGCGAATGTCCCTGCGCCATCACAACGGCGTTTATCGTTACCGCCAGTATTTGAAAAACGCATCCGAGAACAATCCAATAAACATAATCGTGCGCAAACGGCAAAACATTTTCATTCGCGCCGAAGATTTTTAATACCGGATCTAAAAAAATCAAGCCCAAAACCGTACAAACAACGGAAGCAAGAAGCGCAAGCGCAATCATATTCCCGATTCCCTTCTTAACGTTCGCCTTGTCTTTTGAGCCCATTCGCCTGGAAATATAAGAAGAGCCGCCGACGGCAACGCCGGACGCGACCGATAAAAGCAGGTGGGAAACAGGAAACGCCACGGTGAGCGCGGACAATCCGAGAATGCCGAATTCCCCAAGCCCGTGTCCGACAAAAATAGAATCGACAATGCCGTAAAGCGTCTGAATGAGAAGGCCGACGACCGCCGGCGCAGACAACCAAAACAAAGCGGTATTGACGCTTTTCTCATTCATCCGTTCTAATCGATTCATAGTCCATCGTTTTTTTTAATGCCGGACTTTTAATGCAGGAAGTGGCGCATTCCGGTAAAGATGAGCGAGACGCCCAGCCGGTTCGCCGTTTCAATGACTTCCGCGTCTCGAATCGAGCCGCCCGGAGATAAAATGTACTTGAGGCCGAATTCGTTTGCGTAAACGACGCTGTCGTCAAACGGGAAAAACGCGTCGGACGCCATAACACACTCCGAAAAGACTTGCTTGACATAGTCTTCAAAATCCGTTGTTTTTTGGAGCTCCGGGTTTCGCTCATACATTTCTTTTAAATTGTTTCGCGCTTTCGGCGCCGCCAATTTTCCGATGGAGTCCACCCGATTCGGCTGTCCCGCGCCCATTCCGAGCAGCATGAAAAAGCCGGGCTCGTATTCATAAGCGATGGAAATAGAATTGGATTTGATGCACTTGCAGGCGCTCATGGCAAACTCGGACAACCTCTTTTTGGAATCCGGAAACGGCGCGGCTGTCACATTTTCCCATTTTTCAAACAGGCCGATGTCGCGCGTTTGTTCCAAAAGTCCGCCGGTGATGTGCTTGTAAGTGAATTCATTGTCAAACGGTTTGTCAAACCCGTTGAGCTCCAAAAGGCGAAGCGTTTCGCTTTTGTTTTTCAGCATTTCAAGCGCTTTTGGTTCAAATCCGGGAGCGATGATAATTTCAATGAATTTTTTATCCAAGAGTTGAGCCGTCTCGACGTCAAAAATCCGGTTGACGCAAACGATGCTGCCGAACGCGGAAATCGGATCCCCGTCCCAAGCCGCCAAAAACGCGTCTTTTAAGGTTTTTCCGGTGGCCAAGCCGCACGGATTATTGTGTTTAACGATGACGACCGCCGGGTTTTCGCTGTTTAAGTCTTTCAACGTCAAAAGCGCGTTGTCGATATCGATGTAATTGTTATAGGAAAGCTCTTTTCCGTGAAGCTGCTTCGCGTTTGAAATATTCGGGCCGGCGCCGTTTAAACTTTTATAATACGTGGCTTCTTGATGCCAGTTTTCCCCGTAGCGCAATTTCTCGCCGCCGACAAAGGAAAGGCGCTTGACTTTTTCACCCAAAAGCGCTTTGCTGAGATAGGTGTCCACCGCGCCGTCGTAATCCGCCGTGTGTCGAAAGGCTTTAACGGCCAATCTTTTCTTCAATTCTTTGGAAACGGCGCCGGTTTTGTTCAACTCTTCGGAAACGATCGCGTAATCGGACGGGTCGCAAAGAACGGCCACCGATTCAAAGTTTTTTGCGGCGGAGCGTAAAAGAGTCGGGCCGCCGATGTCGATGTTTTCAATCGCGTCTTTTAACGCGACATCGGGGTTTGAAACGGTTTTTTTAAACGGATACAAATTCACGACAACCATATCGATTGCCGAGACGCCGTTTTCTTCGGCTTGCCGGACATGTTCCGGATTGTCGCGCAAAAAGAGCAATCCGCCGTGAATTTTCGGGTGAAGCGTTTTAACGCGGCCGTCCATCATTTCCGGAAAACCCGTCACGTCTGAAACATCTTTGACGGGGATGCCTTCTTTTTTCAAAAGCGCCGACGTGCCGCCCGTTGAAATAATTTCATATCCGTTTTGGATAAGCGTTTTTGCAAATTCCGAGAGGTTTGTTTTATCTGAAACACTGATCAGTGCTCTTGGGGTCAAAAAATCACCTTTAACAATAGAATAATTATTTAAGTTATTATCTCTAATATTATATTTAAATTTTAAATTTTTTAAATTTTTAAGTCAAACCTCGTTAAAGAACCGCTTGAAAAATAAAAGCCTTTTGAATAAAGGGTCGTTTTTAAAAAACAATTCGACAAAATATTTATCAATCTTGTCGGACTTTAAAACTTTAAAATATATTCTATTGAGCGGCATCTTTATTTATTCTACATTCATATCGGGGCGGCAATTTTTATTTATTTTAACACTCAGGTTTTCCAAATGAATCAAACAGATAAGCGCTACGAGCAAGGGAAAACCCTTCTCGCGGAAGGCAGAACAAGAGAAGCGATTGCGGTATTTGAATCGTTGACAAAGGACATGCCCAAATTTAAAAAGGCGTGGGAAAAATTGGCTTACGCTTACATCCAATCGGACCAAATCAGCGACGCGATTCGTTGTTATGACGAAATTTTAATTCGTTATCCAAAAGACGCTTTTTCCTATTATCAAAAATCGGTTTTGGAAGAAAAGTTGAATCTGCTTGACGCGGCGATGGAATCCATTGAAAAAGCGCTCAAATACGGACCGGGAAATGCGGAATTCGTTTACTCGAAGGGTTTTGTTTTGTATCGGAAAAAGAGGTTAAACGACGCGATTTCTTGGTTTGAAAAAGCGCTTGACATCGACCCCTTTTTCTTTGCCGCGGCGGATTATAAATGCATGTGCCTGATGGCGCTGGGCATTTACGACGAGTTGATTGCGTCTTGTTTGGAGTATGTGGAGCGTTTCAAAGATTTTGTGGAGAACGCGTCGTTTGAGATTGAATCGGATGAGAAGGGCGGCGAGCTTTTCGGAAGGGAAGCGGAGATTATTAAAAAAGAAGACCTTTGGCGCCTTTACAGTTATCTCTCTTTTTCTTATATGAAATTGGGCGCGTTTTTGCAAGCCGAAGAGGTTTTGCTCAAAGAGCTTGAGTTTGATTATGAGAAACATCGGGTTTATTATTATTTGGGTTTGGTTCAAAACGCCGCCGGAAAATACGAGCAAGCTCTTTCTTCTTATTTGACGGCGCTGGAATTGGAGCCCGACTTTAAGCCGGCGCGCATCAATTTGGGTTTGGTTTACGCCAAAATCGCGGAGGCCGAGTTTTTAAAAGTCGGCAAGGTGACGGAAAAAGGAAATGAGTTGTATTCAAAGGCGCTTTTTTCTTTTAAGGTATTGCTCAAGTCCGATCCCGAGAATTCAAACATCTTATATGAAGTCGGCAAGATTCACTTTGCGCTCGGGGATTTAAAAGAAGCCAAAGAGGCGTTTTGCGACATTCTTCATTTGGACCCCGGATTCGTTCCCGTCTATGAGTACTTGGCTAAAATAAAATTTATGGAGGGCGACTACGAAGCTGCGCTTTCCTATTTGTCCGAAGCGCAGGCGAAGGATCCGTTCAATTATGAAATTATGAATTTGACCGGCGTTATTTATTCCAAAAAAGGGGACAACGATTTCGCGCTTCAATGCCTGACGCGCGCAGAAATGCTCGACCCCGCAAACCCGAAAGCGCATTACAACAAAGCGCTCATCTTCATGAAAGAAAAACGCTACGCTGAAGCCTCAAAAGCGCTCCTTAAAATCAAAGAGGCGGACACGTACGGCAACGGCATTTCTTACGCGAAAGTTTTGGAATTCCAAAAAACGGCGCTTGAGAATATCGAAGAAAAAGAAGAAACGGCTTGATTGAAAAACCGTTTCGATGTTTATTTTTTAAGGGTTCGAGTTATTTTTTTAAAAATATCTAAATCGGAATAATTTAAAAATATTCAAATAGTTTACACGCCGTCTTTTTATTTACAACACGATATGGGTGAGCTTTTTGAAAAAGAATAAACCGAAAACCGACGACAATGCCTTTAGGGGCGGAACACGTCGTTCCCCCGACAGTATTTTGGAAGACAGTATTTCGGAAATCCGATTGAAGGGGGAGCAAAGAGATACCTGTTTCGGGCGCCTATGTTACATCAAAAACGAAGGCTTGCCGGAAATTACGCTTGATACCGCCGACGGGGGAAAAACAATTGTCCGCAATCAAAAATTTGGAGACGATTTAAGTCTTCGGACAATACATTTGTAAAAACGAATGTGAAAAATCATTCTTTCGTAACAATAGAAGAAACGAATCGTTTCGTATTGACTCGTTTTATCACGCCGAATTTTCCTCTCCGATTAAAAAAACCGTTGGAGATGACTGTTTATTTTGAAGACCAAAAGTATATTGTCGAAAATGATTTGTTTGAAATTTTTTCATTTCATTCCGATTTCAGAAAAGCGATGATTGAATTTGAAAACCAAATCGCGGATTTATGGGAGATTTTTGTTCGAGGAGAAGAAGCGGATTTTAAAGGAAACGTTTTTAAAAATTTGCTGAGGACTTATGTGAGGGAAAAAAATGTCGAGTTATAAAAGCCGCGAGATTGAAAAAATGCTCAAAAAGAAGGGCTTTACGGAAAACAGAAAAAAAGAAAATCGTTTTTCATATTAATTATTTTTTCCTGAATATTTCATCCACGCGCAAAATGTTTACCGCGGTTTCGGTTGCCGCAACCAACGCGTGTTTTTTAACGACGGCACAATCATAAATCGGCGGGTTGTTATCGATGACACGGCGAGAAACGTCCAACCGCGCGTCAATACCGTCTTCTTGCTGTGCGGAAAGCTCAATGATAGCGTCCGTTACGTCCATCCCGATGTTTTTGGCAAGCGATTTGACCAATTCTTCAACAGCGTCGGCAAACGCCATGACGACCAACTGTTCTTTTCCGGGAAGCGTATGCGCGTAAAAACGAAGAGAGCGTGCCAAAAAATATTCCGTCCCGCCGCCGCCCGTAACAACGGACGGATTTTTAACCAGCAAAGCGGCATTGTTCAGCGCGTCATCGGCCGCTTCTTCAATTTTTCCCAGACCGTATTTCGTCGGCTCATAAATCAAAATGCTTGAAACCGACTGAGAGAGGACTTTTAAAAAAGCGAATGTTTCAAAACGTTTTTTGACCACTTTTATTTCATCGGCGTAACCCAAGGAGCGGTTCAAATCCTCAACGGTGTCTTGAATCGTCATAAATTTCGCGTTTGTCGCGGCTGATACGTATTCCATGTCTTTGATTTTCAACTTATTGTAAACCAAAATCTTTTTCCCGGCCAAAGCCGCTTCAATATGAAAATCCATTTCTCCTTCGCAGAAAACAAGATTTGCGCCGCTGTCAATGATTTTTTGAGCAAAATTATAAGCCGCGGTTTTACGCGCTTCTTTGAATTCAAAAGCTGTTTCCACTTTATCGATTCGAACAAAATGTTCCGGATTCACATAACCGCTGTCCGGCTTGACATCATTTCTTAAAAGCAAAACGGCCGGATTCAACAGAAATTTCGGCATGTCGTCACGTGCCGGGGTCTCATCCAAAATCACGCCCGAAAAAGAGATCACATCGGGCGCTCCTTTTTTCTTTAAAATTTTGATGTTTTTTTCCAAATCCAAAAAAGAATCGCCGACAAAAAAATCCAATTCTTGGACGGTTTGAAGCATGGCTTCTGCCATCTCTTCCGCCTGTTCTTCTAAAATACCTTTGCCAAAAGCCGCCGATTTCACGGCAGAAAGCATCAGAGCTTCATCCGCCTCTTCTGCAATATATTCAATCATTTCATACGATTTTCCCATCGCCAATTCGTAACCGCGAATAATGAGTGTCGGATGAACATTTTTGCGAAGAAGGGGGAGCGCGTTTTTAAGCAAACCGCAAGCCAAAAGCAAAGCCGTTTTTGTACCGTCTCCACATGACTTATCCACGGATTGCGCCAACCGTTTTAACGATACCGCAATCGGATGCAAAATATCAATTTCTTTAATAATCGTTTTGCCGTCGCTTGTCATATAAACATCGCCGGCCGGACCATAAACCAATTTATTCATGCCGCACGGCCCAAAAGAAGAAGCTAACATCTCGCGAATATCCGTAATCATCGTTTCCATATGAAACAACAATTGATCGTCTTTGACAGGCTCTTCGACCGCCACACGCGCTTGAATTTGTTGAATCCATTCCTCATCATCCGCCATTTTTTTCCCTTGGGGGGAACTCATTGAAAACGACATATTTTTCACACTCCATACATCTGATAAACCGTTTTTAAGAGTTTTTAGAATCGGGTTCGATTTTTCGAGGCGTTCCGACACCGATTCCAAACAGTTTCGTTTCAACAGGATTTTCGGTTGTGTACCCGGCTTGAATTTCACTTCGCTTGATTTCAATTTTAACGGCGGAACCGGAAAGCCCGTATTTTTCCATATGCTCCCCAATCAAATTGCGAATCTTTTCTTCGCCGTTTAATACGGCTTCCGCGTGAGATTCATATTCATAGCGCCCGGTCTCATCAAAAGCGACATAAGTCAAACTGCCGATGGATTTCGGGCGAATTAAAACGTCGGTTCTAAAAATAACGTCCCCGACAAGCGCTCCGACCGCGTTTCCGACATCGTAAAAATCGGGAAGAATGACTTCGGCATCCAATATTTGGCGGAAGTCATCATAATACGCATTCACGGGAGCGCCGATAAGAATGACCGGAGTCGTGACACGGAATTTTATGAACGGAGATTGAAAAATAAGCCGGTTCACCTCCTCCGGTTTAAGATAGGGCGCAAAAAAAGAGATTAAATCTGCCGCCATTTTTTCGGAAACAGACATTTGAATGCGCCGACAAAGCTCTTTGGGGGAAAGAGACAGATAATCCGATAAAATTTTTGCTGCGATATTTGCCGCTTCAACATCCCAATTGATATAAACGCCTAAGACATGCAAAGCGTCTGTCGGCGTAAAACCGATTTGAGAAACACAGCGTTTTAACACTAAAGAATTTAAAGCTTTTGAAAACATCAAGGGGTGGTCGCCCAACTTATTCGATATTTCATAAATCGTTGACGGCGTTTCGTCGGCATCGTTGACGGCGTTTAAAACCGTCTTTTCATACTCCGTTAAAGAAACGTCGGACAAACGTGAGGAGGCCGGAAGCTTTGAGAAAAAAGCGGTTCCTTGAATGACAGAATCTAAGACACGCTCGGACGGCAAAGTTGCGTTTTTCATCTTTTCAATCAAATCCGGATATTCCGTTGCGGCCAACGATATCGGAATAACGCGTCTCGGACCGATATGAAGTCCTTGAGAAACCCAAACGTGGCTGTCGCCGCCAAGGGCGGACGTGTTCATTTGAATCGCGCGAACCATCGTTTTCCATCCGCCCACCATCGCTCCCGAATCACTGATTTGAGGGATGCCGTTTTCAATCATTGAAATATCGGTGCTGGTGCCGCCGACATCAATCATAATGCACGTTTTGTTTTTTGTCAGATGGGACGCGCCGACCAAACTGGCGGCGGGCCCGGAAAAAACGGATTCGACGGGTTTTAAAAGCGCTTCTTCGATACTGACCAACGAGCCGTCACATTTCATAATCATTAAATTAGACTCAATCTTCTTTTCTTTCATAACGAAAAGAACGGAACGAACAAATTGGTTTGTCACGGGAATCAATTGCGCGTTTAAGACAGCTGTTAATGTCCGCTCATAAACGCCCAAAGCACGTGAAAGTTCGTGACCGCAAACAATCGGCAAATCCGTCCACTCCGATATTTTTTCTTTCACCAAAAGTTCATGATCCGGGTTTCGGACGCTGAAAAATGATGAAATCGCATAAGCGGAGACGTTATTTTTTGTCATTGAAATAAAATCGAAGAGGGCGTCAAAATCTTTTGACGGATCGTCCGTTTCGTTTCCTTCAGCGTCGTGTCCTCCGCGTATTTCAAGAATATCGGAAACAGGCAAATCCTCGGAAATGGAATAACCTATTAAAATCAAACCGCAGGGATAGCCTTTTCCTTCCAATGTCGTATTTGTGGCAAGCGTTGTTGAAACGGACGTGAATTTGATATCTTTAAAATGAGACGTTGAAAGTCGTTCAATGGATTTTGTAATTCCGACAACCAAATCGGAATGCGTTGTCAAGGATTTGCTTTTTTCAATAATTCGGCCGGTTTTCAAATCCATTAAAACAGCATCCGTATACGTTCCGCCGGTATCAATTCCCAATCCAAGCTGCATAAAAATCCTCCTGTTTTAGTCTTTAATTCTTTTAAATTCACTGAAAGAACGGGCGTAAATCTTAGCGGCCCGAATCTCTAAAAGGGGGAGCCGAAATCGAAGAAACCGTACGATTTCGGCTTTACGGAGGTATAAATAAAATTACGCGTATTTGCAATAATTATATAATATTCATTCGTTCTGAAACACCTTTTTTAAAGAGCTGAAAACAAAACCAAACCGTAACAGCCGCCCTTGAAAAATGAAATGTTTTACGATTTCAACCCACAGGATGAATAATTGTTTGTTTTCAAGAGCGGCATTACGACTTTGTTGTTTTTACAGATGTGTTTTCGAGTTTGTTTTTGGTGTTTTTGAATGGTTTGTTTTTCGTTTTTGTTAAACATATTACCGGTTAAAATCAACCGATAATTTGTTTGTATCTGTCCTCACCGGTTTCTTTAACAACGTCAACCATCGCTTTAACCGATAAGAGTGATCCGTCCGGCGGGATTTCACAGCCCGTTGACAACACGTAATTGGATTGCCGGCCGCTTTCTTTGAGTGTTTTTAAAACTCCGTCCATCAAAGTCACCGTATCATGGCGAATGTTTTTGTATGTTTCCTCCCCGTCGTTCATGAATTGAACCGGGTCAATTTCTCCCATCAAACAGCAATCTTTGGAATATTCCGGAATTAAGTCCGCATAATTCTTTGAACCTTTGTCGCGATTTTTCTCGTAGTAAGCGTAACTGTACATAGAGGTTCCGAACTTGCGGATTTGAATGTCAAAGTGAACCGCATCGGCGCAATTGTGAATCACGTACGGGGCATTAAATTTTTTAAAGACGGGAATGTGTTTGTCGTAAACGTATTTGCCGTCAAACTCCCAATATTGGTCCGCGCTCATAATCACATTGTTAGACCACAAATTATCAACACAAATCGCATCTGCCGCCCCTTCTTCGAAGAAAGCGGTTGAAATTTCGCTCACAAAATCCGTAACCTTCTCCAAGGCTTTGTGAACATCGCCCGGATTGATGTTCATATCATGAAGAACACGATCGGCCCCCATTGCCTGTGTTAAAGTCAGCAAAGGACCTTCGTGGAAAGCCACAAACGGTGCGTCCAATTCTTCCTTATGAAGTTTTTCAATGGCTTGTTTGGACGCTTGAATATGATTGTAAATACGCGTTCCTTTTTTCACTTCCGGAATTTCGATGTCCTCGTAGTTTTCTAAGTGCCCTGTTGCAGACGGCGTGTCTTCTTCCGGGAAACTGATGCCGGCGCCGATATCGGCGGATGTGATGGACAGATCCGTTAAACCGACAAAGGTGTCCACGTCCAGATATTTAACAGCGGCTTCGGCAGAGGCTGCGAATTTTTCCGGGACGGTGGCGTATTCTTTATAGGTGCACGGAACGAATTTTCGCGTCACGCCGCAGGCGAGCGGATAAACCGGCAAACGGTCTATTTTTTTATCCCCCAGAGCGCCAAAAACACGCTCGGTGTGCGACATTTTAGAAACGCCTTTGATGCCGACTTTGTTGTATTCGTCGATGATTTTTTTGGCGGTTTCTAAGGTGACATTTCCGGATGAGGACGTAGCGGCTTTTCTTTTCAAAACGGCGTCTTTATATTTGGTTTTTGTAACGCTTAATTTGGCGTCGCTCCATCTTTCCGCGGCGGGCGCTTGCTTTGATGTCAGCTCCTTTGCCAACGAAACTGCACCGGACGCATCTTTTGCCGTTCCGTCGGCTCCGACGCTTTGGGCGTATTGGGGAGAGACGGGAGCGCCGCCGACCATGAACGCCAAAGAATCGCGGTAACCGTTTTCAAGAAGCATCTCGGATATTTTATCCATGCCGGTCATTGTCGTTGTCATCAACGCGCTGACGGAAATAAAGTCGGCTTTGTTTTCTTTAGCGGTTGTGATGAAACTTTCAAGCGGAACATCGTTTCCGAGGTCAATCATTGTAAATCCGGCAGCGGCCAACATTGTTTTTACAAGGTTTTTACCGATGTCGTGAACGTCCCCCTCAATCGTTCCAATCACCCCTGTCACAGGACGGGTGGCTTCATCTTTTGAGATGTGCGGTGTTAAAATATCCATCCCCTCGTAAAGAGCGGAGGACGCAATCATTAAATGCGGAACGAAAACTTCTCCTCGTTCGTATTTGTCGCCCATAATCGCCATTCCTTTGGCCAGGCCGTCCAAAATCGCTTCCTGCGGATCAATACCGGCATCAAGTGCTTTTTGAGCGTATTCGACCGCCTTGTCGTCATCTCCTTCAATAACAGCATTTGTTAAAGCTTTTAAAATCATTTCTTTTGACATAATAATCACCACATTCATTGAGACATACACACAATGATCTCAAACAGGAGAAAAAAAACGAGACCTTTGAACCCCAAAAATAATACATCGATTCGAAACACGTTTATTGCATCGTGTTTATATCTTAAAATGCGTTGAGAATATATAATACAAATTCCGTATGGAAATCAACATCAATAACCTCATTTTTGGGCCGAATATAATCAACGCCGTTCATCCGATTAATGAGGTGAATATTTACAACGGCGTTATCATGTCATAATTCCGATAAATTCAAAAAAATAAAGAAAACAAACCGGTTTTATTGAAATGGGGAATGCCGATTCTCAATTTCTTATTTTTCGAATGCCGAACTTGCCGAAATAAAATGTGTGCGGCGGTTTTGATATTTTTAAATCGTTTTAAAAAAATAGAATATTCTCGGCGATTCTATCCGCACAAATATAATTTTTTTGAAATTAAACATCATTCGGCTCAATTTGGACAGATTTTTCCAAATACCAGCGGAAAAGGTCATCCCCCCAACGAATGGAGGAGGATTCAAAACTCATGAGAGAATGATTGTGATAAATGCCGCTGTTGTTAAACAAAGAAAGAGACAGGAAATGATTGGTCACGACGGCCGAAGCGATACCGATCGGCTCATTATAAATATAGATGCGGATGTTTTGGTTGGATATATATTCTTTAAAGAAGTCGGTGTAATCCGTTTTTAATCGGTCAAAGGCTTGTTGCGGTAAAATAATATCCAATTGAACGCCTTTTTGAGCCATTTTCATGTATGTGAAATGGTAAGCGGGGCTGAAAAAAGAAGAGATGTCAGATATTTTTTTTGATTCTAAAAGATTTTTTTCATATTTGAGCGGCAATTCGTAAAGACGGCTCAATTCCGGCTCTACCAGCACACAATTTTTGAGTTCGCCGATACGCGATAAAAATTGGGGCGGAAAAGCGGGTTTGTGGTCGGTCCAATATTTCTGATTGTCAGAATAAACTTCAAGCGTGGCGAGGAGCGGGAGCATATTTTGAGAAATCGCTTTACCGATGACGGATAATGAATAGGCGTTGTTTTCATAAACCAACAATCCTTGGTCCATTAAAATTTTAATTTGCGTCATGATCGCGCTTGTCGTCACGTTGAGTTCGGTTTTGATTTCATCTATCGTCATCGGACCTTTTAATAAAAAAATCATCAAATTTTTTCTTTTTTCGGAAAAAAAGAGTGTTCCGATTAATTCCGCCGTCATTTTAACTCCTCTTGATTTTCTTGATCCGCCGCCGGATTTGAAATCGGAAGTTTTACAATGAAAACGGAACCTCCGTTCGGATTTCTTTCCCCTCGGATATTTCCGCCGTGTTTTTTGATAATTATTTTTGCAACGTAAAGGCCGGATTCAGCGCCTTCCAGTCGGGCGGCGTGGAAATGTCCGGATCCGACAAAGGTAATGCTTTGAAACAGATACGGCAGGGAGGATTCATCCAAATCCGGACCGGAATCAAAAACACGAATTTCAAAGAAATCATCGATTATGACGCCGACCAAATCAATTACGGAATCTGTCGGGGAATTCAAACACGCATTTTCAATAATCGTTGTAAAGGCGGCTTCTAAACTGTCATAATCTCCTAAAACACTTGGAAACGAATCCGGCATTTCAAGGTTTAAACTCAGCGTTTTGTTTCGAAGAAGTAAAATCGTATTTAATGAAACGCGTTCTAAAAGCGTGTTAAAATCAATTTTTAAAAATTTGTTGTGATGCGCGTTATTGCTGTCCGCGTTTAAATAAAACATGGAATCGACGATATGTTTGATTCGGTTCGCTAAAATGAGGCCTTCTTCGATGACGGCTTGTTGCCGTTCGTAAGAAGAGAGAAAAACTTCGTCTTCCATTACACGTGAATATTTTTCGTCTTTTTGGGAGCTGCGATCCGCTAAATCATATAGATACTCTTTTGAAACCATGGAGGAGGATCTCAATTTTGCGTAATGGTTTGCCAGTTCCGCGGATCTGTCTTTTAAGGTTTCTTCCAATCTCTTTTTTTGAATAACTTCCCAAAGACCCTGCATTAAAAGCGTGAGGTGAAAAACGTCGTTTGAATCGTATTCGTCGTCTTTGTTCCCGACACCGATAATGATGACGATTCGGTTGTCTTCAAAAATCGGAATATGCATATAACGCATGAGCGTGACATGTCCTTTCGGGAATCCTTTTTTAAGCGTTGACGGGGATTGATAATCGTTGATTATAAGCGGTTTTCGTTGGCGTATGGCCTCGCCCCACAAACCCGTTCTGTGAAGCGGATAAACATGCGGCCGATTTTGTTCGTCAATGGTACATTCTTTGACGGAATTTTGAGACCAAGAGTGCATGATAAGGGTCGTTTCATCGGGCGTCGGAAAAGCGATATAGCCGACTCGGCTTTTTGTCAAGCGGACCGCTTCTTCGCGCGCGTAATCAATTATTTCTTGAAAAGACAAGTTTCCCATTCTTTTTAATTTGAGAAGAACTTCTTGGCGCATCAGATTCAGGGCGATTTCTTCTTCTGCTTTTTTGCGGTCGGTGATGTCAAAGAGAAGTCCTTGATAATGGGCGGCTTCTCCGTTTTCATCTCGAACAATAAATGTTCTTTGCTCCACCCAACGAATAGAACCGAATTTTGTATAAATCCGATAAATTAAAGTAAATCCGAACGAATCGGCTTTTGAGGAATAATTTGCATAGTGGACGCGAATATAATTCAAATCGTCGCGATAAATGATGTTTTCAAATTCGTAG
Source organism: Methanimicrococcus sp. (assembly GCA_034006575.1). Classification (GTDB taxonomy): domain Archaea; phylum Halobacteriota; class Methanosarcinia; order Methanosarcinales; family Methanosarcinaceae; genus Methanimicrococcus. The sequence continues at coordinate 18,182 of JAVESN010000027.1, forward strand.
TGATAATCGCTGAATTCTTCGGGCGGATATCCGAATTGAATGATATTGCTTGAAACATATTCCACCGGAAGCCCCGGACACGCTTTAAATTTGAAAACGACAACAGGACTCATATTGAGAATAAATTCAAGTTCGTTTCGCGTATCAGACCATTTCATTTCACACACACCTTAAATGTCATAAAAAATAAACTCACGATAAAACTAGGTTTTTAAAAGGTTAAAATCCTTTTGTAAAAAATAAAATCCAAAAGCGAAAATTTGAGAGGAAAAAACAAAATCAAACGAGTTATATAATTCACCGGAATTCCATAAAAATTGATTTCGGGACGATAAAAATACGGATGAAGAATATAAAAACGCTCTTTGTGAAGGGATTTCGATGGAAGAAATATATCTTATCCGTTATTATAATTAAAATATATACTATGAAAACAAGTCGGCAGATATTTTATTCACTTTTTGGAGAGAGGCTCATAATGTCAAAATATTTTTTGAAAAACAGCGAGACCATTTTAAAAAAATTACAAGAGGATGTCAATAACTCGGATGGAAAAGACAAAAGAAATCCGGCCGCGAACAGCTCGGAGATTTGTGACGAAAAACGCACGGTGATTGATTATACTCGAAAAAGCAGGAACATGACGGCATACAACCCCGTGGCGGGACGAAGAAAAATATAATTCCGTATTTTTTCCGTTATAAATGTTTTTTTCAGTTTTTTAATTCGGAACTCTTTTTAATCATTCTTATAAATTTTATACAATATTGCCATTTTTATATTGCCGCTGCTTTTATAATATTCTTCTTTTTACAACAGTGCCATCTTTCAACGACGGGATACTCGGCTTTTGTAACATTCGGTTATTCGGTTTACAAAAGGTCAAAAAAATAAAAAATGAAGAAAAGAAAATCAAACGCTTTCTTTTCCGGATTCAAACGCTTTTAAATTCACCTCTAAAAATTTGGGGGGAACCAATATTTTGATGCAGTCTTTAAACGTTTGCTCTTGA
>JAVESN010000128.1:0-2681 GCA_034006575.1 Methanimicrococcus sp.
ACAAAGAACCGCGGCTGTTTTTCCGTTCCGATTATTTTAAAAAATAAAAGGAGATTCGTTTTTCGTCTTGTTTTTAAAAAAAATGATTTTTTTAATCGATTCTTTCAATGCGGTATTGGAATTTTTGTTTTAATTGAGCCATGTGCTCGTGCGTGCAATGCGTATGCAGATGGATGTGTCCGCCGCCGTTTTCTATTTGCTGCAATATTTCATCAACGGCGTCGTCAAAGCAAAGCGGAAGTTCTTCGCAGTCAAAACCGATGTGGCTTAAGAGCCGGAAAAATTTGAAAATGTCGGACGCTTCCAAATTGTTTTCTTCCAAAAGGCCTTCGTTTAAGAAAATGTCTCTGGGGGAGCCGGTTTCAATAATTCGTTTGTTTAAAACGAAAACTTTGTCGGCCAATTCCGAGAGAAGATTGACGTCGTGCGTTGAAATAACGATTGTCATTCCTTCCGCGTTGAGCCGATTGACAATGTCTAAGACGTCGCGCTTGCTTTTCGGATCCAAATTCGCGGTCGGCTCATCCAAAACCAAAATTTTGGGTTTCATTGAAATAATGGAAGCCAAAACGACTTTTTTCTTTTGCCCCAAACTGAGATGGTGGGGAACACGAGATTTTAATTCCGCAATCCCGGTCATTTCCATGGCTTCTTCGACACGTTTTTCCACCTCGTCTTTGGAAAGTCCGAGATTGAGCGGACCAAAAGCGATGTCGTCAAAAACGGTCGGCATGAACAACTGATTGTCGGGGTCGGCGAACATGATGCCGACTTCTTTGACGCGCTCGGTCGGATTCATGTCCGCAATGTCTTTTCCGTCAATGAAAACATGACCCTTGCTTTTAATCGTGGAATTCATATGAAGAAAAAGGGTCGTTTTTCCGGCGCCGTTTGGGCCGACCACCGCTACTTTTTCACCCGGATAGATATCAAAAGAAACATCTTCTAAAGCCATTTTGTTTTTCGGGTAATAATAAGTCAAATTTTTGACGGAAAGAACGGGCGTTTTATTTTCATTCATTTAAAGACACATCCGGCGGATTAATTTCATTTTTTGATAAAAGTTCCGGCTTCATTTTTTGACCGACTACAATATCTGTCATTTTTCTTTGCCCCTCATTTATAATCCGATGAGTTGCGTCCATGTTCCGCTTTGAAGCCCTATCGGAAAATGAATGGCCAATGCCAAAATAAAAACGATTGAAACAAAAGCGTAATCCGGTACATTCATTTTATTTTCGGTAATGATCGTCGGTTTTCCGGTATATCCTTTGGCGACCATGGAACGATAAACCTCATCGCCGCGTTCAAAACTTTTAATCAGCAACATACCGAGCATATTTGAAACGGATGAAAACATCCGCAACGAAAGATTCGGACGAAATCCTTTGGAAGCCATTGAATTTTTCATGCTTTCCAATTCGTCCGAAAAAACGAATATGAATCGATAAGAGAACATTAAAATTTGAAGCAAAAAGACGGGCATTTTCAAATCATAAAGAACTTTGATAATCACGTCAAAGCGCGTTGTTGCCAAAAGAACCGTAAGCATAATAATAGCCGCCGTTCCTCGAACGAGAACTAAAGCCGCGTTGGTTGCGCTCTCCTTTGTGATGTCTAAAAATCCGGCGGACCACAAAATTTCACCGTCTCCTCCGCTGAGAAGCAAAGCCGCGGCAAATAATAAAATGAATAAAAAAGGAGATAAGATTCGGCGAGCGACAAAACCGATCGGTAATTTCGCCGCTAAAATCATCAAAAAAGAAAGAAGCAATGTAAAAATCGCCATGTTAAGATTTTTAACGACGGCAACCGAAATAACCATAGCCAACACAACAATCACTTTTGTCATCGGGTTCATGCGATGAACAACAGATGTTTTTGAATACAGGTGAGAATCAATTCCCATTCGGCTCATTTTACGCTTTTCCTTTTTATTTATCTAAACTTTTAATCAAAATTTGTTCATTTATTCATTTTGCGTGCTTGGAAATACATAAAAATGCCGGCGATACCGACAATCCATCCGATTCCCGCGCCGACCGTAAAGACGGAGGGTCCTTCCGTTCCGATTAACCAGGTCCAGCCGCCGGAACTTTCCTGACCGCCGGAACTGGAACTGATATCAATTTTCTTCGTAATGGCATGTTCGCCTTCAACGACTTTGATACGATAGGCTGTGACGCCTTCTTTGATATCAAATTCATAATCGCCGTTGGCATCCGTCTTTCCGGTAACATACGAAGATGCGGTCCCGGAGTTGTCGATGGTTTCGACGGTGACGTCGCAATTTGCCATCGGATCATTGCCTTGGTAATAAGCGTGAATGTGAATATGTGTCTCGTCACTGCTCCATTTCATGTAAACACCGTGAGCCGATGCGGGAGCAATGAGCAATGTCAAAATAAAAAATGCCGCAAATAAATATTTTAATTTTTGAGATGTCATTTTCTTTTTCCTTTTAAATTTTATCAGATTTTAAATAAGTCCATTTAAATAAGTCCGTTAAAAACTTGGGATTCAATATCCTGTTTGTGTTTTACACTTTCGTTTTTGTGTTTTTTTGAAACTATCGTGATTTCGCACGGATTATAATGATTTCGTCGTGTTCAAAATGATTTCAAATTATTTATTTTATTATGATTTATTTTATTATGATTTATTTTATTATGATTTATTTT
>JAVESN010000123.1:0-3247 GCA_034006575.1 Methanimicrococcus sp.
ATTTATTTTATTATGATTTATTTTATTATGATTTATTTTATTATGATTTATTTTTAATATTGTAACTTTCAAGCATTTCGGGCTTTACTTTTTCAATAAACGGAATGATAAAGGACGTAATGATCGCTTCTGCAATCATCAAAGGGACATTCAATAAAAAGATCATAAAGAATGTTAAAAGTCCGGGGGTGCTTTGAAGAGCGTCTGCAATACTGGATAAAACGGGAAGACCGTCGACGCGGTCCAACATCATGTTCAAGCTTCCGAAATCAACGCCCGAGGCATAAAAAACGATTCCCAAAAGAATGGTTGTGATAACGACAGCGATAAAGCTTGTCAGGCCGCCGCTTAACCAAGTCGGCATTTTTGTTTTGGAAAACATTATAAATATCAAATACCCGGCAATGGCGGGGATTCCCATTAAAAGGGTGTTGACGCCAAGAACGGTGATACCGCCGAATTGAAGCAAAAGAGCTTGAAGCAACAAACAGACAAAAACACAAACGAATGCGATCGGCCCGAGCAAAACGCCCGCAAGTCCGGCCAGCATTAAGTGAAGAGAAGTCGGAGGCACCGGGATTTTAAACAAACAAGCCACGAAAACCGCGGCGGTCACAACCGCGATTTGAGGAATTTTCTCACCCAAATCTCCGGATTTCTTTTTCGCCCATACGATACTGACAACCATTAAGAGTGCCGTTAATATCCAGCCGGCGATAAGAACGCCGCTTGGAAGAACACCATCTGAAATATGCATATATTTTCTCCTTTAAGTTTCATAAAAATGAATTTGAGATAAATGATTAAAGAATATTTAATTCAAGCGCTTTATAATTCAATTGATACATTATAAGGGTTCAGATTCCGATAATATATATAATCTATAAAGATAATGATTTTGGGCCAAAAACGAGAAAATATTTTATTTTCCGCTCCGTTTTTTAATTTTTACATATTTTGTATTTCATTTCTCAATATTTTATTTTCATTTTTCAAACAACTTCATTTTTTAAATATTTTTGTTCTTTAAATGTTTTGTTTTTTAAATGTTTTTTATTTCAATTTTTTATTTTTTCCTTTTCATATTCTGTTTTACTTTTTAACTTTAAAATTTTTAAACTTTACAGATTCTTTGAACTTTACAATTTTTTGAACTTTACGAGTATTTTGAACTACGGGTATTTTGAACTTTACAGATAGTTTAAATTTTGACTTTTTCCGATTTTTTAAACTTTTTAATTTTTTAAACTTTTTAAACTTTTTAATTTTTTAAACTTTTTAAACTTTTTAATTTTTTAAACTTTTAAAACTTTTTAATTTTTAAAACTTTTAATTTTTTCAGGTTTCCACTCTTTGTTTGACAAAGCTAGTCATTTATTATAAAAACGGTTGACAAAGCAAGTCATTTATCATAAAAACGATCGGCAAAGCAAGTCATTTGTCATAAAAACGGTTGGCGAAGCAAGTCATTTATCATAAAAACGGTTGGCGGAACAAGCCGTCATCATAAAAGCGTTTGACGGCGCCGTTTCAATTTGAAGGGAGATGTCGTTTGAGGGTTGAATCACCTGTTTTTTTGGGTTTGGTGCAAAATCTATATATAATGATAATATGAATCATGCTATCAGATGACATGGTTATTTCATTTCCGTTTTTGTTAAAACGGGGAAATATTTCTTCTCGGGCGTTTTATAAAAGCAGCGTTTTTTGAAGGAACGGTTTGGGATTTAACCGTCGTCTTTTTATGAAAGTGTTCGAAATGACAGACAACTCATGTAAAAGGTTTAGATTATGATTCTTGGAATAGCGGACCCGATGGTTTTGGCGGCATATTTATTGTGTTTCTTTGGCGCGATTTGGTGTGTGGTTTACGGCATTCGTCATTGGAATGATGAGGATTAAAAAGGAAAAAAAACACGGGAATAAATATGTCTGAATTTTCTTTAGCTTCGTTACTGGAATCATCGAATTCCAATTTGCCTTTGTTGTTGGCGCTGGTCATCGTTTACTTCGGCATCACGCTTGTTTTGGCTTGGTACGGTTACAAAAAAACAAAAACGGCCGCGGACTTCTTGGTCGCCGGCCGAAAAACGCATCCGTTAATCATGGCCGTTTCGTACGGCGCGACTTTCATCAGCACGTCCGCGATTATCGGATTCGGCGGCGTTGCGGCGACTTACGGAATGAGTTTGCTTTGGCTGGCGTTTTTAAATATTCTTGTCGGAATCATCATCGCGTTTTTGGTTTTCGGCCCGAAAATGAGAAGGATGGGAAAACAATTGCAAGTCGCGACTTTTCCGGAATTCATCGGAAAACGCTTTGAGTCCCGCGGGCTTCAGTCTTGGGTCGGCCTGTTCATCGCGGTTTTAATGCCGCTTTACGCCGCCAGCGTTTTAATCGGATCTTCTCGTTTTCTTGAAACGACGCTCGGAATTTCTTATGAAACCGCTTTAATCGCGTTTACCATCGTTGTCGCGGTTTATGTGATTATCGGCGGCTTGATTTCCGTTCTTTACACGGATGTTTTTCAGGGCGGAATTATGTTTTTGGGAATGCTTTTTTTGCTTGTCATGACCTACGTTAAATTGGGCGGCATAACGGAAGCGCACACTGCGTTGACAAGCATGGCGCCTTTGGTTCCGGACTCCCTTCAGGCCATCGGGCATCAAGGGTGGACGATGATGCCGGCGTTCGGCTCTCAACTTTGGTGGACGATTGTGTCTTCCATGATTTTAGGCGTCGGTATCGGAATTATCGCTCAGCCGCAATTGGCGGTTCGTTTCATGACGGTCAAGGACAACAAATCTTTGAAAAGAGCGGTTTTCGCGGGCGGCCCGTTCATTTTTATGATGGCGGGCGTCGCTTACATCGTCGGTTCTCTTTCAAACGTTTATTTCTTTAACGAGTCCGGCCAAATCGCGTTTGACATTGCCGGGGGAAACATCGACTCCATCATTCCGGCCTACATTAACAGCGCGATGCCTGAAATATTCATTATGGTTTTCATGCTCAGTTTGCTTTCGGCCGCCATGTCCACCGCTTCGTCTCAAATTCACACGACGGGAACCGCCGTCGGTTATGATTTGATTCAAAACGGCATTTTTAAGGGAAAGTCCGTTAAAACGATTTTGTTTACGCGAATCGGGATGGTCATTACGGTTATCGCTTCCGTCCTTTTGGCTTTTATTTTGCCTCCCGGTATTATTGCCAGAGCCACCGCCGTTTTCATGGGGATTTGTACTTCCGC
>JAVESN010000004.1:0-33788 GCA_034006575.1 Methanimicrococcus sp.
CTTTTTTCCTTTTCTTTTTCCCCTCTTTTCCTCCTCTCCAAAGACCCCCCCGGGGTGGTGTCTTAAATAGAATGAAATTCAATCTGAATTATTCAAAAACATTTCAAATATTTTAAAAATCATAAAAAAATTTTAAAACATCACAAGAAAGCAGAGGCTTTAAAATGAAACAAAAATTCAACGTGACGGGAATGACCTGCTCGGCTTGCAGCGGGCATGTCGAAAAAGCCGTCGGCAAATTAAACGGCGTTCAAAAAGTCACCGTCAACCTTTTGCAAAATTCAATGACGGTGGAGTACGACGAGAGCGTTCTCACAGAAACGGATATTATCAAGGCGGTTACGGATGCCGGATACGGCGCGGCGCCGGCTCATTCAAACAAAAATCAGTCCTTCGCACAAAGCGCACCCGGCGGCGCGGACAAAACCAACCCGGCGGCAACAGCGGCCGCCCAAATGAAAACGCGCCTGATTTGGTCGATTGTTTTTTTAATCCCGCTGATGTATATTTCAATGGGATCCATGCTCGGTTTTCCCCTCCCGTCTTTTTTAAGCGGGTATGAAAACGCGGTCGCGTTTGGGATGGCCCAGCTTCTTTTAACACTGGTCATTGTTTACCTCAATCGCAACTATTTCATCGTCGGCACCAAAAGTTTAATCAAGCGCGCCCCGACGATGGACGCATTAATCGCAATCGGATCGTCCGCCGCCATCGTTTACGGAATTTACGCGATTGTTCGCATCGGGTATGGTTTGGCCGTTCAAGACTTTGATTTGGTCGAACAATATCACATGGATTTATATTTTGAATCGGCCGGCACAATTCTCACTTTAATTACGGTCGGCAAATATTTGGAAAGCCGATCCAAAGGAAAAACAAGCGACGCGATTACAAGACTTTTAGATTTGGCGCCCAAAACGGCGTGGGTTGAAAGAAACGGCGCCGAAGTTGAAATATCCGTCTCAGACGTTGTTGTCGGCGATATTTTAATCGTCAAGACCGGTCAAAGCATTCCGACAGACGGCAGAATTATTGAAGGAACGGCGGCAATTGATGAATCGGCAATCACGGGTGAAAGCCTTCCAGTTGAAAAAACAATCGGTGACAGCGTTACGGGAGCCACATCCAATCGCTCGGGATTTATCAAAATAACGGCAACACGGGTCGGAGAAGATACAACGCTTGCGCAAATTGTTCGCTTGGTCGAAGAAGCGAGTGCCGGAAAGGCACCGATTTCAAAATTAGCGGATAAAGTCAGCGCCGTTTTTGTTCCGGTCGTGATTTCAATTGCCGTTTTGGCAACAATCGTTTGGCTGCTGCTCGGCTATCCGGTTGATTTCGCGCTTTCCATCGGAATCGCCGTTTTAGTCATCAGCTGCCCATGCGCTTTGGGATTGGCAACGCCGACGGCCATTATGGTCGGAACCGGCAAGGGCGCCGAAAATGGTATTTTGTTTAAAAACGCGGAAAGCATTGAAACAACGCACACGGTCAATGTTGCCATTTTGGATAAAACCGGAACCGTTACGGAAGGAAAACCCTCCGTTATTGATATTTATCCGGTCGCAGGAGTCGGTGTTGACGAATTAATGATTTTCGCCGCCTCGATTGAAAAAATGTCCGAACATCCGTTGGCGGTGGCCATCGTTGAAAAAGCGGCGGCGATGAACCTTGATTTAATGCCGGCGGCGGATTTCAAACAAACGCCGGGACACGGTGTTCAAGCCGTCGTTGACAACAAAACGATTTCCGCCGGGAACGCTAAAAAAATGATTTCGGAAGGAATCGATATTCAAAGTTTGGGCGCCGTGTCGGACGAAATCTCAAAAACCGGAAAAACTCCGCTTTATTTTGCCGCGGATAAAAAATTGCTCGGCGTGATTTCTATTGCCGATACGATTAAACCGACCAGCAAGAGCGCGATTTCTGAGTTTAAGTCCATGGGAATCGATGTGATTTTATTGACGGGCGACAATGAGAAAACTGCGCGAGCCATTGCGGACCAGTTGGATATCGATCATGTGATTGCAGGCGTTTTGCCGGAAGGAAAAGAGCAAGTCGTTCGAGAGCAGCAGAACAAAGGATTGAAAGTGGCCATGGTCGGCGACGGCATTAACGATGCGCCCGCTCTTGCAAGATCGGATGTCGGTGTGGCTATCGGCGCAGGAACGGATGTGGCCATTGAAAGCGCGGACATCGTTTTGATGAAAAGCGATTTGATGGATGCCGTAACGGCTTTTCAATTATCCAAAGCCACCATCCGAAACATCAAACAAAACTTGTTTTGGGCTTTCTTTTACAATATCTGCGGAATTCCGCTTGCCGCCGGATTGTTTTTCCCGGTTCTGGGGTGGAAACTTAATCCGATGTTTGCGGCAGCAGCAATGAGTTTGTCCTCCTTTTTCGTTGTCACAAACGCGCTTCGATTGAGAACTTTTAAACCGAAATTCAAAACGGAAGAGCCGGTCAAAGCCTGTCCGATTCTTTTTGACGAAAACGAAATTTCAAATGAAAATAAACCCGAGAACAAATCTGAAATCAAATCTGAGAATAAATCCGAGAACAAACCCGAAATTAAATCTGAGAACCACTCCAAAAATGATAATGAAACCGGTACCGAAAATCAAACCGAAAATTCAAAAATCTTTTTCTTTATGGAAATCGACGGCATGACTTGCATTAATTGTCAAAAACACGTTGAAAAAGCGTTGAATTCGATTCCCGGCGTTTCGGCGACGGTGAGTTGGGAGAACGGAACGGCTGAAATATTTTCGGAAAATGAATTGAACGGCGATGAGTTAAAAGAAGCCGTTGAAAAAGAAGGGTATACGGTTGTTTCTCTTCGGATGGAAAAATAAAATTAAAAAATGGAGACGCTGAAAAAACGGGAATTCAAGTAAATGAAAGTAAACGAAAAAAAAGATGAAAAGGCAAAAAGACAAAAAGATGAATCGCTGTCGATATTTTAACCAAAGGAGGGGGTTTATTTTGAGGGCTGATAAAAAAGAGGTTTTAAGACTTTTAAAAACCGTTCGCGGTCAAATTGACGGTATTATTAAAATGGTGGAAGAAGACAAATATTGCATTGACATCGTCCATCAAATAATGGCCGGCGAAGCAGTTCTTCGAAAAACGTCAAAAGTGGTTCTTCAAGGACATTTGTCGGGCTGCGTCAACGACGCTTTTGAGAGCGGTTCTTCCGATCGGGACGATAAAATCAAGGAAATCATCGATGTTTTCGATAAGTTGAATCGATGATTTAAATGCAAATTGCAACATAAAAGGCAGCGCAAAGTGAAAACACAAACGCAAACGCAAAAATGCAAGCGTAAGCAAATGCCGGTCAAATACTTGGAGCAAAACCGGAGCCAAATAACGCAAATGCAAGTACAAACGCAAATGCAAGTACAAACGCAAATGCAAATGTAAACTGCAAATGCAAGTACAAACGCAAATGCAAATGTAAACTGCAAATGCAATCGTAAGTGCAAATTCAAATTAAATAATTGAAGCAAACCGGAGCCAAATAATGTTAACGCAAGCGCAAACGACAATACAAACCGAAAATATATTTTTCTCAAAAACGCCGCGCCAAACAGCGACTTTAGCGTTCGCTTTTTAAAATTTATACAAAAAACCGACGATATTTTTTGATATTTTCTTTCAAAAAGTAAAAGAAAAGTAAAAAAAATAAAAGAGTAAAAAAATAAAAAAGAAGAACAAATGAAAAATAAAAACGAAAAACCAAAACGGAGAATGATTAAAACCAAAATAAATTAAAAGGGGTTGAAATCAAAACGGAAATTTTCCGCCGGGATTTCCGCCCATTCCTTTTTTCATCATTTTTTGCATGTTTCTGCCGCCGCCTTTTCCGGCGAAGTTTTTAAAGGCGTTTTGCATGGTTTTGTGATATTTTAAAAGTTCTCGGATTTCTTCGGGGGTTCTGCCCGAGCCTATTGAAATTCGGTGAATTCGACTTGAGCTGATCATTTTCGGGTCATCAAGCTCGGCGGAGGTCATGGAATCCATAATCACTTTGTAATATTTCATTTTCTCGCTGGTGGCATCCAAATCCTTATCGGAAAGTTTTGCGCCGCCAAGACCCATTGAGCCGAGCGGAAGCATTCCCATAATCTGTTTGAGCGGACCCATTTTGTTCATGGCTTCAAGTTGCGCATACATATCGTTGAGCGTGAATTTGCCTTTCATGATGTTTTCAACATCAAGATCGGTTTCTTTCATGGATTCCTGGACTTTCTCAAGCAAAGACTGCAAGTCTCCCATGCCGAGCAATCGTGAAATAAATCGGTCGGTGTCAAATTTTTCAAAAGCGTCGGAAGTCTCGCCGGTTCCGATAAAAGCAATCGGCGCGCCGGTTTCAGAAACGGCGGACAAGGCGCCTCCTCCTTTTGCCGTTCCATCCAATTTGGTAATGATAATGCCGGTCACGCCGACCGCATCGTTAAAAGCTTTAGCTTGCTGTCCGGCCAGCTGACCGATAGCGGCGTCCAAAACCAAAAATTTATGATCCGGATTGGCCGCTTTGTTAATCGCCTCCATTTCCGCAATCAAATCCGACTCCAACGCGTGGCGGCCGGCCGTGTCAATAATTTTCACATCGTATTTTTCAATTTCTTTCATGCCGCGAACAACAATTCCGACCGCGTCTTTCTCATTCTCTTCCCCGTAAAAATGAATGTTTAATTTATCGGAAAGCGTTTTTAATTGCTGATACGCGCCCGGGCGGAAATTGTCGGCGCCGATGACGGCGACTCTGAGCCCTTTCTTTTGGAAATAACGCGCCAATTTGGAAACCGTCGTCGTTTTGCCGCTTCCCTGAAGACCGACCATCATAATCGTTTGCGGTTTTAATTCTATTTTAGCGCCCTTTCCCATGATGGAGACCATTTCTTCATACACGATTTTGACAACGTGCTCGCGCGGATCAGACCCTTTTGCGGGCGCCTCTTTTAAAGATCTTTCTTTGATGCGCTTTGACATCTCCATAACCATTTTGACATTGACGTCGGATGTCAAAAGAGCGCGTTGAATGTCTTTGACCACTTCATTGACAATGTTTTCATCAATTCTTCCGGCGCCGATTAATTTTCGAAGAGCGCCTTGAAGGGAATCTCCGAGTTTATCCATGACCATAAAAATAATTCCTGTGATTTTGATTTTAAATTTTAAATTTTAATTTTTCAAATATTTGGCAAAATATGGTTTGCAGATTATAAAGAGTTTTGGAATCGATTCCCGCCATTAAAAACCGATCTTTTTTTCCCGCTTTGTCAAAATAAAGATTTAAATTTAAAATCGTTTAAAATAGATTTATATCTGACCACTTTCTTTTTTTACTTGTTTTTCTATCCAATCTTTACAATAATTTGAATTATTCAATACAGGTGATTTTTTGAAATGCACAGGAACGCACTCTATCGGTGTTAAAGCCCCGATTGTAAAAGAAGGAGACGACTTGGTTTCAATCGTCGCCGAATCCGTGATTGCCGCATCAAACTCTTTAAATTTACAAATTGAAGACGGAGATGTCATCGGCGTCACAGAAGCGGTCGTCGCCAGAGCGCAAGGCAATTACGCAACGGTAGAGCAGTTGGCAAAAGACGTCAGAGAGAAATTTCCGGGCGGAGAAGCCGCCGTTTTGTTTCCTGTTTTGAGCCGCAATCGGTTCGCCATTATGCTCAAAGGCATTTCCATGGGCCTTGATAAAGTTTATTTAATTCTCAGTTATCCCGGCGATGAAGTCGGCAACCAGCTCATCACGTTAGAACAAATCGACGAGGCCGGCGTTGACCCTTACAAAGACGTGTTAACGGAAGACGAATTTAGAAAAATATTCGGAGAAAACACAAAACACCTTTGGACCGGCGTTGATTATATTGAATATTACAAAAATCTCGGGGATAACATCGAAATCATTTTCGCGAACCACCCGCGTGCCGCTCTTCAATTCACGAAACACGTTTTGGCGGCGGACGTGCACACGCGCGGGCGAACCAAAAAAATGCTTAAAGCCGTCGGCGCCGAAACGGTTTACGGGCTGGACGACCTTTTAACCGCTCCGGTGGACGGCAGCGGATTTAATCCGGATTTCGGAATTTTGGGGGCCAACAAAGCAACGGAAGACCAAATTAAACTTTTCCCAAAGGATTGTGACCTTTTTGTCAACGACGTTCAAAAACAAATCAAAGAAAAAACCGGCAAACAAGTGGAAGTTTTGGTTTACGGAGACGGCGCCTTTAAAGATCCGGTCGCCGGCATTTGGGAATTGGCGGACCCCGTGGTTTCTCCCGGATACACAAAAGGTTTGGAAGGAACGCCCAACGAGTTAAAATTAAAATATTTGGCGGACAACGAATTTAAAGATTTGAAAGGAGAAGAGCTTCAAGAGGCTCTTAAAAAAAGCGTTAAAAACAAACAAAACGTGTCCGGAAAAATGGAATCCCAAGGAACGACACCGCGCCGCTACGTCGACTTAATCGGAAGCTTGTGCGATTTAACAAGCGGAAGCGGCGATAAAGGAACGCCGATTGTTTTCATTAAAAATTATTTTGACAATTACGCAACCGAATAATTTATTCGGTTTCGTTTTGTTTTAATTTTTATTTTAATTTCTGTTTTTGTTTTTGAAAAATCTGAACTTTGTTTCGCTGTTTGGCGCGGCGTTTTTTATTGCATCCGTCATTTTTTTTTACTGTTTGCATTTGCATTTTTATTTACCGTTTGCATTTGCATTTTTATCTACCGTTTGTATTTGCATTTTTATTTATCGCTTGTTCCGCATTTTTTAATAACAGACGTTTGCTTTCACGAACGTGGTACAGAAACAGAATGTTTCCATTTCACCCTGCAGTTTTACGAAACTTTTCAAATACTTCAACAAAACGGTCTTGTTTTTATTTTTATTTAAAAAAAGAACAGCCGTTTTCGCTGTTTGGCGCGGTGCTTTTTTGCATTCGCGGCTCGTTTTATTTTTCTTCTTCAAAATCCAATATCTTTTTTAAATCCGAAACAAGAGCGCCGATATCTTCTTTTGTCACGTGCGGCATTAAAACGAAACGAAGCGCCGGAATTGTTTTGGTGGCCGACACATTCCATCCGTACTTTTCCAAAAGTTCTTTTCGAATCCGTTCGGTTTTTTCATAATCGTCATTCGGGGTCGCGCCGGCCTTCGTTTCTTTGCAAACGCTGACGGTTACGATATTGATTTTTGGAGAAATATAAGACTTTAAACCGATTTTCGCCAATTCGTTTTGAAAATGATTTGTTAAATCCATACAGTAAGCGACATTTTTTTGATATCCTTCTCTTCCGAGGTATTTCATAACGGCATAAGTGGCCGCAACAGACGCGCCCGAACGTGTTCCGGTCAATGTGGATTGGTATTTGCTGGTCAAATAATGCGTTTTGACTTGAATTTTATTTAAAGACGCCTCAATCACGGTTTTGTCTTTAAAAACTAAGATTCCCGAGGGGATGACGGAAAGTCCCATTTTGTGCGGGTCAATCGAAACGGAAGAAACTCCCGAAAAATCAAAAGCGAATCGAGTCGGGGATTCCAAAAACGGATAAACAAAACCGCCAAAAGCCGCATCGATATGAAGCGGCAAATTGTTTGAAACGGCGATTTCGGACAATTTTTCAATCGGGTCGCAAACGCCGAATTCCGTATTTCCGGCGACGCCGATTAAACCGATTGTGTTTTTATCCATCAAAGAACTCACGGATTCCGGAATAATTCTGAAATTTGAATCCGTCTCCGCTTTTTTTAAGTCAATATTTAATAAATTCGCAATTTTTTCAAATGAAAAATGCGCGGTTTTCGGCAAAATCAAATTCAATTTCGAATCCGAAATCCTGTCTAAAAAACGATTTTTCATATGCCAAACCGCTTCGATGTTGGATTCCGTTCCGCCCGACGTCAAATGCCCGAAGGCGCGCGGGGGGTTTGGGTGGTTGAGAAGGGACGCAGACATTTGAATAATTTCATCTTCCATTTCCTTCGTTCCCAAAAATAAACCGGGGTCGCCGACATTTGTGTGCGAAAACAGGTTTTGAGCTTCAATCGCAATCGGATGCGGAATCGTGCACATGGAGCTGAAAACCTTTTTAAAATCAGTGTCGGCATTTGAAAAAGAGCCGAGCTCGGCAAACAGCTCTTCTTTAGAAATACCTTTTTTATTCATGACTCTCCAAAAGAAAATAAATATTTATAACTTGCTTGGTCGAAATCAAATATGATCTTTTGTATCGTTTACAATTTCTTCGTCGTCGTCTCGTCCGGGAACCAAATCGCAGCCGGTGCAAAGAGAGCACATGGTTTCTGATTTTTCCGAAAACAATTCGTACTTTTGAGAAATCTTTTTTTGAATTTCAAACAGCTTTAAAAGACGCTCTTGAGACGGCCTTTCCATGAAACAATTTCCTTTTCGAAGCGGATTTTCATAAATCGGGCGCAGACAGACGATAACGCCCAAAGACGCCATTTTTTCAACCATTTGTTCTACCGCTTCATCTTTTTCCCCGAGGCCGATGATTAAATTGCTGAAAACTTTTCCGCGGCCGAAATAGCGAACCGCTTCTTCTAATTCTAAAAAAATCTCCGGTTCAGAAAGTCCGGGGCAAACCTTTTTGAAAATATCGGAGTCGGCCACTTCAATGTTGTATTTCACTTCCGATACGCCGGCTTCTTTTAATTCCTTTGAGCTGTTCGGCGCGGCGTAAATCGAAACGCCGACCGGAACGCCGTATCTTTTTAAATCGGGCATCAATTCCAAAACGCGCTTTAATTCTCCGGCCGGAGTTTCTTCAACGCCGGACGTTATTGAAATGGCTTTGACAGATCCTTTTTTAAACGCTTCGTCAATTATCTTTAAAACCTCCGCGTTCGTTTTCGTTTTTCCCTGAAGAATCGGAACAGGGCAGTATTTGCAGTCAAAAACACATTTTTCAGACAAAGTAATGTACGCTTGTTCCGGACAATGCGCCAAAGCGGTTTCCATCTTTCCGGTTAAAATTAATTTCTTGGAGGTTTCATCCATAAAATAAATCGCGACATCTTCCGTTTTTTCTAAATCTGTTCTTTTCAAATCCGCCGCTTCATTCGTTTCTTTTGAATCGGCACACTGATTTTTTTGATTCTTTTGCGCGGTTTGGATTTTTTGTATTTTAATCGGGGAGTTTTGATCCAAATTTAATCGAACGCGTTTCCCGTTTGAAGAAATAAACACAGAGCCTGTGCTTCCCGCGCTCGGTCCCGCGGTGGATCTCAGTGTCGGCAAAACCGGATTTTCTCCAATGTCCGCCGTTCCGACAGAGAGTAAAAAAGCTTTTATTTCGGCCGTCATCGGAATTTTTATATTTTCATCCGTCATTTTTATCGCGCTATTTATTTAATTTGATTCGTAATGCCATAAAAGACAAATCATTTAAGCTTTATGTTTTTTTATTATTTTTATTATTTTTATTTCATTTTTTATTTCACCGTTTTTGCTTTTCGTTTTTATCTCTTTTTTAATTTTTATTTCGTTTTTTTATTTCATTTTTTATTTCATTTTTTATTTCATTTTTTATTTCATTTTTTATTTCACCGTTTTCATTTTTTTATTTCACCGTTTTCATTTTTTTATTTCACCGCTTTTGTTTTTCTTTTGTTTTTATTCGTTTTTTATTTTCCGTTTTTCCTATTTCTTCTTTTCTTTTTGTTTTATTTTATTTTTTTACTTTTTCCTTTTCAATGATAAGAATTTTAAAATTATACCGAAAGTATGTTAACATTTTTTTATTCGTTGTTTACATAATTCAGTTCCTCTGTTTTTCCTTTTTATTTCGCTTTCCGTTTTTTATTGTTTTGTTGTTTTTTTAAATTCGTTCAATCGTTCGTGATTTTTCGGTTCGTTCTATGCTTTGTTTCGCGTTTCCGATTCATTTAAATGATAAATTTCCAGCCATCAAAAAATTTAAATAATATCACGTTATTTGAGATTAATGTAAACTGTTTTTATAAATCGTGTTTACATTGTGGACAAGATGCATTGTAATGACGTATTACCCATATGTTTTTTTTACTCAAAAATCTTGTTCACTCACAAAACGAAACCACCTGTAAAGCAAACCATCAAAAACGAAATCATTTAAAAAAGTAAAAACAGACCATTTCAATTGTTGTGTCAAATCAATAATTGTGATCCGAAATCGGCAACTTTTAGATACCCTAACTTAAAGTTTGCCGAATCGGAACAAATGTGTTTTTATAAAAAACATATTCAGTTGCGTTTTTCAGTTTATTTTATATAAACTGAGCCAAAAATAACCCCGATACCCTAAATCCAAAATTTAAAACAATAAGAGGTAATCTTAATAATTACCCTTTTTGTACTTTTTTATTGATTTATTGTGTACTTTTTAATAAATTGTATTTTGATTTTAGTGAATCGTATTTTGATTTTAGTGAATCGTATTTTGATTTTAGTGAATCGTATTTTGATTTTTAGTAATTTTTATTTTGTTTTTAATGAATTGTTATTTTTTAATATTTTGTTATTTTTATTTCTAAGCCAAACAAATCCTTTTATTCCGGAATCACATACGGCAACCCTTTCAAATATTCGATTTGAACTTTGACGCCGTAAACGTTTTCAATCATTTCCGGCGTGATGTTTTTAGAGTCGCAGGCGTCGTAAATCATCCCGTTTTTCATAAAGACAAATTTGTCCGCAAAACGCAGAGCCAAATTCAAATCATGCATGGTCAAAACGGTGGCGATTTGGTGTTGTTCCGTCACGTTTCGAATAATTTTTAAAATTTCCAATTGATTGTACAAATCCAAACTGCTGGTGGGCTCGTCCAATAACAAAACGCTCGGCTCTTGCGCAATGGCCCGGCAAATGCAAACCTTTTGAATTTCCCCGCCGCTCATTTCATCAATCCACCTCAATTGCATTTTTTTCAAATCGAATCTTTTTAAGGCGGCATCAACGATTCGGTAATCCTTTTCCGTAATTTTAATGCCTATATGCGGCTTTCTTCCAAGCAACACCGCATCAAAAACGGTTGTTCTGGAAACATCGCTTCGTTGAGAAACATACCCTATTTTTTTTGCGATTTCTTGGTTTGACAATTTCAATAAATCCGTCTCATTAAGCAAGATCGTTCCGGTATGCGGTTTTAATATCATGTCCATACATTTCAACAACGTACTTTTTCCGACACCATTCGGACCCATAATCGCCAACATTTCTCCCGACTTGACTTCAAATTCAATGCCGTTCAATACTTTTACGCTTTTGTAATCGAAATGAATGCCGTTCACTTGAAAAATCACGTTATTTCCTCCGAATAATCAAATACAAAAAGACGGGGGCGCCCAAAAACGACGTGATAACCGCGACCGGCAAAATATGAGGGGCAATCATTGTTCTGGCAACAGTGTCCGATATCAAAAGAAGAAGCGCCCCGCAAACCGCCGTCCCAACGATTAAAAATCTTTGATCATCCCCGATTAATCGCCTCATCATATGCGGACAAACCAAACCGACAAACCCGATTACGCCTAAAAAAGAAACGATAATCGCGCTGATTAAAGAAGCGGCAATCATCCCGACCAATCTGACACGAGAGACATTCACCCCCAAACTTCGAGCGGTTTCGTCCCCCGCGTCCATTGCGTTAAAATCCCATCTCTTTAAAAGGAAATACGTTGAGCAAATAACGATAACAACCGAAATTATAATTAATTCATTCCATCCGGCGCGAGAAACATCCCCGAATTGCCAAAATACGATTGAAGCCAATTTTGTATCGTCCACAAAATATTGTATCGCCATCAATCCGGCAGCCGCAAGTGAATTTATAGCCACTCCCGCCAATACCATAACTTCCGGCGTGGCCGATTTAACTTTTGCAACGACTAAAATAATTCCCGAGGTGATCATACTGAATATAAACGCGCAAGCCGTTACAAGATACGGATTTTCCATGATAACCGCGTCCGTTATATTATTTCCGGTTGTTCCGAATCCGAATATTAATATACCAAAAGCCGCGCCAAGAGCAGCAGCATTGGACAATCCCAGCGTGTACGGAGATGCCAGCGGATTTTTTAATATGGATTGCATTGACACGCCGGCCACGGACAGTCCGATACCGGCAACAATCGCCGTTAAAACTTGAGGGATTCGAATATTCCAAATAATTCTTTCATATAACCCCGTTCCCGCCCCGCCGAGCAATGTTTTAAAAACGTCCGCGAGCGGAATTTTTACCGCCCCGACAGATATCGCAAAAAGTGAAAAAAATATTAAAAATAAAACCATCCCCGCAATAATTCCAACTTTTTTCGCAATGTATTTTTTATATTCTATCGGTTTGGTCCCGTCCTCTAAATGCATTTCTTCCACCTTTTAAAAAGAGTTTTTCGATATTGAAAAAAGGGAATTTAAATTGTTTTTAAATCCACCCTTTTATAAGCAATACCGTTGACATTGTTGTTCAATTCTTCAAAAACCGGTTTTCCGACGACGAATGTGTATATCTCGTCTGCTTTTTTGACAGGATCAATATCCGCAAATTGGTCGGGATACAAAATTTTTCCGACATAATAACAATTCGCCAAAGAGGTTTCATGGTTTACATTCATAGAAGTGTGCGGATTGATTGTATAAATCTCGCCGTTTTTCACGGCGCTCAATTCTTTATAAGACGGATCCGTTTTTAATTCGACCAACGCGCCGCCGCCGGCAGCGGTCAGTGTTCCCAAGTCTATAAATATCATGTCCGGGTCCCATTCCAATATCTTTTCTTTTGAAACAAGAACGTATCCGGTTTGTTTCACTTCATTTCCCATTTGAGCGGCGACATTATCGGCATTTAATATCGTAAACGGCAAATAAGTCGGATCGCTGCCGTTAAGTCCGTGCGCTCCGTTGTATGAAACACCGCCCATGTAAACGGTTTTATTGTTGACCGGCACATTTTTTATTCGATTCTTTAAATCAATTATAATTCCGTCAAAATAATCTATTAAATCTTTCGCGCGCTGTTCTTTATGGAATATTTTACCAAGCATCAACAAGGTTTCGTCAATTTTTTCTTTTTCCGTGACGTAATTTCCGACATAAAACAAAACGACGGGAATGCCCGTTTTTTCTTGAATTTGGTTTGCGGTTGTCACATCATCCGGACTGTACGCGGAAATAAACAACACTTCCGGATTTTCGGCCAACAACCGTTCGGCATCCACGGCTCCTTTTGACGTTCCAAGCATCGGATTGTCTCGGATTTCCGGATGCGCAATCGAATACGGGCGATTATCGTTCTTCAAAACATAAGAGCCGCTGTCTTGATAATCAACGGCAATCGCGCGGTCGCTGATTTCCAAATACACGAAATATCTCATCGAGCCCGAACCGCTGACCGCGATTTTTTGCGGATTGTCGGGGAGTGTCACCGTTCGGCCAAAGGCGTCGATTATTGTGATCTTATCGCTTTCGTTTCCTTCGCCGTCCGAATTGTCAATGCAACCCGATAATGAAATCGATAACATTATTGTTAAAATCAAAAAGCCGATTAAAGACTTTTTTTTGAGTTGAGATTTTATTTTTTTCATTTTTTCCCTCTGTATTTTATTTCGTATTTTGGACAAAATCGTTTATGAATACAAATTTTTAATACAAACATTTGTTATAATATATACGAAACATAATACGATTTCGTATAAGTATTGATATATTTAATACTTATTCTGATTAAAATTAAATATTTTTTCTCATGCCGTTTTTTAAAATTCATGCAATCGGTTCTAATCCTATCTTTTTAGATATCCTTAAATATAAACTCAATCTATCCTAGTGTTATGAATCCAAAAATCATGCTTAAAGATTTTCCCGAACGGGATTATGATGACGCGATTGCTTTTCACGGCCATTCTTGCGGCGGTCTTGCAATGGGTTATGTTGCCGCTCTTTACGCGCGCAATCTTCTGAATTTGACTTATTCCGAAGACGAAGAAGTGGTCGTTATTACGGAAACGGATTCCTGTACGGTGGACGCGATTCAGACGATTTTGGGGACAACGGCCGGAAAAGGCAACCTTTTTGTAAACAATTGGGGAAAAAACGCTTTTACTTTTTACAACCGAACGACGGGAAAAGGGGTTCGATTAATAATGCGCCCGGACTTCTTCAAACCCGACCCGGAAATGGACGCGCTTCGCGGAAAAGTTTCTTCAGAAACCGCGACAAAAGAAGAAGCGGAACGATACAAAACGCTTTCAAAACAACGCGTGGACAACATTTTATCCACGCCGGCCGACCAAATTTATGAAGTCAAAGAGCCGCAACAAAGTGTTCCGGAAAAAGCGAAAATATTTGACAACATCATTTGTCCGATTTGTCAAGAATCCGTCGGCATCGCAAGATGCGTTGAAATAGACAACCAAAAGATATGTCCGTTTTGCGCTCAAAACAAAAAATAAATTCTCATTACTTTTTTATTTTTTAATTTTGTTATTTTTCATTCGTTTTTAAAAAAGGTTTGTTTTTTACCCTTTTTAATTTTGTTATTTTTTATTCGTTTTTAAAAAGGGTTTATTTTTTACCCTTTTTAATTTTGTTATTTTTTATTCGTTTTTAAAAAAGGTTTGTTTTTTACCTTTTTAATTTTGTTATTTTTCATTCGTTTTTAAAAAGGGTTTGTTTTTGAACGGATTTCTTTTAAAAATTTTATTTTTTAGAACATTTTATTTTTTCTTCGAAATTAAAAAAACGGAACGAAGGTTTAATCCGCCTTCTTTTCGTTTTCTCCATTCTTTATTTCAACGTCGAATTCTTCAAAGACAACGCTTCCCCCGTTGGCTCTTTTGTTGAGCGGGATGTATTCGTGCGGCTCGCAAACGGCGTTGTATGCCGGGCGAATGATTTTTCCCGAATTGATTAATTCTTCCAGCCGGTGCGCGCTCCAACCGGTGATTCGGCTGATTGCAAAAATCGGCGTGTAAAGCTGTGTCGGCAAATCCAACATACTGTATACAAAACCGCTGTAAAAGTCGATGTTTGCGGAAACGCCTTTGTATATCCGTTTTTCCTGACCGATAATTTCCGGCGCCAAACGTTCGACCAACGCGTAAAGCTTGAATTCGTCCTCCCTTCCTTTTTCAACGGAAAGATTTTCAACGAATTTCTTAAAAATATCGGCGCGCGGGTCGTTTAATGAATAAACGGCATGGCCGATTCCGTAAATTAAACCGGCTTTGTCAAACGCTTCCTTGTTCAAAAGTTTTCTAAGATACGCGCTGATTTCTTCTTCGCTGGTCCAGTCGGTGATGTTGTCTTTTAAATCCTCAAACATTTTGACGACTTTTATATTCGCGCCGCCATGTTTGGGACCCTTTAAACTGCCGAGCGCCGCCGCGATGGCGGAGTACGTGTCCGTTCCGGACGAGCTGACCACGCGGCAAGTGAATGTGGAATTGTTGCCGCCGCCGTGTTCGGCATGGAGCACCAAAGCCAAATCCAAAAGGCGCGCTTCCAGTTCCGTGTATTGGCTGTCGGGGCGCAGTAAGTGTAAAATATTTTCAGCGGTGGATAATTCCGGCCGCGGGGTGTGAATAACCAAACTGCTGCCGTCATACTTATGGACATAAGCTTGGTAACCGTAAACGGCAAGCATCGGGAAAATCGCAATAAGCCGTAAACTTTGGCGAAGGACATTTTCAATGGATGTGTCATCCGCACTTTTATCATAGGAATAAAGCGTTAAAATACTGCGCGCAAGCGTGTTCATCATGTCTTCGCTGGGCGCTTTCATAATAACGTCGCGGACAAAGTTTTTCGGCAAAGTTCGATAATTTCCGAGAAGTTTTTTAAATTCTTCCAATCGGTTTTCCGTCGGCAAATCTCCGAATAAAAGTAAATAAGTGACCTCTTCAAAACCGAATCGTTCTTCTGAAACGAACCCGTTGACAAGGTCGTTAATATCGATTCCGCGATAAAATAATCTTCCTTTTCGATATTGAGTTTTACCCGGCAACGGTCTTCCGGATTGAACGTCGCTGATTTCCGTCAAACCCGTTAAAACGCCGTTTCCGTCCGCGTCACGAAGTCCGCGGTTCACATTGTACTTTGTGAATAATTCAGGGTCAATCGGTCCATTTTCTTCGCACAGCTTTGCTAACTTGGCAATCGCCGAATTCTGTTCGGCTTCGAGTTCTTCATTGGTTTTTTCAATGATTTCTTCTGCGATGTCAATCTCCAAAGCTGTGTTCACATCCGTATTTTTAATGGTTTCTTCCATGTTGTCCCTCCTTTTCAAAATTTTAACACTCTCTTAAATCAAGACGAATACATCCGGTTTTTGTTATTCAAGACGAATATGCTCGATTAATCCGCCAACCATGGCGAATTTTTTCGACCACTCCGTTTAACCGCGATGATTTTTTCCGGCCCAATCCGTCAATCAAGACGAATCCTTCCGACCACTCCGTTTAACAACGATGATTTATACTCGACTCATGATGTATAAAAAAGATAAATTCCGCATGATTATATATTAAAGTTCTTGCATTTGTTGTTTTTCAACCAAACCGTTCAACACATTCATAATTTCATAAATTAAAAACGCTATTTTTAAACCTAATATATTCTCATCAGATAAAACCTCTTTGTGTCAATCTTTTAAAAATGAATATTCATTTTTACAGAACCAATGCCATTATATAGAAGTTCTATCAATTCTAAGATTGAGTTTTCTCTGTAAATTGTCCGAAGAACATGTCTCTCATGTCTGTTTTTTCGGCAAAGGATGAACGAAATGTCGGGATGGCAAGCCGAGACGGCCTTTGTCAAGGAAGCACATTCGTTCTGGAACGTCAAAGCAATTTCGGGGAAGTCCTTTACTTTTCGGTTTACATCAAATGTTTCGATAAATATTCGTTAATATTTCGATAAATTTCGATATGTCATTTATCCGCTGATTAAACCGTTATTTTCCGTATTATCAAACATGTCGATAAAATCATATTCTAAAGCAGGATTGACGCTTTTTTGATTTTTACGTGTTTTTGGCTTGATCTCGCCGATTGATAAAACGGCTCAATCGATAGTTATCGATTTTTTATCATTATTATCAAAATAAAGGAGACTTAATATGTCAGGACAACCCATTTTCATTTTAAAAGACGGAAGCAAACGCACTCGCGGAAGAGATGCGCAAAGCAATAACATTATGGCTGCAAAAGCCGTGGCCGAAGCAGTCCGAACAACGCTCGGCCCCAAAGGGATGGACAAGATGCTTGTCGATTCCATGGGCGACGTGACCATTACAAACGACGGCGCCACCATTTTAAAAGAAATGGATATCGAGCACCCCGCCGCGAAAATGATCGTCGAAGTTTCTAAAACCCAAGACGAAGAAGTCGGCGACGGAACAACAAGCGCCGCAGTCGTCTCCGGCGAACTTTTAAAGAAAGCCGAAGATTTGATTGACATGGACATCCATCCGACAATCATCGCCTCGGGATACAGATTGGCCGCAATCAAAGCGGTTGAAATCGTCCAAGGCCTTGCAAAAGACGTCGATGAAAACGATGTCGAACTTTTAAACAGCATTGCATCTACCGCCATTACCGGAAAAGGAGCGGAAGCCGCAAAAGCGCTTTTGGCTCAAATTTCCGTTGAAGCCGTGACAAGCGTCGTTGATGACGTGAACGGTAAAAAACAGGTGGACAGAGAGCAAATCAATGTCGTTAAAAAAGTCGGCGGCCGCATTGAAGATTCCGAATTAATCAAAGGAATGATCATTGACAAAGAGCGTGTTCACAGCAACATGCCCGAAATGGTCAAAGACGCGAAAATCCTTCTTTTAAACGAAGCGATTGAACTCAAAGACACCGAAATCGATGCCGAGATTTCCATCACTTCTCCGGACCAGCTTCAACTTTTCCTTGACCAGGAAGAAGCCATGATTAAAGCCACGGTTGACAAAGTTATCAAAAGCGGCGCAACCGCCGTTTTCGTTCAAAAAGGCGTTGACGATATGGCCCAGCATTTCTTGGCCAAAGCGGGACTCTTTGTCGTTCGCCGTGTCAAGAAGAGCGATATGGAGAAAATGGCTCGCGCAACCGGCGCCGCTTTAATTTCCAATTTCGATGAAATCACGGAAGCCGATTTGGGTCATGCGGCTTTGGTTGAAGAAAAGAAGATTTCAGGCGATCCGATGATCTTTGTGACCGGCTGTGAGAATCCGAAATCCGTTTCCATTCTTCTTCGCGGCGGCGCAGATCACGTTATTAACAGCATTGAAACCGCTCTTGAAGACGCTCTTCGTGTGGTCGGCGTTGTTATCGAAGACAAAAAACTCGTTGCCGGCGGCGGCTCTCCGGAAGTCGAACTTTCCCTTCGTTTAAACGAATACGCGGCCACGCTTGAAGGCAGAGAGCAGCTCGCCGTTCGCGCGTATGCCGAAGCCTTGGAAATCATTCCCAAAACATTGGCCGAAAATGCCGGTCTTGATCCGATTGACATGCTCATGGACCTTCGCTCCAGTCACGAAAAAGGTTTAAAGACGGCCGGCTTGGACGTTTTCAAAGGCGAAGTCGTTGACATGTGGGAAGCCTTTGTCGTCGAACCCCTTCGCGTCAAAACGCAAGTCATCAATGCCGCAACCGAATCCGCCGTTATGATTCTTCGAATCGACGACGTGATTGCGACCACCAAATCCCAGGGTGGAGCACCGGGAATGGACATGGGCGGCATGGACCCGAGCATGATGGGAATGTAATCCCGCCGTAAAAATAAATTTTTAAATCCTAAAACAGAGAATTTTCTCTGTTTTCTTTTTTTTCAATTTTTTTCCGTTCTCTGTTTTTTCTTTTTCATTTTTTCCGTTCTCTGTTTTTTCTCTTTTCATTTTTTTCCGTTCTCTGTTTTTTCTTTTTCATTTTTCCCGTTCTCTATTTTTTCTCTTTTCATTTTTTTTCCGTTCTCTATTTTTCTCTTTTCATTTTTTTCCCGTTCTCTGTTTTTTCTCTTTTCATTTTTTTCTGTTTTTATTTCTCTTTTTTAAATACGATGAAAAACGGAGGGCTTTGGGATTTTTGTAAAGAGAAGGGGCATTAAAAATTTAAAATTAAAAATAATGTTAAAATTTAAAAAGAAAAACTAAAATACATCTCCGATTCGATAAATGCCGCCGCTTCAAACAGCGAAAGGGCGGTCTCGATTTTTTATCGTTTTTTTGTTGATTTGTCG
Organism: Methanimicrococcus sp.; assembly: GCA_034006575.1. GTDB lineage: Archaea > Halobacteriota > Methanosarcinia > Methanosarcinales > Methanosarcinaceae > Methanimicrococcus. The sequence continues at coordinate 19,263 of JAVESN010000004.1, forward strand.
TGTGGAATGATTCAAAAATCCCAATCTTTATATATTCACATTTTCAATATTTATTGTATTTACTTACTTTAATAAAATTATATCATCAAAAGCGAGGTGTAATTATTCATGACGCAATCTATTCAACTTATTGTTCAGGAAGCGGATCGAACGGATGCCGGAAAAGGAATCGCTCGCATCGGCGCTGAAGCCATGGCGCGTTTGGCGGTCGAGCCCGGAGATATCGTTAAAATCACCGGAAAGAAATCGGCGGCGGCCATAGTCATTTTATCCCAGGGGCAAGGCTCAAACAATATCAGTATGGACGGATTCATTCGAAAAGACGCGGGCGTCGGTATCGGCGACACGGTTTCGATTGAAAAAGTTCTCCCCAAAACCGCGGCGAGAGTGAGCATTCAACCGGTCGGGGAGTCTATCAAATTAGACGGCGAACAAGTGGCGAATTTCATTCATCAAAAATTTGCCGGCGCGCCGCTTTACAAAGGAAAAGCGATTGCGCTTCCCATTCAAGTCCAAAATCAAAAACAAGATCCGTTTGAGAGTTTTTTTGGAAACGCTTGGGCCGGAAGTTTCTCGAGCAGTTTCAGCACACAATATTATGAATTTATTGTTTCCGACATTTCACCGGACGATATTGCCGTGATCGGTTCGGAAACAAAAGTCCATTACAAAGAGTCCGCTTACAAAGGCGAAGACGCGCCGAAAGGAAAGTCGGCCGGAAACATTCATTACGAAGATATCGGCGGTCTGGGCCGTGAATTGAATTTGGTCCGCGAAATGATTGAATATCCGCTGCGTCATCCGGAAGTTTTTGAAAAGCTCGGCATTGAACCGCCGAAAGGCGTTTTGCTTTACGGTCCGCCGGGTACGGGAAAAACGTTAATCGCAAGAGCGGTTGCCAGCGAAGTCAACGCTTATTTTGATACGATTTCGGGTCCCGAGATTATTTCCAAATATTACGGCGACAGCGAAGAAAAATTGCGCGAGATTTTCCAAAAAGCCGAAGAAAACGCGCCGGCGATTATTTTCATTGATGAAATCGATTCCATTGCGCCCAAACGAGAAGAATCCAAAGGAGAAGTGGAGCGCAGAGTCGTTGCTCAGCTTTTGTCTTTGATGGACGGATTAAAAAGCCGCGGCGGCGTAATCGTGATTGCCGCGACCAATCTTCCGGATTCGATTGACCCGGCCTTGCGCCGCGGCGGTCGGTTTGATCGCGAAATCGAAGTCGGAGTTCCTGATAAAGAAGGGCGTATGGAAATTCTTCAAATTCACACCCGAAACGTGCCTTTGGCAAACGATGTGAATTTGGATAAATACGCAAGCGTCACCCACGGCTTTGTCGGCGCGGATTTGGCGCTCGTGGTCAAAGAGGCGGCCATGCACGCGCTTCGCCGCGAATTTCCGGGAATGAACGCGGAGGAAGAGATTTCAAAAGAAAAACTGGAAAGTTTAAAAGTAACCGTGGAAGACTTTGACTCCGCTCTTAAAATGGTTCAGCCGAGCGCGATGCGCGAAGTTTTGGTGGAAGTTCCGGACATCGGCTGGGAAAATGTCGGCGGTTTGGACTTGGTTAAGGAAGAGCTTCGACAAGGCGTGGAGTGGCCGTTGAAATACGCTTCCATTTATCAGAAATTTGATACGAAATCTCCGAAAGGATTTTTAATGTTCGGTCCGCCCGGAACGGGAAAAACCCTTCTTGCAAAAGCGGTGGCGAACGAATCGGAAAGCAATTTCATTTCCGTCAAAGGTCCGGAATTGATGTCCAAATGGGTCGGCGAATCCGAAAAAGGGGTTCGCGAGATTTTCAGAAAAGCGAGATTGGCGTCTCCTTCTATCATTTTCTTTGATGAAATCGATTCCGTCGTTCCCAAAAGAGGCGGCTACGAAGGCTCTTCTCACGTGACGGAAAGCGTTGTCAGCCAATTCTTAACGGAATTGGACGGTTTGGAAGAGCTCAAAAACGTGGTCATTATCGGCGCGACGAATCGTCCGGATATGATCGATCCGGCGCTTTTGCGTCCCGGCCGTTTGGAAAAACACATTTATGTGCCGCCCCCGGACGCTGCCGGCAGAAAACAAATTTTAGACGTCTATTTGGCAGGCGTTAAAGATTTGTTGGCCGGCGATTCCGATATTGACTTCTTGGTTTTAGAAACGGACGGTTTTGTCGGCGCCGACATCGAAGCATTGGTTCGTGAAGCGAAAATGGTTGCCATTCGGGAATTCGTTCAAAAAATGAGCGGTCACACCGAAGAAGACATCGAACTGGCAATCGGAAATGTCCGAATCAATAAAAAACACTTCGAAGAAGCTCTCAAACGCGTTCGCCCGTCCATGGACAAAGAAGGACTGCTGCTTTCCGAACGCGATTCTTGGCCGTTCCGATACAACGAAGAGGAGCGCAAAACGCTTCAAAAAGCACTGGAAACCCTCACCCTCGCCAAATCCAAAAACGATAAAGATCCCAAATCCAAAAAATTAGAAGACTTCCTTTTGGCGCACAAGAAGGATTTTCAAGAAATCAAAAGTATTGTCAACGAATTCGATCAACAAGAATCCGCCGATGATTACGATTACAGAATGTAACGTTCTGTAATCTTTTTTAATTTTTAATTTTATTTTTGTTTTGTTTTGTTTTATTTTATTTTGTTTTTGTTTTGTTTGTTTTGTTTTTGTTTTGTTTTGTTTGTTTTGTTTTGTTTTGTTTTGTTTTGTTTTGTTTTGTTTTGTTTTGTTTTGTTTTGTTTTGTTTTGTTTTGTTTTGTTTTGTTTTGTTTTGTTTTGTTTTGTTTTGTTTTGTTTTGTTTTGTTTTCATTCTATTATTATTTTCATCCGACATTTTTTTTCAGTTGATTTTTTTATATTGTTTTTTATTGTTATTTTATATTGTTTTTCCATTATTTTTTTCATATTATTTATTTTATATTTATGGAATCAACTTCCATCTCGGCATAAAACTTAAATTTATATATGGTGAACTCCGTGGGTTATACAAGTTTTTCTTCAAATTCGAGTTTTGGTTTTTGTCTGATTTGCTTGATATAATTATATTTCAAAACACGGCGTGATTATGTTGGATCCCTTTTACTTTATCGCACTCATCGTTCTCTTCCCCTTTGCTATGACTCTTGCCGTGCCGCTTGCTTATAATTTTATGAAAGAAAAAGTCGGCTGGTTTTCAGCGTTTGTCGCCTTCGTCTGCTTTTTTTTGATCGCTTCCATGGTTCCGTCAATCATGAGCGGAAATAATCTTGCGGGCGCAGTGTCTTGGATTCCCGGCCTTTCCATCAATATTTCGTTTTATGCGGACGGATTAGCCGTTTTGCTCGGACTCATTGTCTCTTTTATTGGTCTTTTAATTCTGTCCTATTCGACAAAATACCTCTCAAAAGACGAAGATTTGGTCCGCTACTACCAATACCTTCTCGTTTTCATGGGCTCCATGTTGGGCGTTGCCTTTTCCGATAATCTGTTTCAACTCTTTGTCTTTTGGGAACTCACAAGCATCAGCTCATTTCTATTAATCGGATATTACAGAAAAACCAAAGAATCCATTTACGGCGCGACAAAAGCGCTTTTAATCACGGCCGGCGCCGGTCTTTTCATGTTTGTCGGCTTCATGCTTCTCTTTTCAATCACGGGCACATACGGGATTTCTGAAATGCTGTCCAATCCCGAAATGCTGACGACAATCAAAAACAGCCCGCTTTTTACCGCAACGCTGATCTTAATACTCATCGGCGCGCTTGCCAAATCCGCGCAAGGCCCGTTTTATATTTGGCTCCCAAACGCCATGGAAGCCCCGACCCCCGTCAGCGCATTTCTTCACTCCGCGACAATGGTTAAAGCCGGTATCTTTTTAATCGCCCGATTGCATCCGATGTTTTCCGGAACCGCGGACTGGCTTATTTTGGTTGCCGGAACCGGATTAATCACAATGATTGCCGCCGGATTCTTAGCGCTCAAACAAACCGATTTAAAAGCCATATTGGCCTTTTCAACAATCAGCCAATTGGCTTATCTTTTGACCATGCTTGGTTTTACAACGTACGCCGAACCCGGAATCGGAGTTTCGGCCGCCGTTTTTCATCTGCTCAATCACGCCGCGTTTAAAGCCTGCTTATTCCTCTTGGTCGGAATTATCGCGCACGAACTCCACACGCGCGACATTCGCAAAATGGGCGGTCTTCGAAAAGAAATGCCGATCACATTTCTTTTAATGATTATTGCCGCCGCGGCCATGGCCGGCATTCCGCCGCTCAACGGATATTTAAGCAAAGAATTGTTTTACGAATCCTCCGTTCACATGGCAGAGGCGCTCGGCGGCGGCATTTATTATCTCATCCCGATTTTAGCCGTCATCGGCGGGGTTTTCACGTTTGCCTATTCTTTCCGTTTAATTTTTAAAATATTCACGGGAAAACGAACCCAAGACCCCGATGTTCCGTCAAAAGTTCATGACCCGTCTTGGGTTCTCTTGGCGCCGCCCGCGATTTTAGCGGTTTTGATTGTCGCAATCGGCTTATTTCCGACACCTTTTGTCGACGCGCTTGTTCAACCGGCCACAGAAGCGATTTTACCGGGCGCCGAACATCTCCAAGTCGCTTTATGGCACGGAGTGACACCCGCGTTTATCATGACGCTGGTGACATTTGCGCTCGGTATTTTGGTATACGCCCGATATGATAAAATCGCGGCGTGGCAAACCTCTTTTAATAAAAAACATCCCCGCGTCAGCCTGAATTACGTTTACAACGCGCAGGTCAACAACGCTTTTAAATTCGGCGCCTCGTTTGGAAAAATTCTTCAAAAAGGATCGCCGCGATATTACGTTGAAATAATGGTCGCCTTTATTCTCTTTATGATTGCCATCCCGCTCGGATTCGCAATCGCGACAGGACAGCCCATATTTTCAACCGACTTGATTTTTAAAATTGCGGTTTCTGAAATTATGCTTTTTGTTTTGATTGTGCTGGCGGCCTGGGCGTCTTCTATTTTGCCGAGATACGTCCCGATGATTTTAGCGTCGTCCGCGCTCGGTTTTTTCGTGTCGATGCTTTACGCTTATCTCAAAGCGCCGGATTTGGCAATGACGCAGCTTTGCGTTGAAACGCTTTCCACCATCATATTTTTGCTCGTCATAATGAAACTTCGAACCAAAGAAGCGGTTCGGCCCGAATCCAAAAAAATTCGAAACCGAAACGTGCTTATCGCTCTTCTCTGCTCGGCGGGGCTTTTTACTCTCTTGGTCGGCGCGGATTTGTATCCCGCGTTTGAATCCTTTTCACATTATTTCATGGACAAAGGTGTTGAATTAACCGGCGGCAAAAACATCGTCAACATGATTGTCACGGATTTTAGAGGATACGACACCATCGGCGAAATCTCCGTATTATCCATTGCCGCGCTGGCCATTTACAACCTGATTCACAGCCGGCAAAAAGAAAAAACATTTGTTTCTAAAGGCGGCGATAAACCGTCACAAAGAAATCCGGAAAGCGGTGCCGGCAAAATAAGGGAGGAAAAAGCATGAGTACGATTATCGCAAAAACAATCTCCAGAGCGGTTTTAATAATTGCCATGCTCTTTTCGATTTATTTACTGCTCAACGGCGCCAATTTCCCGGGCGGCGGCTTTGTCGGCGGCGTTTTGTTCGTCTGTTCGATCTCACTGGTTTATATCACTTACGGAATGAAATACATCAACAATCGGCTGAAACAAAACTGGTTGAATTGGGTCGCGTACGGACTGCTTTTTGCATCCCTGACGGCGATTACACCCATGATTGTCAATCACAATTATTTCAGAAGCGCTTTTGACCATTATCATTTAGAAGTTTTCGGTCTTCACATCGGACATCTTGAACTTCTCTCAACAATGTTTTTTGATATCGGTGTTTATTTTACCGTCATCGGCGCTTTGCTTTTCATCCTGACCGGCATTGCTTCCGATAAAGCGACGGAGTCCATTGACACAGACAGCCCCGATTTTAAAGAAGCGGAAGAATACAGTTTAAAACCGCAGCTTTTGGTTCAACCCCCCAAACCGGAGGAGCGCAAATGACCGAAGTCTTAACAGCATTGACCATCTCATTGGTTTTCGGAATCGGAATTTATATGATTCTGCGTCGAGATATTATGAAAATCGCAGTCGGGTTCAGTTTAATCGGGCATTCCATCAATTTAACGATTGTCACATCCGGCATTTTTAAAGGAACGCTGGTTCCGATTATCATGGAAACCCTCAACGAAAACGCCCGTTTCATATTCACGGATGATTTTTCAAACGGAATTTTGGCGCCGATTGTTTCCGGTTTTACGGAAAATTCAAATTTTGTGGATCCGCTGACGCAAGCGTTGGTTTTAACGGCCATCGTTATCAGTTTTGCAACAACGGCCATTTTGTTGACGCTGGCTTATCGCATCAATGAAGAATACGGAACGACCGACGTGGACGAACTCAGGAGGCTTCACGGATGATGTCTTTGTTTTCTTGGGCGGAATCGTTCTTTTCGAACAACATCGTCATTTTGCCGATTGCGATTTGTCTTTTAATGGCTCCGGTCATGCTTTTCTTGCGTGAAAAACCGAAGGTTCAAAAAACGTCGGCGCTTTTCGTTTCGGCGCTTTTGCTGATTTTATCCGTGTTTTTGTTTTTAATGATTTACAAAAACGGTATTTTGGTTTACGATATCGGGGAATACGGAAAATACGGCATTGTCTTAGTCGGCGATATGCTCTCGGGGCTTCTCGTTTTACTGACCGCCTTTATCGGGTTTTTTGTTTTAATTTATTCTTTTGATTACATCGAAAAAGAATCTTTGTCAAAAAGCTACTATCCGCTTTACTTTCTGATGTTTGCCGGCATTTTTGGAATTTTCTTGACCGGGGATTTGTTCAATCTTTTCGTTTTCTTTGAAATCATGTTTTTATCCTCGGCCGGATTGATTATGGCAAACGAGTCTCTTACGCTGACGGATTCCGCTCATAAACTGGAAGCGACTTACAAATATTTGGTTCTGGGAATGCTCGGCTCTTTTATGATGCTGGTGGCCATCGTTTCCATTTACGCGTCGGTCGGCTCTTTAAACATGGCGGATTTGTCCGCGAAAATTCAATTGATTGCCGAATCCGGGTCCTTCTCTTGGGTTATCGTGGCGTCGGCGCTTTTGTTTATTGTGGTTTTCGGAAACAAAGCGGCTCTTTTTCCGCTTCACTTTTGGCTTCCGGATGTCCACCCGACGGCGCCGACACCCATTTCAGCCCTGTTAAGCGGAATTTTAATCAAAATCGGCGCGTATTGTATTTTGCGTGTTTTGTTTTTGGTTTTGCTTCCGGCCAAAAGCTTTTTCCTGCCGATATTAATGTTTTTCTCCTTGCTGACAATTGCGGTCGGCGCCATTTCCGCTGTCGGACAAACGGATTTAAAGCGTGTTTTAGCTTACTCCAGCGTTTCTCAAATCGGCTACGTTTTGCTCGGCTTTTCTTTCGGAACGGTCGGAGCGATTGCGGCGGCGATAATGTATCTTGTCAATCACGCGCTTGCCAAATCCATGCTCTTTTTGACCGCCGGCGGCATTATACATGAAAAACGAACGCGCGATCTCCGTCAAATGGGCGGATTGATTACGGTTTTGCCTCTCTTCTCCGCGGCTTTTTTAATCGGCGCCATGTCGATTGCCGGATTGCCGCCGATGGGCGGGTTTGTTTCAAAGTTCGCTTTGTTTCAGTCCGCCGTTTCGGGCGAGTTTTGGTGGCCTTTGATGATTGCGGTTTTTATGGCGGTTATTACGATTTTTTACATGTTTCGGACATGGATTGCCATCTTTTGGGGGGAGAGCCGCTCTCAAGAGGGAGAAGAGGATCGAGACGCGTTGTCTTTAATGCCCAAAAGGCATAAAATATCTCTTGAAATCGCTTTGCCGATTGCGGCTCTGTGCGCGGCGGTCATCTTTTTGGGACTTTATCCGGAACCGCTTTATGATATTTCAAATATGATTGCAACGCAAATTCTTGATCCGACGGAATATATTACAGCCGTTTTAGGGGGTGCTCCAAGATGATTCGAATTACGAAATATACGATTTATTTAATGCTGGGCTTCATTTGGGTTTTGCTCAGCGGCAGCTTTTCGATTGGCAATTATTTACTGGGTGTTTTTTTCTCGGTATTGATTCTTTATCCGTTTCGAGACATGTTTTCATTTACGGACTCTGCTGTTGAAACCGCTCGCAAGTTCCCTTTAAAGATTAAATACGTTTATGTTTTGTTCCGTGAAATCGTTAAGGCGAGTTTTTATATGATGTATAAAATTCTTCAGCCGAAATTGGACATTCGACCGGGAATTATCGCTTATCCGTTTTCAACGACGAGAAGCGTTTCAACGACGTTGCTCGCGAATACGATTTCTCTCACGCCCGGAACGATTATCATTGACGCTCACGTTAAAAATAAAACCTTAAAAGGACCCGGTATTTATTATGTCCATTCGATTTACATTGAAAGTCCGAAAAAAGTTCGTGATTCCATTCGTGAAGATTTAGAAGAGGTCATTTTGGAGGCTTTTGAATGATTGATTTTGACATGATTGCCGGTTTTTGTCTGGTCGTCTTGGTTTTTTCTTTATTTTTGGCGTTTTACCGTTTGATTGTCGGTCCGACGATTATGGATCGTGTCACGTCGCTGGACGCCATCGGCAATACGCTGGTTGTCGTTTTTGCGGTTTACGCGTTTTCTCAGCAGTCTCAATTTTTAATTGATATCGCGATTTTATTGGCGCTTGTTTCTTTTATCGGAACGCTTGCGCTGTCCAAATATATTGACAAAGGAGAGGTGTTCTGATTTGGATTTTCTTTCTTTGCTTGATTGGACAACCGTTCGTATCGGTGCCTGTTATTTCTTTCTTTTGCTGGGCGTTTTTGATGTTTTGGTCGGAATGATCGGTTTAATTCGATTGCCCGATGTGTATAATCGTCTTCACGCAACCACAAAAATCGCAACGACGGGCGCTTTTTTCGTTTTGCTCAGCATTTTGATTTACGACGGATTCACCTCCTTTGGTCTTAAAGCCATCACGGTCGGCATTTTTCTTTTGATGACCGCGCCGGTTGCCGGGCACGTGATTTCTCGAGCCGCCTATCACATTAACATTCCTCCGTGCGAACAGACACTGTTTGATTCTTATTGCGGCAAACGCCAGGGAGACTACTGTGACGACTTTGATTTTCACGAGGGTTCTTATGTTTATGTGAATCTTGACAAAAAGAAAGATGACGGTCCTTTAGATCAATTTAAAGAACATTTTTCCGGTCAAATTTCGGAAGAATTGTCCGGTTTGGTCAGCGAAGTGAGCGAGGTGACCGAAGTCGCGAAAGCTCCGATTCCGGATTCAAAAAACAACACCGGCGACAACGAAGAATTAATAACGGGCTCGGAATCCGTTGAAAAATCGGCGCCCGTTTTTGAACAATTTGAAACAAAAAAAGAAGATGTTTCCGAAGATAAAACCGTTTTAAAAGACGAGGATTCGGGAGACGGAACCGTTTCAGAAAACGGGAATTCGGGAGATGAAACCGTTTCAGGAGATGAAACCGTTTCAGGAGACGAGGATTCCGGTAACGAAAATTTAAGGGACGAAACGATCTCAGAAAACGAAAACTCGGGAGATAGAATCGTTTTGGAAGAAACGGTCGTTTCAGAAAATATTTCAAAAGACGGAAAAATAAAATCTGAATAATTTAAAAATCCGGTTTTATTTTTTTGTTTTACTTATTTTTAGTTTGTTTTGTTTTCTTTAATTTATTTTAGATTTTTGTTTTTTTTGTTTTTTTTGTTTTCTTTGATTTTTTTGTTTTTACTTTCTTTAATTTTATTTCGGATTTTTGTTTTTTCCTTTCCTTTTTCTTTTTTAGGTTTTAATGCAAAAACTAATTATAGTCGGTGTTACATTTATTGATTATCGTAACACGACGGTTTTTAAAACCAATTGAAACGATCTTCTAAAACTCTCTACAGCCTCCATTCAATCATATCAAAAACGTTAAGAAAGGCTTTGCTTTTCTTCTTTCAATCCGAAATTATTTGATTTCCTTATCTTTCGGGATTTTGAAATTCAAATATTTCTTTTTTATTTTTACGGTTTCCTATCTTAATATCTTCTAATATATTTGTGACTTTTAATACGTCTTTAATATCATTTTGTGTTATTTCTCTCTATGTTTATGTTATTGTGTTTTTCATAAAATTTGTTTTTAAACATTCCGTTTTTTTCTTTAATCGATAATATCTTTTCTTTCTCCCTTTTTTTATTGACTCGATTTCGACTGTGACGGATTCATCTATCTTATTTTTTATGGATATATTTTCAAATATTTTATTTATCTTATTTGTATTTTTATCTTGTTTTTCTTATTTATATTTTTATCTTGTTTATCTTATTTAAATTCTATTTTCTCCTTTCGTTTAATTAATTTTAAATACATTGAATTTGTTTCTACTTGTTAATACGTTTCTTAAAAAACGTGTTATTATATATATTTATGATTTATATTCTTAATTATTTTTCAATATTTCTTTAAATTTATCGTAAATGATTTCGGTGATAACGAATGGTTCAAAAATTTACAATATACGGAATTATCGCAGTGTTTATTCTGTTGTTTGCCGTCGGAACGGCTTCTGCGCACAACGCCGCTTTAATCGTCGGCGATAATATCGTTGACGCGATGGAGGCCGATTACAATGATTATATCATTAAAGAAGGAACGACGCTTTCGATTCTTTTAATCCACGGTCACGGATTTGAATATGATTTTGGAAATGTCACAACCCCGGTTGACGTGGTTATCGTCGCTCCCGACGGAACAAAAAAATCCGTGACAACAAAACCCATCACCGAGAGCGTTGATCGAATTTTAAGCGGGGAAAAAGAAACGATTACTTATCAGAAAATCGATTATAAATTTACGCAAAGCGGTACCTACTTCCTCTATACCATTCTTCCGGGAGAGACGACGGAAATCCCGAAATTGGCGATTTTTGTCGGGGAAGACACTTGGAATGATTGGAATAAAAATCTCGGATTGCCGCTTGAATTCACAATGTTTACTCGAATGAGCGGACTGGCCGAAGGGGAAACCGTTTACGGCAAACTTGTTTACGGAAACGGATCCAATGCTCAAAACATCATGTATTATGTCGAGCCCGTTAAAACAGCCGACGAAGCCAAAAAACTCAACGACATGCTTGTTTCAGATTACGCAACCGGCGAAAGCGTTTATTTAATTTACTCCAAACGCGCCGTAACGGATGAATTCGGCAACTTCGTTTCCGCCATTCCGGAAAAAGGCGTTTGGTCTTTTGTGGCGTCCGCAACCGTTGACGGCGACTCCTACAAAGCCACTTATACTTTCCCGGTTTTGCCGCAAATTTACGGCCCGAACGCCGCGCAAAACAACGCCGACAGCAGCAATGATAAAGAAACGCCCGGATTCGGCGTCGTCCTCGCACTGTTGGGAATTGTCGGAGCCGCTTTAATTTTACGCAAAAAATAATTTTTTCGGTTTTATTATCTTTTTAAAACCAAAACGGGGTTTCAAACTTTCGTTTGAACCTTTTCCTTTTTTTACATTTTTACGGTTTTGTAGTTTTATGCTTTTCTATCGTTGATTTTGATTGAAAATTGTTGATTTTGATTGAAAATTGTTGATTTTGATTGAAAATTAAAACCAAAACGTGCCTTTTCAATTTTTTAAAAAAGCATTTCTGCCTGTGTTGAAATATTTTTAAAAAAACTATTTGAAAAAGAGTTTAAAGAATATTTAAAAAAAGAGTGTTTTAAGAAGATCTCAAAACACTTAATATCTTTTTGCTTTAATTTAAATTAAAGAATTATTCGACAACGGTTGCAAATGCGTATTTGGGAAGAACTCTTGTAATTTTAACGGTTACTTCTTCACCGGCGGCAGTGTCGGGGACAAAAATAACGTAACCTTCAATGCGTGCGATTCCGTCGCCTTTTTGTGCGACATCTTCGATTGTAACATCATAGGTTTTACCTTCGGAAACGGGAGCAGTAACATTTTCATTGCTGTTCTTAAACATTGGATTTTTAAACATTTTAATTACCTTTAAATTTTATAGTTGGCACTTGTTGAAAGTTTCAACTTTTTGGAAAACTAATTTAATAAAAGACAAGCCGTATGTCGTCAAATTGCAAAGCAAAAAGAGTAAGTAGGAATCCTAATTAAATTAATTATTTTAAAAAAGCAAAGCATATTATAAATAAGTTCCGAAATAAAATTTGATTTGTTAAGGATTGTATTTTTAATATTCAGTTTTTCAAATATTTTTAAAAACGGCTTCGGCGAAACTTTTATATAAGGTCAGGCGGATTTAGAGTATTCATTTTTTGGAAACGACATATCCGATATCGGTTTGCCGACTTTAATATGAATCTTTTTGGCGTGGGCCCGTGGCTTAGTCAGGCAGAGCGGCGGACTCTTAATCCGTAGGTCGGGGGTTCAAATCCCTTCGGGCCCGCTATTTCTTTTATTTATTTTATCGGATAATGACTTAATGATTTTTATTTTTATTTCCACAAATGCTCTTTTATGCGAATGTTTCCCGCGTCCGTAAACGTAATCCCTTCTTTTCCAAGCCTTTTTCTTTGATTTTCCTTTCCGAAAAAAACATATTCCGGCGCCAATTTTCCGGCGGCGTTTACGATTCGGTGAGCCGGAAGCTTCATCTCGGACGGCGCCGTTTTCAGGGCAAAGCCGACTTGTCTTGCCGTCAGACCGCCGACCATGGCCGCGATTTGCCCGTACGTCGCGACTTTTCCCGGCGGAACGTTTGAGACGATGAAATAAACCTCCTGATATTTTTCGTCATTTCTCTTCTTCTCAGACACTGATTTCGTCCCCGTTTTGATTTCAACTCATAAAATACGAATAACACACACATATTCCAATCAAACTTAAAACGGTATTTGCGCCGATATTTAATATAAATTCAAATATTTTCTTTTGCTCCAACAACCGCAGATTGTCATAAGAAAAGGCGGAGAATGTCGTCAATCCGCCCAAAAACCCGGTTGTAAAAATGAAACTTTCAAACGGCGGCAGTATCGGGGTGAAAAAGATCAAAGCGGCTAAAAATGTTCCGACGATATTGACAATCAAAACGCCGACCGGAAACGTTGTTCTTTTTTTCATCCCTTCGGATACAAAATAACGAATACAAGAGCCGAATGCGCCGCCGACGCCGATTAAAAAGAGCGTTAAAAGAACAGATGAAAAATCATTCATTTTATTTACCGCCCCCTTTTTTCATTTTTTCCGCCGTTATTTTTCCGAGCAACGCTGCAAAAATGCCGGCAAAGACGGTCAAACCGATGAATATCGGGAACGAAATACCGATCGTTTCTGAAAACGGCGTCATCATAAACGCCGAAAATGTTGTCAACGACCCTAAAAATCCGGTTCCGAAAAACAGTCTTTTTTTATTATTGTTTTCAAAAAACATCAAAAAACCGATGAGAAAACTTCCAAAAATGTTTACAAAAAGAACGGCAAAAACAGCCGACGTATAAATTAAAAAAAGAGCTCGAACGACGGCTCCCAAAAAGCCGCCGCAAGCGACGTAGATATACGGAGAAAATGAAATAAAGCGGTTCGTTTTCATCCGTTTTTCCGGCATATCCGCTCACGAATTTAAAGTTTTTCGGTAGACGGAACGGTTGTTAATTTGGAGAATTTTACGCCGTTTAAAGAAATGATTTTCTCGGCTAACGTTTTGATGCTGTATCCGTCTCCGTCTAAAACGATGACTTCCAGACAGTTGTCATGGTCTAAATGGATGTGAATCGAAGTTTTGATAATATCGGCGTGCTCGTGTTGGATTTCCGCCATCATGTTGGAAAGCCCGCGCTTGGTGTGGTCGTAAACAAGCGAAATGGTTCCGATGCGTTTTCCTTTGATGTCGTTCATCCACTCGTAATGATTGATGTAACTGCGAATCGCATCACGGATACCTTCCGAACGCGAAGAATATCCTCGTTCTTCAATAATATTATCAAATTTCGTTAAAAGATTGTCGGGAAGGGAAACGCCGATTCTCATCAATTCTTTTTCAGTTGTTTTTTTATCATCAATCATAACATTTTCTCCGTGTTCTTTGTTACAGGTTCATACGCATTCAATAATCGAATCTGTTTCTTTGAAAATCCATTTCTTTTTTTAAAAACCGAAAATCATTCGTTTGCACTTATTTTTAATTTGATTTCATTTCGGTTGAATTTTTATCATAATACTTATTCATATTTTCACTGATTGTATTTAACACTATTTATCTTTAAACGTTTTATCTTTTCAAGCCCGCATTTTTCGATTTTTTTTGGTTTGTTTGGTTTGCTTGGTTTGTTTGTTTGATTTGTTTGATTTGTTTGATTTGTTTGATTTGTTTGATTTGTTTGATTTGTTTGATTTGTTTGATTTGTTTGATTTGTTTGATTTGTTTGATTTG
>JAVESN010000100.1:0-5452 GCA_034006575.1 Methanimicrococcus sp.
TTTGTTTGATTTGTTTGATTTGTTTGATTTGTTTGATTTGTTTGATTTGTTTGATTTGTTTGATTTGTTTGATTTGTTTGATTTGTTTGATTTGTTTGATTTGCTTTCTATTTTTTATTCTTTCTTTCCAAAACAATTAATTTAAGAAGCGCATTTTATCTTTCATATTTTATTCAACATTTATTCAATATTTATTCAATAAACGGAGTTTATCAAAATGGTTTCCTCTTTACAACCCGGAACGAAAGCGCCCGATTTTTGTTTGCCGGATCAAAATTCGAAAGATATTTGTTTGAAAGATTTCACCGGAAAATGGATCGTTCTTTATTTTTACCCGCGGGACAATACGCCCGGCTGCAAGCAAGAAGCCGTTGATTTTTCATCTTTAAAAGACGCGTTTGAGAAAAACAACGCCGTTATTTTCGGGGTCAGTAAAGACAGCATCTCTTCCCATCAAAAATTCATCGAAAAAGCGGCGCTCACAATTACGCTTTTGTCCGACCCCGAGCTTGAGGTTTTAAAATTGTTTGATGTTTGGCAGCTTAAAAAATTCATGGGAAAAGAAAGCATGGGAACCGTTCGAACCACTTTTTTGATTCGCCCCGACGGGATTCTTGAAAAAGTTTGGAATAACGTTCGCGTGAAAGGACACGCTGAGGCGGTTTTGGAAGAATTGGGAAAGAAATGAATATGTTAAGATAAATAAAAAAAGTTAAAAATGATAAAAAGAAAATAAAAGAATGAAATTCATTCCTTTTATTTTTTCGCCTTCTTCTTTCCGAGAAGACGGTAAGCCGCAAAAGCTGCCAAAGCGGCAACCGTGCCGTACGCGACGTATTTCTTTTCTTTGGACATCTTTTCTTTCTTATCCTTTTTCTTTGATTTTTTATTGTCTTTTTTGTTCTTTTTATTCTTTTGCGTTTTTTTCTCTTCTTGTTTCTTCTTTAACGCTTTCATCAATTCGGCATAATGGGATTCTTTTTCTTTCAACATCTTTTTGCCGCTGTTGATTTTTTGCTCCAAAATCTCATTGATTTCATTCAAATCAATATCGATGTCAATCTCATCCCACTCGTCTTCCGCGTTCACCGGAATGGATCGGGTTTCTGTTTTCTTAGAAGCCGTTTCTGTTTTGGAAGCGGCTGTTTTTGAAGCCGATTTTTTAGCGGCGGGCACTTTAGCGGACGATGTCGACTTTGCGGAAGAAGCCGTTTTCGTTGACGCTTTTGAAGCTGTCGTTGCTGTTTTCGCAGCAGCCGGTTTTGCCGCCGGGGATTTTGTTGTCGCCGCGGATTTTGCCGCTGCGGGTTTTGTTGTCGCCGCCGATTTTGCTGCCGCAGGTTTTGCCGCCGCCGCGGGTTTTGCCGCCGCCGCAGGTTTTGCCGCCGCCGCAGGTTTTGTTGCCGCCGCGGGTTTTGCCGCAGCCGGTGTTGTTTGTGCCGTTCTCTGAGTTGTTGCCGATTCCGCGGGCGTTTTGATTTCCGTTTCCGAGGGAATGACGGGTTTTGCCGTGGATTTTGCCGCGTCTTTGACGGCTCCGGCGGGTGTGTTTTCTGAAATATTGTCTGTCATTGTTTTACCTTCTGTTTTTATTTTAAATTAAAAAACAATTCATAAAATAACTTTGACATGAACTATTCGTTATATTTATATATAGTTTCGTAATGCCCCGTCCGCCCCTTTTATTATTGAATCGATATGATTCCTTAAAAATAAAAAAGAAATGAAATGGAATGAAATAAAGTAAAACGGGATTAAAAAAAGAATAAAAAAGAAGGGGAAATAAGCCTCGGATTTAAATCAATTTCCCGATCGGCAAATTCTCTTCATCCGAAAGTTTGATTCCCAATTCTTTGGCATTTTCTTCCAACATAATGTCAACCATGGCAACGGAAGACGCGACATATTTCGCGTTTTCAATCGGGCCGTAAAGCAAGAAATTCGCGCCCATCGCTTGCGCGACCAAATTCGTGCCGATATCGGCCGGCAAATAATACTCCTTCGGATTTTCCTGCGTTTTCTTAAACTCCCGCATCCAATCCCAGGCCGACGCCGTATTGTGAAAACCGCCGCCGACCGGATATCCGAGATGCCCTTTAATCGCCGTAATCCCGCGCATGGACGCGCCCGCGCCCGAGCCGAGCGGAACGGCGGCCACGTCAATCAGAGGTTTCTCAATTCCGCACATCTTTGAGATTTCCAAAAGACCGCCGGAAAGACCGGTGCCGCCTTTTTCTAAAATCTCGATTTTTCCCAAAACGGTCGGGTTAATCGCGTTAAAAGCCAAAACAATCGACGCGTTAATGCCGCTTCTCGTCAACGCTTCAATCTCTTTTTCCTCAATGCTCGCGTTGACGGAATTATAAATCGCGCGCTCGCAAATTCCGATTTCCGTTGCGTAAAGAGCGGCGGCGGCGCGAACATCGCTGTCGGAAGAATCCATTAAAAAAGGCGTTTTGTCATCGATTTCAATAAACCAATCGATATAACTTTTAATCGCTTCCGGCGTCTCGCCGACAAGCTGATTCGCGCAAGAAACCCCTGTCTTATCGCAAATCTCCAACTGGTCGTTCCATAACTTTTCGGCCGCGGCTTTATCAAAAATTCCCTTGTCCGCGTCCGTGACAATTTTATGGCGATTGTAAAACATCGTCCCGATAACCACCGTCGGAACCTCGCCGGGCTGCCCGCCGAAACGAACGCCGCCGATTTCATAAATTTCCTGCTTCTTTTCAAATTTAAACATAACAAAACTCCAAATTCACTCTCAAACAAAAAATCTTAAAAGAATGTCAATACAAAAAACAATAGGATTAAAATCAAAGCCGCCAACACGCCGTATAAAAGACCGACCTCCCTGCCAAACTTCTTCCCCGTCCGCTGCGCCACTTCCGCGCGGACAAATTCAACCTTTTCATCCAATCGGTCTAAACGCTGCGTGATTTCTTCATATTCCAAATCGGTTTCATTTTCCTTTTGGAACTCTATTTCTATTTCTTCTTTCACTTTCAAAAACCTCGCTTTTCCCTGAATTATATGATTCCCGAAAACCGCCAAAACAACAACGGAATCAACAACAAAAAAAACACCGCCGTCAAAAATCCCGCAATAAACCCGGCATGCCGCGTTTTTATAATTCCCGAATCCAATTTTTGAGTGCGCGCGATTAATTGGGAGCGATAGCGAATGCTGTCCACCAGATTATCCATGTACGCCATCCTGTTTTGAATTTCTTTTCTTCCCATTTCGCTTCACTTGACTTTTTTATTTCCTTTGTTTGATTTTTATTTCGCTTCTTTTTTTATATCGCTTGCTTGACCTTTTATATCGTGGTTTAATTTTTATGTCGGTTTGCTTGATTCTTTATATTGTTTGGTTTGGTTTTTAATATTTTATATTGATTTATTTGATTTTTAATTTTTTATATTGTTCGGATCGGCTTTTTAAATTATTTTATATGATCTTTTATTTCATTTGCCGGTTTTTATGCCATTTCATTTTTTATAATGTTTCACTCAACTTTCTTATAAGAAGATTTGTTTTTAAAACAAAAATACTGCTCTTAAAACGACCGCCAATACAACGGTTGCGGCAAATCCGATGACAAAACCTTCCGCTTTTCCGGCTTGAAACCCGGCTTGGAATTTGTGATAATCTCCGATTCCGGCAATTTTTTGATCCACGGATTTCAAACGCGTAATCATTGTCAAAGAAGCGATTTCCTCAACGGAAACATTTGACCCGCCGCCCGGCGCGCTGTCCGATTCGCTTTCCTCCTCAATATCCGCGCCGCCGTTTGACTTTTCTTTGACATCCAAAACCAAAGGCTCGCCGGAAAACGCGCCCGGATCAGTGAGAGCGCATTCTTGAATCTTTTTAGAAATCTCTCCCATGTCCTCCACATTAATCATGTCGATGCATTCGATTTGTTCCATAAAACGATTCACGGCGTCCTTTGATAAATTCTCGATATACGGAATCGCGCCTTTCGCGCCGACAATTCTGTTCTTGGAAATGCCGTTTTGATGAAGCATTAAAATCGCTTCACCCGTAATATGGCCCTTGACCTCGGCGCCGGCGACGATTAAATATCGGATGTTCGGATTGGAAATTATATGAGATACCAATTTTTCAATGCCGAGATTTTCTGTTTTGCAAGAGCCCGAAATAGCGGCGCCGGCCGAAATAAGCGCGTCGTCATCCAAGTGAGACCCGCACGTCACAACCGCAACGCAAGCGCTTGGATTTCCGGTCTTATACTCTCCTTTTAACATCGGCCAGCCGACAGCAGTCGTTTTCTTATTGATTTCTTCGACCATATTATCCACCCCCGTACAAAACGCTCAAAAGAAACAGAAGAACGCCCGATAAAATCAATCCCGCAATCAGGCCGTAAAAAAAGTTCGTTGTCATTCCCGCGCCGACGGACGTTTTTTCCCGGCCGCGCCACGCGTTTTGAAGGGGCTTGTCGGGGGAAAGCGAATCCATTAACCCGTCAACGGCGCGCTCGGTTTCGTCCAACTTTTTTATGAGCGCCATCATAGAGCGGTTGGGAGCAACGCTTTTTTCTTTTGAAATGACGGACGTTAACGGATCCATTATAAGTTCCGTTTCCGGGGCAATTCGTATTTTCAATTCAAATCCTCCTCGCTTGGAAGCAAGCCTGTTTCCGTAATTTTCCAGGCGTCTTCTTTAATATATGTCCAATATTTATAATATGCAATAAGTATGAAAACAATCGACATAAAGATTGTGACGGCGTATCCGACCATGTTATAAAACGGCGCGTCAGATCCGTATCCCGTTAAAAACGCGGCGATTCCGAGTATCAGCCAAACGATGAAAGCGTTTAAAACGGTCAGCATTCTCGTTCGCTTTTGAGATTCGTCGGGCCCCAAATTCGCGTTATAGGCGTGAAAAATCGCAAAAGCCGTTCCGATAAAACCCATCGCCACGATTCCGGTTGAAAAATAATCGGAAAAAACAACATCAAATCGCATCGTTCCCGTAACGATTATAAAAGAGGCCGTCATTGCAAGGGTGCATCCGGCCGTGATTTCCGCGAATCTTTTTCCCATGGACGGCATATTCATACCCAAAACCGAATTAATTAATTTTCCGCAAAATCCGCCGATAACCAACGCGACAACCAAACCGATTACGGGACTTAATTCCGTGTTCAAAGAAACCGCAAAAATCGAAAGAATACAACCCAAACCGATTCCAAACATTCCGACGGACGGAACACCCGTTCCAAGTCCGTATTTTGAAACCTTTCGAACGGCGTCAGACGCCCAAACGACGGCAAAAGACATGGCAATTCCGGCCATGTATGAATTATAAGGAGCCGTCAAGGTGCCGTAAATCATAAAAAGACCGATTAAAATTCCTTCCCGCGCCGGTTTTTCAAATAAAAAAAATCTTTCTTTTTCGCGTTTGGGCTCACGCTTTT
>JAVESN010000127.1:0-2905 GCA_034006575.1 Methanimicrococcus sp.
TTCGCTTTTCTTTTCTTGCGCCCTTCTCTTTTCTTTTTCCGCTTCCGTTTTTTGTTCGGGCTCGTTTGATTTTATCATACAACGCCCCCGGATTTTAAAATAATAATTAAAGACAAAACGCCGCATAAAAAGGTGACAATCGCGGAGACAAGAACGGCTTTATAGACTTTTTTAATTTTCGGATCATAAAACCCTTCAATCGTTCCGCCGATGTTGTATGAAGCAATCACGGCGTTGATGATATAAATGGAAATCGCTAAAATCATCGGAAGGCTGACGACCGCGGCCAACGGCGCGTTTATTTCGCTTGACAACGCCATGTAAAGAACGGCGTAAATCAACGAGCCCCCGATTCCGCCGACGAATCCTCCGATAATCCCGCTTAAAAACGCGGCGGTCGGAACCCCGTGTCCCTCGGTTCCTTTGGAAATATAAATGTCCTGCCGATCTTTTGTAATCGGGTCTTTGACGGCTTTTCCGGAAGCCAACGGTATTCCGATTCCGTAAATATAACTGACATTTGAAATCAGCATGACAATTGCAATCATAACGGTTGACGCGATTCCGCCAAAAACAATGCCTAAAAGCGTGTTATCGGAAAGAGTGTAAACGGAAATCGTGACCAATAACCCCGTCAGACCGATGCCGAAAGCCAGTTGCGTCGTTCCCGTTCCGACACCGGGCGCTTGCGCCATTGCGGCCGGCGCGCCGCCGACCGGTATCAAATGAACGCTGAGTGTGATTAAAATGCCGCCGAGCGTTATTAAAAAAACGAAAAGGAGGGATTCAATCATTTAATCGCCTCTGTCTTTTCATTTTCACGGTACGGACCGAATCGTTTTCGAGCGGTTTTTTCAATATATCGGTTGATTAAAACGGTAATAATTATGAACAAAACGGCCGCCGCCACCCCCACCCACCCGACGGTTTCTCCCCATTCGGGGTTGAACAACAAAGTTAATCCGGATGTCATCACGACGACGGCGGCGCATGTTATTCCGGTTGCGGGGCCGCCGAATTTAGAGGAAAACCACGAATTATCGATTCCCGAGCGTGTTCCGGATTCCGCTTTTCGGGCGATGTTTCCGGAATAAGCGGCATTCACGCCC
The DNA here is from genome assembly GCA_034006575.1 of Methanimicrococcus sp. Classification (GTDB taxonomy): domain Archaea; phylum Halobacteriota; class Methanosarcinia; order Methanosarcinales; family Methanosarcinaceae; genus Methanimicrococcus. The sequence continues at coordinate 1,110 of JAVESN010000127.1, forward strand.
GAGCCGAATTCTAAATTTTGATATAAGCGCTCCGCTCCGTATTGTGTGTCGCCGACGGCCGATCCGATTGAGCCGATCATGATTCCAAAAACAAAAGCCAAAATCGGAGCCGGAATCGGGATTTCTAAATATTTCGTCATCAAAAAACAAATGATTAAAACACAGGCGACGGTCAAAAAAGCGTAAGCGGCGATAACCGGGATATGCGTTTTATAAACGTCCATGTAAATCGGCTGTTTAAAGCGGCTTTGGCTTGTTATTCTTCCCAAAAAAGAGGTTGTCGCAAAAACGATGTGAACGAGTGTTGCGACAAACGCGCCGCCAACGATTGCCGCCAACGGGGATATATCGAGCAAGAGCAGGGGAAAAGCAACGACGGATCCGATTGTTGCGATGATTGCGTTTGATAACGGTTCTCCGGATATCGCTTTATTGAACAAGCGGTGCGGGTATTTCATTTGGGGTGCCAATTGAACTTGGGAATTCGGATTGCTTTGGGAGCCGACAACGGATTCTAAATCTTCGGTGTAGCCGGCAATCGCCGCAAAAACACTGACCAAAGCCAACACACCCATCCCAAAAAGCGGATCCATTCTTTACCCCCGTTTCTCTCTTTTTTTGTTTTTTAGTTTTTATTTTTGCAGGTCTAATTCAAACTTCTATTTAATTCAATCGCTGTTTTCTTAATCGCTTTTTTCCTTTTGCAATCGTTTTTGAGTTTTTGGGCGTGATGATTTTGCGCGTGTTATTTTAGAATACACAATTTAATATATTCCCGTTCCTTTTAGTTCTTTATGAAATTCGGTGTTTCTTCATTCGCAGGTCCGCTTTCGGAATTAAACGAGCTTGCGGATTCTATTGAACTTTATCTTCCCAAAATGAATCTTTACAAAGGCAGGGAATTACAAAAAGAACGCTTAGACGCTTTTTTCGACTCATTTTTCTCCTATGACCTCTTTTGCACGGCGCACGCGCCTTATTTTCCGGATCCCGACGGCGAGCATCCCAAAGAGCTGGCCGTTGACACGGCGAATATGAGCGCTTCTGATTTTTCTCTCATGAAGGAATCTTTAGACATTGCGGCTCACGCCGGCGCCGATGTGATTGTCATTCATCCCGGCAGAATTACGGAAGGCGGCGCGTCCAAGTCTTTCGGGCGCATGATTCAAAATTTAAAAATTTTAGCGGAATACGCCGAAGAGGTCGGGGTCATGATCGGTCTTGAAAATAAAGAAAACACGGACCCTCTCAATTTGTGCTGCCGAGCCGAAGACCTGGCCAAAGCCGTGGATTTGGTAGACTCCGATTATCTCGGCGCGACGCTGGATATCGGCCACGCCAATTTAACCTGCAAAGGCGATCAAAAAAAGCTGGCGGATTTTGTCAATACGATTTCCCCCCAAGTCGTTCACGTTCACATCCACGACAACCACGGAGTTGACAACGGTCGTTACGGCGGCGATGAGCATTACGCCCCCGGGCAGGGAATCATTGATTACTCCGTTCTTCGCGGCTTGAAAGATTACGACGAAGTTTTTAATTTCGAAGTTTTCTCGGTTGAAGAATTCATAGGCGGAAAAGAATTCTTTAAAAACAAACTCTCGGAGTTTTGGAATTTTTGAAATCCGTTTTTTAATTTTTGAAGAGTTTAAAGAATATTTATTTATGAAAACATCTTTTATTATTTGAAATTTAAAGGATTTGAAAAACATGATGAAAGACGAAGGCAAACTTGTGATTTGGCCGGCTTATTTGGATAAAGAAAGAACGCGCGCAGAAGGCCGCATGATTTCAAA
>JAVESN010000001.1:0-85609 GCA_034006575.1 Methanimicrococcus sp.
AAACATCTTTTATTATTTGAAATTTAAAGGATTTGAAAAACATGATGAAAGACGAAGGCAAACTTGTGATTTGGCCGGCTTATTTGGATAAAGAAAGAACGCGCGCAGAAGGCCGCATGATTTCAAAGAAAAGCGCGGTTTCAAAACCCGGATTTGATGAAATTTTCAAAGCGGCAAATAATTTGGGTCTTTCTCCGATTCCCGAATCCGACAAATCTTATCCGCGGTCCTGGTGGGAAAAAAGCGGGCGCATAAGAATTAATAACGTAAACGCGAAATCCGATTCGATCCGAAAAATCGCGGCCGAAATTAAAAAAACCAGAGGAAATTAATCCTCCTTTTTGTTTTTATTTTTTAAAATTTGATTTTGTTTTTATCTTTTTTATTTCCTTTTATCTTCTTTTTCAATTTTTTATCGTTTCCCTTTTAAAAACAGGACAGGGCATCCGCGGAAAAACATTTTCAGGCTGTATTTGAGGAATGTTTGGGAAAAATATTTTTTTTATTCCCCTGTTTTTCATCGTTTCTCTTTTAAAAACAGGACAGGGCATCCGCGGAAAAACATTTTCAGGCTGTATTTGAGGAATGTTTGGGAAAAATATTTTTTCTATTCCCCTGTTTTTCATCGTTTCTCTTTTAAAAACAGGACAGGGCATCCGCGGAAAAACATTTTCAGGCTGTATTTAAGGTTTTTTTGAAAATCCCACACACGACCGCCCATTTTCGATTTTTTTTGTGAGCGATAGCGAACAAAAAATAATCGGAAATTTGCGGATTCACACCATAAATATCAAAAAAATAATGTTTGTTTTTCAGTTTCGTTTTAAAATTTATCAGACGGCTTCGCTGTTTGGCGCGGCGTGATTTTGTTGAAATGCCGCGTCATGTTTTTTATATTTCAGTTTTGTCAGCGTTTTTGTTTTGCGTTTTGGTCAGCGTTTTGGTCAGCGTTTTGAGTTTTTGCATTTGCAAATGGAAGGCAACTCATTGCTTTTCAGAGATTATGCACTTCTCCATTGAATTCAGCGTTTGCATTTTTACAATTCATTCTTTTTTAATTCATAAAGCGGAATGCCGTCTTTGGTCGGCGGCGTCAGCCAATCTATTATTTTTAACAAATCTTCTTCGTTTTCCGTTTCGATTTTTAAATAAACGGAGCCGAGCGTTTCACTGTCCGCCGGAAAACTGAGGCGTTTCATCAAAGCGGCTTGTTTGTTTAAAGCAACGCATATTTGACAGCCGCCGGCATCCGTTCCTTCTTTTAAAGCGGTGTTGGCGGTGTCAATGATTTCTTCTTTTCGAATCAAATAATGAATTCCCGTCAGAAGATTTAAATCTCCGCTGATGACGGCGACTTCTTTAATATTTTCCGCATCGGAAATAGGGGGGTTCATTCCGTCTCGTTCCGGCATGTTTCCTGCCGCCTCTTTATCTGCACAGGAAATCATTTCCGGACGGATTTCTTCGCTCTTCGGGCGGCCGTAATTTACCAGATGAGAGACCGCAGCGCCGACTTTTTCGGGCGACTCCGTTATATAAACCGGCGCGAAAAACGTCACTGTCACATTTTGCATAAGAATCCCCTTTAATTTTTATTTTTCGTCGCGTTTTCCGCTTTCATTTCTTCAAACAATTTTTGAATTTTTACACGATACGCCTCAAGCGTTGACGTGTTTTCAACGAATCGATCCGACGCCGCAATCGCTTCGCCCATCCCCCATCCGATTTCGCGCGAATCACGCTCTTTGAGCTGATCGATATTGTCCATATCGTCTTCGCGCTTGCGTGCGACGATGCGCTCAAAACGTTCTTCAATCGGAGAGTCAATCGCAATCGAAACCAGCACGAATCCGTCTCCGAGATGCTCTTTGAAATAGTCAACCTCGGCGATGCCGCGAACACCGTCAATCACAAAAATATCCGTCGGCGTCTCTTTCATCTTCTCTTCAATCAGAATCATACACCGTTTGGCAATCGCGTCCATCCCTTCTATTTCCCGAAGTTCGTTGGCGATTTTGCCGCCGTCTGACGGATCCGCGCCGCGCAGCTCGACTTCTTTTCGAATCACATCCCCCATCGTCACGACCGGAATGCCCATCTCTCTTGCAACGTTGGACGCCTCGGATTTTCCGGAAGCCGGCATCCCGACAAAAGCAATAATTCTCAATTTTATTTCTCCTGAATTTTAACAACCGTATTTGATTTTTTTCATACGGGAAATATTTATTTTTTTACAAATAATTATGCAACAAATCCTTTTTGGATATAAAAAGTATATCCATTTTATCATTTACAGTTTTTGTTTTTAAATTAAATCGGAGATGATTTTGGAAAAAAAAGACAATTTTCTTTTTTGCAAGTCATGTTTTTTGTAAAATAATGGCATTGAATCTTTTCCGGTTTTTCCATTGAAATATTTGTGACCTCTTTGGTAAAATCAATAACGGACAAGATTGAAAGCCAAACGTTGCGTTTACAGCATCTCGGGCCGCCGTTTTGAGCGATATCAAAAAGACTTTTGGCGGTGGCGAGGTTCGCTTGTCCCCACTCCGTTTTTGAAAGCGGGGTGGCTCCCGTGATAATGCTTATAAATATCCCCGCTCCCATTCCGGCGCCGCAAGAGCCCCACATCCCGCAAACGCCGCCCGGCACGTTTCCGGAACGCTGTTTCGCCGTCAGCAATGCTTTTTTTAAATCAATTTCTCCGCCGCTGTTTTTGTAAGCGGTTAATAATGCCGCCGTAATCAGATAATGATGTTCCGGTCCGTGCATATTTATTGACTCTTCTCCCATCATTTCGGTGGCAATCGTTACGGGATTTTTACTTTTTGAAGAGAGCGCGTAACCCGTGATGCCGGCTTCTCCGGGACGGGAATGGCAATTGTCGCATACGAAATGTTCGTCGGCGCAACAGGAATTTGTTTCATAAACTTCTCCGCAGAGATGACATTTAATCGTTCTTGCGGAATCCGTGTATTTTAATTCTTTTCCGCAAATAAGACACCCGGTGGAATACATTTTTTATCTCTTCTATTTTTTATTTTTTTTATTTTTTTGTTTTTCTTCTTTATTTCTTCTCTATCTCTTCTTTATTGTAAGGGTCTGTTTTGAATTATACTTATTCAATAAAAACATAAAAATTTTAAATAATGCGAATGTTTCAAAAAAAGCTTATATTTGAAGTCTTCTTCAATCTCTTATTCTTAAATCGCTTCTTTTTGGTGAAAAATGTTTTTTAAAAAATTTAAATCTCCGCTTTTATTTTTGGCGCCGATGGCGGACGTCACGAATCCGGCTTTTCGTTTTATCGCGCACAATTGCGGCGCGGATTTCACTTATACGGAAATGATTCATGCCGACGGGTTTAATCACGGTGACCCGTACGCGAAAAATCGCGGTTTTTCAATCAACGGCCTTCCTTACGGCGTTCAAATCGTCGGCAACGATTCCGTTTCGATTGCAAAAGCGGCCGCCGGTTTGGAAGAGCTGTTTGCGCCGGCTGTTCGGATTTTTGATATCAATATGGGGTGTCCAGCTCCGCCGATTTTAAAAACCGGGTGCGGGGCTTCTTTGATGGCAAACGACTTTGATTCCCCTCAGCATCCTTCAAAAATCGTTCGCCGCGTTTGCGAATCCGTTGAAACGCCGGTCTCCGCCAAAATCCGAATTTACAATGACAAAGAAAAAACGATTCGTTTGGCAAAATCATTGGAATACGCCGGCGCTTCCGTTTTAACGATTCACGGGCGAACGAAAAGTCAAATGTATTCCGGAAACGCGGATTGGAAAATTGTCGGCGAAATTAAAAAAGAACTTTCCATTCCCGTGATTTTAAACGGCGACATCGTTGATGAAAAATCTCTTCAAGCGGCAATGGATTTGACAAACTGCGACGGTTATATGATCGGGCGCGCGGCAATCGGCAATCCCGGCATTTTTCGAAAATTAAAATCCTATTTAAAAACAGGAACTGCTGAAGAAGTATCGCCGCCGGTTGAATTTAAAAATCGAATTCAAGATTTGAATCAATATTTTTCGGATTTGAAAAAATATAATTTGCTTGTGCATGTCAACGTTTCGGCGCACGCGCAATGGTTTACAAAAGGTTTGCCGGACTCTCGAGAAATGCGTATGAAAATCAATGCGCTTCACAAGGATATCAAAATTCGGCATTTTTCGGATGAAGAACTGGCGGCGGAAAGAGAATCGCTGGCAGCGGAAATTATGGTTATTTTAAATGAGTACGCCGAAAAATGCGAGCAAGAATATGCAATCGTTTCATGATTGCAATAATTTGTAAAGTTTGTAACAAACATTCAAATGTAAGTTTTTCGTATAAAATGATTATGTCTTTTTCGCTTTCGCCCCAACTTGTCATTCGCCGCTATCTTCCGGATGATAAATACAGTGTTATGATGCTGGAAGCGGAAGCTTTTTACGATCACCATCCGCATGAATACATTCAATTTTATGAAGTTTTTTTAGACGGTTTTTTTGTTTGCACAATCGGTCAAGATGTTGTCGGTTTTATTGTCGGCTATGCGTTATCGGAGTCGGAAGGTCACATCTTCTCGCTTGCCGTCGGTAAACATTATCGCAATCAAGGAATCGCAGAGCGGCTGATTGATCACATTTGCACTTATTTCTTGCTCAAAGGTCTTCAAAGAGCGTCTCTTGAAGTCCGCATCAGCAACACTCCCGCAATTCGTTTATATACTAAACTCGGTTTTTTGACGGTTTGGGTGGAATCCAAATATTATTCCGACGGCGAAGACGGTTATGTGATGATGGTGAATTTAAATTCTTATTTTTTCAAAAAAGAGCAAACTAAAATCTTTGGAATCGACCGTAACGGAAAGAAAAAAAGACAAGATGAAAAAGACAAAAATTTTCAAAACATGAATTAATTTTCAAACGGAATAGGAAATGAATATGGCAAATCCGGCGGCAAATAAATCCGGCAGCAGACCCGGCAACAGACTTGACAACAAATTAAATACCGAATCCAAAGCGGCTTTTCCCCAAGAATTGCAGGATTTTTACAATCACGCTCTTTTCTTTGCGGCAGAAGCGCACGGCAATCAGCTTTACGGCGGTTCTCCTTACATTCTTCATGTCTGCATGGTGGCCGACGAGGTTTTTGCGGCGCATCAAAAAGAGCCGTTTTCAAACATTGAAAATGCCGTTCAAATCGCTTTGCTTCATGACGTTTTAGAAGACACGCACATCATGGAAAACGAAATGCTTCAACATTTTTCATCCGACGTCGTTTCCGGCGTCAAGCTTTTGACCAAACACAAAGGCCAATCACTTCGCGATTATTTGTCGGGAATTAAAAAAGGCGGCGCCGATATTTCAAAAATTAAAATGTGTGATCGAATTATTAATCTTCAAAGATTGCCGGTTCATTAGAAAACGGATAAAATTTTGGAGTATTGTGAAGAATCCGAGACAATTTTGAAAATGCTTAGGAAAGTTCGAGTTGTGTTTCATTAGTCATTAATGATAGAATCTCTTATAATTTGAACGTCCTTTTGAAGATCTTCTGATTGAGCTATTTTTTGAATATCATTCGATTGCATAGTTTCCTCTATCTTTTTTTGAGTCAAGTTTCGAAACTCCAAAGTATTTACATTTTGATTTATTTTTTCAAGCTCTAACGTAAGTTGTTGGCTAATTTCTTCTAATAATTGTTTGATTATTATCTTATTTTTGATAATTTTTTGTTCTTCTAATGTAAACGACTTTTGTTTGACCATATCAATATTTTGTTCAATTTGTGGTAGTAGTTGTTCAATTATTTTTTCAACATTATTGCATTCATCTAATTTTATAGTTCTGTGATGGAACGTAGCATTTCTTACATCATTAATATCTTTTTTTGATTCTTCAAGTCCTTCTATTTCTATATCTAAAAATAATTCATCCCAAAGGGAGGTAGGTCTAATTGATTCTATCAATTCTCTTAATTCGTCTGAATTTTTTGACTCAATTGATTTTTGGTTCAATTCATTCTGCCACTTCTCTAAAGAGATATCTTTTTGTGGAGTTTTCTCAAATAAAAAATCATATAATTCTGTTATTGTAAAATCTTCTAATCCTGATTGAATTCTGTTATCTTTGTTTTTCTTATTTTCTAACTTTGTTTGATCTGGCCATTCTTTTCCATAGGCTTTTAATACAATATAATAAACTAGCTTTCTGAGGGTTCTTTCAAATTTTCCAATAAGTGGATATATTTTATTATAATATTCTTCACAAGCTTCATCATTTATTTTTATGAAATAATATTTTGCTCTATGCTCTCCATATTCTATTTTTTCACAAATTCGAATAAGTGTTTTTGCAGTTTCAATTTCTTCATCTTCTTCAAATTCAATTTGCAAATACCACATTTCATTATCTTTATCAATTTCTTCAGAATAATCTATCTGTTTTTCAACCCCATCTAATTCAAAAATAAATGAATTTTTTGTAACATTTGTAAATAACTTTTTAAAAAAAGATTCTGATGGTGATATGATTTCACCATCATTTTTTAACATAGATATGTATTCAACTTTCATTGTCTCATATCTCTTAATTTTTTAATATTTGATGAATATTATTAATTACTCAAAAAATAAAGAAAAAAAAAGACAAGTTAAAAAATTACTTGTCAAGTCCGTATTTCGCAATATTTTTATCGGCCAACTGCTGAATCTTTTCGACTTCCTTGTCGCCGCCTTCCATTTTGAAAAGATGTTTGAAACGGGATTGAGATTTCAAATATTCTTCAACCGGTTTCGGATCTTTGATTTTCTTAACGGAAGTGACTTCGCCGTTTTCAATTTCGTAAAGCGGCCAAAGACAGCAATCTACGGCAAGCTTGGCGATTTCAATCGTCTTGGATGAATCAAAACCCCAACCGGTCGGGCAAGGCGCATGCGCGTGAATGTAAGTGGAACCGACCGTGTCGGCTGCCTTTTTCACTTTTTTCATCATGTCGTTGGCGTATCCGATGGAAGTGGTTGCCACATACGGAGAGCCGTGAGCGACCATGATGGCCGGCATGTCTTTTTTATTGGTGTTGTTCCCGTAAGATTTGCTTCCGGCAGGACTCGTTGTCGTGGACGCGCCAAACGGCGTTCCGCTGCTGCGCTGAACACCTGTGTTCATGTACGCTTCGTTGTCGATACAAACGTATGTGATATCGTGATTGCGTTCAAAAGCGCCGGACAAAGCGCCGATACCGATGTCCATGGTGGATCCGTCTCCGCCCATCCCGATGATTTTCGTATTTCCTTTTCGCCCCATCGCAATCAAAGCCGCTTCAACGCCGGACGCGACGGCGGCGCCGTTTTCAAAAAGCGAATGAATCCACGGAACGTTCCAAGCGGTTCTCGGAAACGGCGTGGTCATCACTTCCAAACAACCGGTCGGGTTGACAATAATACAATCCGGACCGACAGCCATCAAAACATATTTGGCAGCCAACGCGTCACAGCAACCGGCACAGCCGTTGTGACCGGCCGTCAATAAATTAAACGGTTTATTGTCGCTCACAACAATTCCTCCTTCACTTCATTAAACTGAGACTCAACCTCAATCTTTCCTGTTTCTGCAACTTTCTTTGTCGCTTCAATAATTTCTTTGATGTGGCTCGGGCGAATATCGCGGCCGCCATGACCGACCATGTAACTGATAATCGGTGTTCTGGCCGGCGTGTTGTAAAGACCGGCTTTGATTTCCGTAAACAAAGCGCCTTCATTTCGACCGATGGAAATATCTTTTTCAACGACGACAACCGCTTTTGCATTTTTTAAAGCGTTTGCAATTGCTTCTGTCGGGAACGGTCGGAATGCGCGGACTTTTAAAACACCGATTTTTTCACCGTTTGCACGGTATTCATCCACGACGTCTTTAATCGTTCCGAGAAGAGATCCGAACGAAACAATGACGACTTCCGCATCTTCCAAAGAATATCCTTCAATCAAACCGCCGTAATATCTGCCGGTGACGGCTTTGAAATCGTCGGCCGCTTTTTCAATGACAGTCAACGCGTTTTTCATGGCTTGCTCTTGAGAGTATCTGAATTCCGTATAAACGGACGGGTCACCCAGCGTACCAAACGACATCGGGTTTTTCGGGTCTAAATAAACATCCGGTTTAAACGGCGGCAAAAACTCATCCGCTTCTTTTTGGTCCATCAAAACGACCGGCTCATAAACGTGAGACAAAACAAAACCGTCCATACAAACCATTATCGGTAAAAGAACGCTTTTGTCTTCGGCAATTTTAAACGCTTGAAGAACCATGTCGGCGGCTTCCTGCGTGTCTTCGGCATAAATCTGAATCCATCCGGAATCTCTTTGCGCAATCGAATCCTGCTGATCGTTCCAAATGTTAATCGGCGCGCCGACGGCTCTGTTAACAACCGTCATGACAATCGGAAGTCTCATGCCCGATGCGTTAAACAAAGCTTCGTGCATCAAAAAAAGACCTTGAGATGTGGTGGCAGAGTATGTTCTGGCGCCTGCTGCCGATGCTCCGATCAATGCGGAAATTGCGGAGAATTCGGATTCGACGTTAATATATTCACAGCCGGGAATGTCGCCGTCGGCCATAAATTGAGACAATTCTTCGACAATATGCGTTTGCGGTGTAATCGGATAAGCGGAAATCACTTGCGGTCTGGCAACTTTGGCGGCGTGCGCGCTTGCGTAAGAGCCTTCCACAACGGACATTTTTGATTTATCGTTTGGATTGACGGCCATTATTTTTCCTCCAAGGTCATTGTAATCACATCTTTCGGACATTCGTTTGCGCAAATGCCGCATCCTTTACAATAATCGTAATCGGCTTTGTACAAACATTTTCCTTTGTCGTTTGCGGTTGCCGGGTCCGGATGAATACACATGTCCGGGCAAGCCACTTCGCAAATGGCGCAGCGAATACATTTGTTGTAATCAAAGACGGGCATAAACGTTCTCCAGCCGCCGGTTTTATTTTCCATGGCGGTTCCGGGGTAACAATAAGCGCCGGGTGTAATTTTCATTTATTCCATCTCCTCTTTTACAAAATCGTAAGCGGCGCGAATCGCTTCGGCATTCTTTTCGCCGACTCTTCCGGCAAACCTCTCTTTGACGGCGTCTTGGATGGACTCGACAGCGACTTCTCCGGTCGTTGCGGCAAAAGCGCCGAGTAAAATCGTATTGACAATCGGGAGTCCGATGACATCCATCGCGATTTTGGTCGCGTCAACCGTCATAATTTTGGCTTTTGTGTCCAAATGTTTAAAAGCGTCGACAGACTCTTTTGTGTTAATGATTAAAGCGCCGGTTTCTTTTAAACCGCCGGTCACATCAACAACATCGAGAAGAGTCGGGTCTTGAACAATGACATAATCCGGTTCATAAATTTGGCTTCTGACACGAATCGGCACATCGTCCAAGCGCGTAAAGGCCTGGACCGGTGCACCACGTCTTTCCACACCGAAAGCCGGGAAGGCTTGACTGAATTTACCGTCGGCAAACGCAGCGATGGAAAGAAGTTCTGCGGCTGTGACGGAACCTTGTCCGCCGCGCCCGTGAATTCTGATTTCTTTCATTATGGTAACCTCTAAAGTGATAACTCAAGCAGATTTTTGGTTTAAGCGCGAAAAAAGACGACCACAGGTCAATCGTTTGTTTCGCAAATGTTTTATTTTTAAAAATACGCCTTTTTTAATAAAAGAGCCGGTTTACATAAAAGGAAAGATCATTTCAGAAGATATCGGTTAGTCGAATCATGAAATCGGTCTGAAATCCTCATACATACAATTTCGTTTTTTCCTCTCTTCTTCGTATTTTCCAAAATATATTTAAGATATCCTTGTCAATTTTTGATATCTAATAATAATGACAAATCCCTTATCCTATATTTTGTTATTAAGCTTTTGGTAAAGGTTACCGTTTGATTATAAATATTCGGTTTACAATGACATATGATATTTCTCGTTTGGCGCTCCCAATCGCTTTGTTTTCCCGTTTCGTTTTTTCACATTTATCATTTTTTCACGTGATTTTGTTTTACCGTTTTTTTCACGTGATCTTATTTTGCGGTTCATGGAATTGCCGTCGCCATCGATGTCGTTTTAATATTCATCGGAAAAAACGAGGCCGGTCCAAACACAATCCAAACGGCAAGCGGCAAACGGCAAGCGGCAAACGGCAAATTCCGTAAAACAACGCCGCGCCAAACAGCGAAAATGTCCTCTCGTTTTCAAAAATAAAAATGAAAACGGAGGTCCGATTTTTCATATCTCTCTTTCACTCTGCCGGTTCGGGTTCGCGAATATATTTTGAGTGTCTCGGAAAAACAGCCACGCCTCGGGATGATTTATTCATTTCGATGCCGGACATTTTGGCTTTTCCGACACCGATGACATTTTCCCCGAGAATAATCACATCATCGCCGGTTCGAATATTTGAGTCGGCCTCTATAATTCCCGGCGCCAGCAGAGAGCCTTTTGGCAGGAAATTGTTAATTTTTACCGTGTATTGTCCTGTATACCGCTCCGATTTGATCAGTTTTTCAACGGCGGCGAGCGAGAGCGCGAATTGACCGAATTGAGGAACCAAAACGGCCAGCTGAGTTTTTTCGTCTAAAAGCATGTATTTCGGGAAATTCCCTTTCACAATCGTCTCCTCCGTAAAAAGAGCGTCGGCAAGCGTTCCGAGTTGGTAGCGAAGAATCGCTTGGGATTGGTCTTCCTTGTCTTGCGTTCCGCTTCTTTTTAATAAATTCGGGCGCAGCATGTGTGTTTCAGATTCTTTTTGGGGGGTCGCTTCTTCGACGATTTGATCAACGGCGGCTCTTAAATTTTTCAAACTGATTTGAGAGGCCGGGCCTTTTCCTTCCTCGACCGTATACGTCATTGAAAGGCCGAGCCGAGCGGAAACGTCTTCGCAAATTTCGCGATACGGTCCCTCCACATGCGCGACAATATGTTTGTAAAGGCTCTTATTTTTAATTAAATAATTTTCAAGCAAACCGCCGACAAAAGCGCGTTCTTCCAAATCCCAATGCCCGGTGACGGTCGTGTCGTAATGCGCCGCCGGATACGTCAATTCCAGCTCTCGCGGAATAATTCCCATCGGCGATGTCATAATTAATTCATTGATATATTTTCGATTGCGTTCTATGGCTCGAATGAATTTTTGGTGCGACATCGATATCGAGTACGGTTTTTTTGAGGAGCACGGGAATATCACCAATATCTCTTTTTTCGGGGCTTCATAATCGTCGGCGATTCGTTTCGCAAATCTTTGAATCTCGGCGCGGTTTTGAGATTCCGAGGTCGTCGCAAAAATCGTTTCTCGTCGAAATGTCGGCGCCGTCTCTTCCGCCACCGGACTTCTGTCAAACAAACGCAAAAGACCGGTTAACCACGTTTTAACGCGGCATTGCCCCTCAACATATTCCCGAAGAGCGCTTTTTCTAATTTTTTCTCGAACCAAAGCGATTTCCGCGTCAAGCGCATTGATATTGTGTTCTTCAAGAAAAGCGTATCTTTCAGCGGCCGGCATCTCTTTTACACATTGAGCCGTTTTTCCGGCGCAAGCCGTGCATCGGCAGGGTAATTCCGCTAAATCCTCCAAGAAAAAAGTCCCGGCGTTTGTCATATATTTATTCGAATAAGCGGCAACCTCCGCGCGTGTGGTATCTAAAATGTCCGCGCCCAAATAAATCAACATCGCCGCATTCTCGGGCGTCGCCAAATTCGAAAGCCAAAGAGCGGTATCCGCCGGAAGCCTTTCTTTGACATTCATCAAAGCTTCAAAAAAACCGACTGAATCGCCGTCAAAAGACCCGGCGCTTTCCATTATGAAAACATCCGATCCGATTTTTTCAATCGGAAAATCGGAATCCGTTTTTACTTGTTTTTCCGATTCCGTTTCTATTTGTCTTTCGTCTTCCGTTTCTATTTGTCTTTCGTCTTCCGTTTCTATTTGTCTTTCGTCTTCCGTTTCTATTTGTCTTTCGTCTTCCGTTTTCAAATCGTTCCGGATTTCCGAATCGCTGCAAACGAACTCGCTTTCTTCAACGGTTTTGGAGTATTTCATCGGGCGAATCATCGAAGCGGTCGGTCTTTTTCCGATGATTTCTGCCAAATTCATTTCATCGAATATTTTTTTCCGGCGTTTTTCATTGTCTTCGCTTGAATAGGTCAGCGTAAATTGATTTCTCGGCAAAATCAAAAGACGGCTTTCCGGCGTTTTTTGGATTTCTTCTTTCATTTCCGATATTTTTGATTCGTCCGTCCCTTTTCTCCAAAATGTTCCGAGATTTTTAATCGGCAACTCCCCGGCGGCGAGTTTTGAAGAATTCAACAGACATGGGGTTTGAATAAAAGAAGCCGCCGGCTTTTCAACAGGAGTATTCGACGCATCGCCGGAGTTTTTGCCTGAAATATAAAGTTTACCGAGTCGAGCCGCCCCGTCTCGGTCATCGATTTCAAAGAATTTTGTCATGGACTCTAAACTTCGTCATAGAATTAAAAAACTATCCTTCAAAACCCGCTGTTTTTAAAATGAATGCAACGAATAATCATAATATAATTTAAAAAATAATTAAAAAATAACCAATACTCTATTTTATTTTCCAAATGTAATAAAAACGCATTAGTTCAGAAACTTTTTTCGGATTATATGACCGTATTTGTTCTTCGGTAAAATACGCGGGCGCATCACACCGACGCAAATTTTCTTTAATTTCATCCACCAGAGCGCTGTCAACGCTCGCTCCGCCGTAGTGAATTAATTTGTCAAGATCATTGAAATATTCCATAACATAATGGCAAGCCGGATTCGCGCACGAAGGAGCCGTAAACGGATATTGCGGCTCTATCGGAATCAATTCCGCGTCCGTTCGCTTAAAAAAAGTTTTTCTAAAAGTTTCGGCGGCCTTCTTGTTTTTCTTTTCGGTGGCTTTTGTAACATTGACCATCTACAACTCTTTTACAATATCGTCAAATCTTTTACTGACGACAATCATTAATCTGTTTTTGAGATTTTTGGTTGTCCGATCACAATAATAAGGCGGCATATAATGGAGAACCTGCTTAATCTTGACCATTTAATATCCCAACTCTTCTCGATATTTGTGGGCGTAAAGCAAATTCCTTATCATTTTCAATTCGATACCGAATTCCTCTTTGGGGATGATTTGTTTTTTGCGATTATAATCCACAACTTTTCCGTTTTCATCAAAAATTTGAGAGGCGTTATAGAATTTCTCCCACGCCGGAGATTCATGGCTTAAATCTATCAATTCATCACATCCGGCGTCGCCGAAAATGTCCGACGTTAAATAAAACGTGTTCAGTTCTTCTGCGGTATAATTCGGAAGAAACACCGTATTAAATTCTTCCGTGCTTATATTATCCATATTGTATAAGACATCCCATACAACCGGACCATATTCAAAAGCACAAAAATCATCTTCAAACAATGGTTTCTTATAATTATAAAAATGAATCAACCATGAGAAAAAGAGAAGCTTTTGAAGTCGGGCTTGATCAGACCACTCTTTTGATAATCCAGGTGTGTGGATGAACCAATGAGCGATATCCGTTGCCGTTCTTGACATATTATTCTCCTCCTTTATATTTTTTGAATTATTTGAGAACTCGAATTATTTGAGAACTTGAATTATTTGAGAACTCGAATTATTTGAGAACTTGAATTATTTGAGAACTTGAATTATTTGGGAATTTGAATTATTCGGGAATTGAAAAACTTTACAATGTCAGTTTGTTTAATTTGTATATATAATCACAGCATATGGCGCGAAAGTAATGGTTTAAATGCAATGAGCTAAAAACGCAATTGTTCAAAGCGGTTGCTTTTTTACAAATTCGGTTTTTTACAAAAATCGCAACTCAATTTTTACAAAAATTTACAAAAACAGCCCTCCAAATGATCATCGACCATTCCGATCGCTTGCATATACGCGTAAATAATGGTCGAGCCGACGAACGTAAATCCAAGTTTTTTCAAATCTTTGCTGATTCGATCCGACAGTTCCGTACGGGCGGGAATTTCACTCGGCGTTTTCGGATTGTTTTGAATCGGTTTGCCGTCTATGTATTTCCATAAAAATTCATTCAATGAGCCGTGCTTTTCGACCAATTTAAAATAAGCGATGGAATTGGTCGTCGCCGCTTTGATTTTTAAGCGGTTTTTAATGATTCCTTCCGTTAAAAGAAGCTCTTCTCTTTTCTTGTCATCATAATTTTTCATAATATTCGGATCAAAATTGTCATACGCAATTCTCATCGCTTCTCTTTTTTTCAATATGATTGACCAGCTTAAACCGGCTTGCTGCCCTTCTAAAATCAGCATTTCAAAAAGTTTTCTCTCATCGTGAAGCGGTCTTCCCCATTCGTCGTCATGATATTTGCAGTCAAGCGGCGTTTTTGCCCACGCGCACCTTCTTTTTTCCGTCATCCTCTTCGCTCTTTTCATATCTTCTTTTCATATCGTCTTTTGTTTCATGCTTTTTTAATTTTAAATAATTTACTTGATATTAGCTTGACATGAAACAAAACGAATTGATTTAAAAGAGTTTCAAAAACTCCGGTGAGAATTAAATTTTAATCGAAATGATAATTCATCATTTATTTTTAAAACAATTCGATAGCCGCAGGAACAGCCGCTTTGCATTTTTCGTTTTTGTCGGCCTGTCATAAAAACATATATATAATGAATCAACATGAAAAAGCACTCAGATTAAAGTTTGCGTATCGCACGCGTTTTTATTTTCTATTTTTACCGATTGAAAAAAACGGTCCATCCTTTATGAATCATTACGAGCAACTTAAAAATATTTGTCCGGACCGGGCGACGATTTCCCCGGCCGAGCTTTGCTGTTATTCCGCAGACGGCTCTCAAGTCAAGGGCGCCCCGGAAATCGTGGTTTTTCCGAAAAGCACGGAAGAAGTTTCAAAAATCATGAAATACGCCGATCAAAATTTGATTCCCGTCACCCCGCGCGGGGCCGGAACCGGACTTGCGGGCGGCGCCGTTGCGCTTTGCGGCGGCATTTTAATGGACATGTCTTTGATGAATCAAATTCTTCACATCGACATTGACAACATTCAAGTCACGGCGGAAGCCGGCGTCATTCAAGACCAATTGAACGCGGCGCTTAAACCGTACGGCTTTTTCTTCCCCCCCAATCCCGGAAGCTCGGCAACGTGCACTCTTGGCGGGCAAATCGCCAACAACGCGAGCGGAATGCGTTGCGTTAAATACGGGACGACCAAAAATTACGTTTTGGATTTGGAAGTCGTTTTGGCAAACGGCGATGTCATCAACACCGGATCAAATTGTTTGAAATCCTCGGCCGGATATGATTTATCCCGCCTTTATGTCGGCTCGGAAGGAACGCTTGGAATCATTACAAAAGCGGTTTTAAAAATCGCGCCGCTTCCCAAAGCCCGAAAATTAATTATGGTCTCCTTTCCGACACCCGAAGACGCCGGACTTTCGGTTTCTCGAATCTTTGCCGCCGGCGTTACGCCGTCCGCGTGTGAAATTATGGATAAGACGTCCGTCTCGGTTTTGACGACGCTGGATCCGAACATCATATTTCCCCGAGACGGAGATGTCGTTTTGTTTGAAGTGGACGGCAGCAAAAACGCGGTGGACGAGTCGGCGGAATTGTTGGCCAAAGCCTGTGAAGACATCTCAAACAGTATTCTTATTACGGACGATCCTGTCAAAATGAAAGAAATATGGGACGCAAGAAGCCTTCTCGGAGCGGCGGTTTCAAAAATCGATCCGACCAAAACGCGCATTTATGTCGGGGAAGACTTGGGCGTCCCGATTAAACAATTGCCGCAAATGATTTCAAAAATTTATGAAATTACGGGAGAAGCCGGCTTAACGCCGATGATTTACGGGCACGTCGGCGACGGCACCCTTCATGTCGGTTTGTTCATCGATGTTTTGGATGAAAACGAGTGGAAAAAATTAGAAATTACGGCCGACAAACTGCATTTGGCCGCCATTTCTCTTGGCGGAACCGTCAGCTCCGAACACGGAATCGGCGCGGCGCGCGGACAGTACCTGGCGCAACAATGCGGACCGGCATTTGAATTGATGAAAACCATTAAAAAAGCGCTTGACCCTAAAGGCATTTTAAATCCCAAAAAGCTGGGATTAAATTGATGTTTTTGTTTTGAAGAGATTTAAAAAAGAAGTTTGTAGAGATTTAAAGAAGAAAATTGAAAAAATTAAAACGAAATTGAAGAAATTTAATTTAAAAGAAGTTTGAAGAGAAGGGTTTTAAAAATATGTCTTTTGAGAGGATGGATAAAAGGGATCTTTACCGTTGTGTCAGCTGCGGAAATTGCCGCTCCGTTTGCCCGGTGTTTGAGCTGACCGGCCGGGAATCCAAAAACACGCGCGGCCGTATTCTGATTATTCGAGATATTTATGAAGGAAAGCTTAAAGACGACTCCGTTTTTGACAGCATCAATACCTGTACGACGTGCGGCTATTGCGCCGTTTCCTGTCCGGCCGGCGTTCATCCCTCGAATTTGGTTGAAAGCGTACGCCGCGGTTTGGTTTCCTCAAATAAAATGACGCCGACGCAAAAAAAAATTCGCGACACGGTTTTGGCGTGTTCAAACACGCTCGGAAACACAGAGCCGCGTTTAGGCTGGCTGGAAGGGTTGAATTTAGAAATTCCGAAAAACCCCAAAGCGGTTTATTTTGTCGGATGTTTGGACACTTACCGTTATCCGGAAAATGCGGTCAAAACTTATCAAATCCTTCATAAATTGGGCGTCGGATTGCTGGAAGACGAAAAGTGCTGCACCTCTCCGCTCCTTCGTCTCGGTTTTGTAAACGAAGCCGATAAAATGAAACAACACAACCTTGAGCAAATCAAAAAAAGCGGCGCCGAAACCGTCATTGCCGGTTGCGCGGGTTGTTACAACACGCTCAAAAACGATTATTCGTTGGACAACATCCGAGTCGTGACGGTTTCGGAATATTTGATTTCCCATCTCGAAGATTTGAAAAACATCGTTCAAAAAACAAATTTAAAAGTGACTTATCATGACCCGTGCCATTCCGGCCGCCACAACAATATTTTTGACGAGCCCCGCGCGTTGATTTATGAAATCGTCGGCCAAGAAAACCTGATTGAAATGGCGACGAATCGAGAAAAAGCAAGGTGCTGCGGCGGCGGCGGCGGCGTTCGTTCCGGTTACGGCGAGCTTTCTTTGGCGATGGCCAAAAGACGGCTTCAAGATGTCCCCCAAGACGTTGATTACATCGTCACGACCTGTCCGCTTTGCGTCCGAAATTTAAGAGACGCGGGCGGCGATGTCCCGGTGATTGATTTGATTGAATTGCTCACCCTCTCTCAATCACTCTCTCCCCTTTAATCGCTCCTCCTCCCGGTCTCTCCTCCCTCTCGGTCGTTCTTCTCCCTCTCTGTCTCTTTTCTTCCTCTCTGTCTCTTTTCTTCCTCTTTCTTCTCCCCTTCAACCGCTTCCCCTTTTCAGTCGTTTACTCCTTCTCCATCCGATTAAATCTTCTCTCGTCTCTTTGAGAGTTTCGCGGAATCAAACAGTAAGGCGCGTTTCCGATTAAATCTTCTCGATGAACCGTTTCCAGCGCGTTTTGAATCATTTCCCGATTGTCGGGATTTTTAAATTGAAGCAGACTGCGCTGCATCTTTTTTTCCGTTCGCGTCGCGGGAACGTAAATTTTTTCCATCGTAAACGGGTCAAGTCCCGTGTGAAACATGCACGTTGAAATCGTCATCGGGGTCGGGGTAAAATCCTGGACCTGCTCGGTGTATCGGTTGTTGTCGCGAATGTATTCCGCCATCTCCACGGCGTTTTCAAGCGTGCATCCGGGGTGCCCCGATATTTGAAACGTCACCAAAAACTGTTTTAAGCCGAGTTTTTGATTGACCTCTTTAAATTTCCTTTCAAACTTTTCAAAGGATTCCCGATTCGGTTTTCTCATGGCTTTTGTCACATTGTCGCAAAAATGTTCGGGCGCGACTTTTAATTGCCCGCCGACATGATATTTGCAAAGCGTTTCTAAATACTCATCTTCCGCCGTCGCCAAATCAAAACGAACTCCGTACCCTGTCAACACTTTTCTGACCCCTTCCATTTCCCGAAGCGTTTTTAAAAGATTTAACAATCTTTCATGGCTCGCGTTCAGCGACGGGCAGACGGTCGGAACCAAACAGTTTTTGTGCGTACAGGCGCCTTTTTTCTCCCAGACTTTGCAACTCATGCCGTACATGTTCGCGCTCGGACCGCCGATTCCGTTGATGATGCCGTTGAAACCGGGGCTTTTGATGAGGATTTCGGCTTCTCTGAGGATGGATTCTTCGCTTCGGTTGCTGATGGCCCTTCCCTGGTGTTGGGTAATCGCGCAAAATGAGCAGCCTCCAAAGCAGCCGCGGTGGCTTGTGATTGAATTTTTGACAACTTCAAGACCGGGGACGGGTTCGTCATAAGAGGGGTGCTCCAACCTCAAATACGGCAATTCGTAAACGGTGTCCATTTCGCCTTGCGTTAATTCCCGCATCGGCGGATTTTGAATGACGGTCGTTTTCGGATGAGGCTGAACGAGTTTTTTTCCGGAAATCGGATTTTGATTTTCGTAAATCGTTTTAAAAGCGCGCGCGTATTGCTCCTTATCGCTTGAAACATCGTTGAAATCCGGCAATTCGACGTAAGTTTCGCTTTTAAAAGACTCGGCATACTCGCTGTCCCGTCCTTCTTTTATATTTTTCCATTCGCGGACCGGCATTTTCCAAACGGTTCCGGGGATGTCTCTCATGTCAGATATTTTTTCTCCCGCATTCATTCGATTCGCGATTTCTTTGATTTGAAGCTCGCCCATCCCGTAAACGATCAAATCAATCGGCGCGTCCGCTAACACGGATTGTCTGACATCGTTTGACAAATAATCAAATTCGGCGAACCTTCGAAGCGACGCTTCAATGCCGCCGGCCACAATCGGGGCATCCGGAAAAGCTTGCCTGAGCCGATTGGCGTACGCAATCACGGCGCGGTCGGGCCGCAATCCCGGGCGTCCGCCGGGGGAATACATATCGCTTTCTCGTTTGTAAAGGAGCGGTGTGTAATTGTTGACAAGAGAATCCGCGTTTCCGGCGCTGACGGAAAAAAAGAGTCTCGGCTTTCCCAAAACCTCAAACGCGTCTTTGCCGGTCCAATCGGGCTGCGCGATGATTCCGACGCGGTACCCTTCATGCTCCAAAACGCGGCCGATAATCGCCGTTCCGAATCCGGAGTGGTCCACATAAGCGTCTCCGGTCACCAAAATAATGTCAAG
This sequence comes from Methanimicrococcus sp., assembly GCA_034006575.1. GTDB lineage: Archaea > Halobacteriota > Methanosarcinia > Methanosarcinales > Methanosarcinaceae > Methanimicrococcus. The sequence goes on from JAVESN010000001.1 coordinate 19,359, forward strand.
TTCGGACCACCCTTTTTTTTCGGCCTCTTTTAAACTCATCGGCAAAAATGCGCCGGCGTTTTTTAAAGCCTCTTCTCGGCGTTTTTCAAAAAAGTAATTTCTTTTCTTTTCAACGGTTTCGCTCATTTCGTTTTTTTTTTTATCGCCGTCTTTTCTTTCCCAACCCTGTTTTCCCCTTCTTTCCCACTCTTGTTTTTCTGTTCTTCCCCGTCTTCGTTTTTCTTTTCCGAAATCGAATTCGCCGTCTTCATCGGATTTCCTTTTGTCGTCGCTTTTCCAATCAAAACGTTTCGGTTCGGAATTTATCATATCCGTTTTTTTTACGCCCATCTTTCCGACGCTCGTTTTTGTTTCTTCCCCCGGCGCCCTTCTTTTTTCCTCGCTCGGAATCACAATTTTCGTTTCATCCGCGCCGACGGCTCCCACCGTTTTTTCAAGACCCCGCACCGTTCTTCGATTACCGGATTTTCCGACTTCGACTTTGCCGGTCGTTCCCAGCGTTCCGGTGGTGCGGCGCTCTTTTTTTTCGCTCTCGTTCTTTTGGTTTGTCATCTCTTTTCCCGTCCTCTTTTTAGGGATTCATTCTCTCAGACATCATTTTTGAAAGTCCGATAGAGGCGTTTGCGTTTCCGACCGTCGGGCGCCCGTGTCCCGGGCACAAATATTCAACGTCTCTTTTTGTTAACTTTTCAATGGATTCCGTCATTTTTTCGGGCGCGGAAATCCTGAAATCCGTTCTCCCGATTCCGCCTTCCGAAAACACCGTGTCGCCGGTAAAAAGCGTTTTTGAATTTTTTTCATATAAACAAATACAACCGACCGTATGTCCCGGGGTGTGAATCACTTCTAAGTATTCGTTTTCCCCCTCGTCGTTTTTCCCGATCGGAATTTTTTCCCCGCCGCCGTAAAGAATATCGGGCATCGGGCACTTGCTTTTCTCACCAAAACTCAATGCGCTTGATGAATAATCATCATTTAAATACGGCGCGTCCGCCTCATGAATCGCTAATTTCGCGCCGCTTCTTTGGACGATTTCTCCGGCGCAGCCGGTGTGGTCGTAATGCGCATGCGTTAAAATAATCAATTCAATTTTTTCAATCGGCACGATTTTTTCAATTTGTCTCACTATGTTTTTTGTCGTCATCCCCGTATCGACGAGGATTTTTTTATTGACGATGTAAACATTGGAATCATAATTATCAGATATTATCGCTTCAAGCTGCATTTTATCTCCTCTCTTATCCCTTAATCACGCCGATTGGAATCAAGCGCGCCACCCTTTGCGCGATTCCGAGGCTGTCGACCACATCGACCACGTCGTCGCTGTTTTTGTAAACGTCCGGCGCTTCTTCGGCAATGACGGAGTCCCTTTGCGCTCTGACCGTAATTCCTTGTTTGGCCAATTCTTCTCGGATATTTTCCCCGCTCATGTTGTCTTTTGCTTTTCCGCGCCCCATGACGCGTCCCGCTCCGTGGCAGGCGCTTCCAAAGGATAAGGACATGGACTTGGGCCCGCCTTTTAAAATAAAAGACGGCGTTCCCATGCTTCCCGGAATCAATACCGGTTGTCCGACATCTCTATATTGGAGCGGCACTTCGGGGTGTCCCGCCGGAAACGCGCGGGTTGCGCCTTTTCTGTGAACGTAGACATTTTGTTTTTTCCCGTCAACGACATGCTCCTCAAATTTAGCGACATTGTGCGCCACGTCATACAAAAGTTCCATTCCAAGCGCGTCGGTATCTTTTTTATATTGTTTCTCAAAGACTTCTCGGGTCCAGTGCATAATGATTTGGCGGTTCGCCCAAGCGTAATTGGCGCCGCATTTCATCGCGTCAAAATAATCTTGCGCTTCTTTGGATTGGGCGGGCGCGCAGGCCAATTGCATGTCCGGGATATGTATTTTGTATTTTTTGACGGCTTGGTTGAGCGTTTGCAAATGATCCGTGCAGATTTGGTGGCCGGCGCCGCGAGAGCCGCAATGGATCATGACGGTCACCTGCCCGACCGACAGTCCGTAGGCGGCGGCGGCAACCGGATCATAAATCTTATCAATATATTGAATTTCTAAGAAATGGTTTCCGCTTCCGAGCGTTCCAAATTGCGGGCGCCCTCTTTTTCGGGCTTTTGCTCCGACTTTATCGGGATTTCCGCCTTCCATAAATCCGTAGGACTCGCAATTTTCCGTGTCGCTTTTTATTCCGTATCCGGCCTCAACCGCCCACTGTGAGCCGTGTAAAAATGCTTCCGTTAATTCGGTGTCGGTGACTTTGAATTCTCCTTTTGAGCCGACGCCGGACGGGATTTTTCGAAACAGATTTTCCGTCAGCGCTTTAATATCGGGTATGACGTCTTCTCTTTGAAGAGTCGTTTTCATTAAACGAACGCCGCAGTTGATGTCAAAGCCGACGCCCCCCGGGCTGATGACGCCTTCTTCTTCGTCAAAAGCCGCAACGCCGCCGATGGTAAAACCGTATCCGAGATGGACGTCCGGCATGGCCATGGAATATTCTAAAATGCCCGGCAATACGGAAACGTTGGCCACTTGATTGATGGTTTCATTGTCAATGCTTCCCATCAGCTTTTCCGATAAGAAGAGGCGGCCGGGAACTCTCATCCCGCCGACCCGATTTTTGGGGATGTCCCAAATATAATCGTTGACGCGATGTAATTCGTTTGTAATCCCCGCTTCGTTTTTTTCCGTTTGATTTGACATATTTTTTCCTGTGTATTTATTTTAATGATGTCTCTTCTTTGGTTTACTTTGATTTAAAATGTTTGATTCTTTATTTTTTCAAAGCGTTTGATTCTTTATTTTTTCAAAGCGTTTGATTCTTTATTTTTTCAAAACGTTTGATTCCGTGTTTTTAAAAATGTTGACTTTTTGTTTTCTTAAAAGTGTTCCATTCTTTGTTTCTTAAAAAAACGTATTTTGTTTTTTCGGATTTCATCTATTTATAAATCCAAAACGACTTCGGTTTCAAAACCGTCTTTTGTTTTTTCGACGCGGATCCCGTTATATGTAATCGCCTTGACTTCGGTTTTGAAATTTTGTTTTTGAGAATCAATCGGCTCGCCCGAAACGGCGGCATTTATGGAATACATTTCTTTGCCGTCTTCATCCGTTTTTGCTCCGACTTCTTTGACGGTCACGTTTCCGAGAACCGTTTCTTCGGCGTCGAATAAAAACAAAAGCTCCGATAAAAAATCAACCATTAAGTTTTCTAAATCAATCGCTTCAAGTTCGATTTCAAATTCGATTTGCGATTGAATCGTTGAGATGTCGGCAATCACGGTAAGGGTCGCCAAGGCGGCATTTTCAAAGACCTTTTCAAGCGTTTCTCCGTATGCGATAAATCGAATATCGGCGACGTGATCTATATATTTAAAATTCGAATTTTGAGACATTTTTGGGCCGGCTTTATTTTTCTTTTTTTGCGCTCTCTTCTTTCCCCAAAACTTTCCAAATATGGTAAATTCGCTGAAACGCGGTGATGTGAGAGCCTGCGGCAATGAGAATCATGCTCCATCCGAGAAACGAAATTCCGCCGAATGCCGCGGATTGGCTGTAATAGGCGATGTAGCCGAAATCTAAAAAGGTGGCCGCTAATATTATGATTAAACGGTCGGCGCGCCCCATGATTCCGCCGTAATATCTTCCGATGTCCATGGCTTGAGCCTGGGTTCCGAGATAGCTGGTTAAAAGAACGCCGGCAAGGGCGATGACTCCGATTTGCCACGGGCAAAATCCGCCGAATATAATTCCGGAAATGATAAAAATATCCGCGTAGCGGTCAATGACGTGGTCTAAAAAGTCGCCTTTTTTTCCGGCAATCCCGCGAAGCCGGGCAACGGCGCCGTCAAGCGCGTCCAGTCCGGAATTGATTAAAACGCAAATGGCCGCGACCAACAAAAAATAATGCGGCGCGGATATGTCAAAATGCTGTTCTCCGGCGATGTAATAAAAAATGCCGGCAAATATCGAAAAGATAAATGAAATGATGGAAAGCGTATTTGGGGATACGCCGATTTTAATAAAAATTTTTGCAACCGGATCGATAATAATTCCCGCAACATATGGTCTGAGCGAATTAGCGGCCATTGAGTGTCTGTTTCCTTTATTTTCGTTTGTTTTCGTTTTCTATAGTTATCTGTTTATCTATAAATAACAATTCGCTTAAAACGAATTTCTTGCGGCGGCGTACAGATATCCGATTTTAGCCGAATGTTCCAATTGCGCCGTAATATGATATGCTTCTTCCAACGTCTCCCCGACGGCAATTGTTCCGTGTCCGAATATGATTGCCCCCCTCGCGCCGGTTTTAAAAAGAGTCGCCGCGTTTTCTGCCAGCTCTTCGCTTCCGATGTCCCCGAATATAATCGGAATTTCTTTTAAAAATAATTTTCCCTCGCTGTCCATCGGGAAAATCCCATCGTTTCCCCTCTCGTTTTCCAAAATCGACATCACAACCGAATACGGGCAATGCGCGTGAAGAATCGCGCCGGCATTTGTTTCTTGATATATCCTCCGATGAACGGGCGTCTCCGAAGACGCCGTTTTTTCGATGACGTCGGAAACCTCCGGCGCCGTTAACGTCTCGGTACCATCGTTCCAAATCGGAACTTCAATCACACCATCTCGTCCGATTTCATCCAGCGGCGTTTTTGTTTTCGTAATTAAAAACGAATTTCCCGACCTCGAACGAATGCTGATGTTTCCGAAATTCGCCTCAACCAAACCCGCGGAAACGATTTTCTTTCCGATTTCCGACATTTTTCGCTGCATTTTCCCTTTTCCTTTCTATTTTTTTATTCTCTTTTTTTTATTCTCTTTTTTCTTTGCTTTTTATTTCATCCTTTTTCCATTTTTCTTTTTTTAAAATTCATTTTTTAAATCCGAAATATGACGATTTTTTCTTTCTTTTCAAGATTAAACCGTTTCATCCTTTAAAAAAGCATCATTTTTTTGATTTTCTCCCATAATATTTATAAATTATAACTTGTATGTATGGGATACTTCAAAAGCGCCTCGTTGGCTTAGGGGTATAGCGGCTGACTTGTAATCAGCAGGTCGCGTGTTCAAATCACGCACGGGGCTTACAATGGAATATTCAAATCATTAACGGATTTGAATATTCTTTTAAAACTTCTTTTTATTTTCTGTCTTTTTAATTGATATTTCTTAAAAATGTGGTCTCACGTTTTAAATAATCACCTAAAATAAAATAAAGAACCATTTTTATACACCATTCTATATATTGTCGGTTATGACATCTGAAATCGCTATTATGAACCGAAATGCTATTGCTTTGGCAGCAGATAGCATCGTTACTCTTCAAACAGAAACCGGCAACAAAACATATTCAACGGCTAACAAACTTTTTGCATTAAGTTACAACCATTCAATTGGATTAATGGTTAATAACAACGCCACTTTTCTTGGAATCCCTTGGGAAACGGCTATCACTCTTTAAAGGGGAATATTAAAATGAAAACATACAAATCATATGAAGAATTTGAAAGAGAATTTCTTCCAAACAGGCATAAAAGAAAAGTAACGGAATCTTCCAAAAGCTTTGGTCGATTATCGACTTTAATGAAAACAAAAAATCAATATTAATTTTTTTCTCTTCAATCAAGAAGTGCATATTGTAGGGCTTCAACGGAACTCGTTTCATAAAAAATTTCCTTGGTTTATTTTCATCACATTTTCTCCCCAGGGTCACGCGTAGAATTGAGGATTTTCTCTTATAATTTTTAAGATATTTTGATATAATATTTCATTTCTATAATTATGCCGGAATCACATTTTTTTAAATTTGATAATTATCGTATTTTATTATATTAAACAACATTTTTATATTATCTGTTCTATTCATGTTTTTATGACCTCCGAAATAGTCATTATGAGTAAAAATGCGGTTGCTTTGGCGGCGGATAGCATTGCCACCTTATATACAAAAACCGGCGACAAGACATATTCAACGGCGAGCAAAATTTTTGAATTAAATTGTCATCATTCCATCGGATTCATGGTTAACAACAACGCCGCTTTTCTCGGGGTTCCCTGGGAAACGATTATGACTCTTTACAAAAAAGAATCCGCCGAAAAATCATATGCCGCGTTGGAAGATTGCGTCGATGATTTTATAAAGTTTTTAGAAACGTGTCATTTATTTTCACACGAAAACCAATTAAAAATGGCTTTTGCAGAATTGAGGTATTTCCAAGAGTTTATTCTTTATCGGTTCGAAAAAGCGTTAATTGAAAAATTCGATGAAACATCCTCCGAATTAAGTTATGACGAACAAATCGCTGTATTGCGATCCTGTTTAAATAATTTGATCGAATCGACAAAAAAGATAGACGATTACATAGATTGCGATGATTCGTTTATTGAAAAATATTTTGATGAAATCGAAGAGATATTGAAACAATATTATGAGAATATTTATGACGATTTAAAAATTGAAATAATTGAACTCAATAAATGCTATTTTAGAAAAAGTCTTGAGGAATATTATACCCGCGTCGTTGTTGCCGGTTTCGGATGTAATGATCTTTTCCCCAAAATATGTCATATAAACATCGACCGTATGATTGAAAATAAACTTTATTACACGAAAGATTTCGTAGAATCAGGCGATAACGGACACGGGGCGGCTATTTTCCCCTTTTCTCAACAGGACACAATAGACACATTTGTTTGCGGGATTAACACTCATTTCAAAGAGTATATCAAAGAATTAATCGATGAATTCTGTCCCGAGCAATCAAAAAACATGTCGGATAAAATTGAAGATTTTTCAGAAAATAATTATGCGTGTCCTATTTTTAGTGCCTTCAATCATTTGCCAAAATCAGAATTGGCGACGATGGCCGAAACCCTCATTCATTTAACGTTTTTTAATCCTAAAATCTCCGCACAACCGATGTCGATGAACGGCTCGACGGATGTGGCCGTCATCTCCAAAGAGGAAGGTTTTGTATGGATTAAACGCGAATATTATTTTGAGGCGAGTTTAAATTATCATTATATTGCAAAATATTATAATTTAATGGGAGTATTTAAATGAAAAAATACAAATCTTTTGAAGAATTTGAAAAAGAATTTCTTCCAAACAGGCACAAAAGAAAAACCACAGAACCCTCCCAAAACTTTGACCGATTCTTTGCTTCAATGAAAACAAAAAACCGATAACCTTTTTTATATTCCATTTTTTATTTTTATATCTCATTTTTTATTTATAATATATTTTTTATTTTGAATTCATTTTTTTATTTTTAATCTTCTCATTCCCGACATTTGCAATTCTCAATCAAACGCGGATACACTTTCTCAATTATGGTTTCCAAATTGACAATATCTTCGCGATTGTATTCCAAAAGCGTATCTAAAGCCGCCTCGTCGCCGCGCCGGTATTTTCTCCACAAGCGAACGGCTTCCCACCCGTCGACATCTTTTACGTTGTCGCCGCGAACGATTCCGATTTCGCGCTCGATTTTTTTAAGACCGCCGCTGTAGCCGATTCTTTTGAGCGGATACATCAAATCCATATGCAAATGATTGAAACAAATTTCCGGAAATTCGTGTTTGATAAAAGGCAAATCAAAGCGTGCGCCGTTAAATGTAATCAGCATTTTGTATTTTGAAAACTCATCGACGATGTCGTCCAAATCAATACCCTGAACGTACGTTTTGGCTTCTTTTCGATTGTAAATCCCGACAACCGTTATCGTATCGTATCCGGGGGACAAGCCGGTTGTTTCAATATCCACAAAAGCGACGTCCTTGCAAAATTCGGAATAAGCGCGCCAATGCTCGGCCGACGGCAATTTTTCGGCAAAAAAAGAATGATCTTTTTCTTTTAAACGGGACTCGGATTCCTCAATTCCGGCTTCAATCGCCTTTTGCTTCGCGCAGGAAATCGGCAAATCGGTTTTCTTCTCAAGAGCGTCGTCCCAAGATTGAATCCCAAAATCCCAAATCTTTTTTTCAACGGTTTTTCCGATGCCGTTCATTTGAATATAAGAATTTCTGAGCATAAACCGTAGATAGTTCTTTTCATTCTTTAAAGTTTATGAAAAAATCATTTTTTAAGGCTTTTTAAAACCAATTTAATCGGGCAAAAAAGCAAATCAAAATTAAATAAAAAACGCATCGAAAGTAATCGTCGTTTCAATTTTTGAAATATTTCCAACGCGTGTGTTTCAATCCTCTCATTGAAAAATCGGATTGATTTCTCCTTATCGACTTCTTATCTGAAATTTATTCTTATATCGCTATCGTTTTTTTCTTTCGCTTAAACCATTGTTTAAATCCGATTTTCATGAAACGATTCTTTTCGCAAATGGAACCGTTAATCCGTAATACGCGCTATCCGGCGGGCTTTTAAAACACACCTGTTTCATCCGATTTCTTCATTCATACGTCTATTGTTTTATTTTTATATTATCTCTGTTTTATATTTTGTCTCCTCTCTATATTGTTTAATTTTTATATTATTCAGTCCTTTTATATTATCCCCTCTGTTTTATTCCGGTTTTTTTATTTTTTCACATGATATCTTCTAATCTTTTTAACGCATTGGAATATCGTAACTCCCCGTTTGCATCTTTTATCACATAGTCTTCACGCCTGACCGTGCAAAAGAAATCTTTTCTTTCCTTATGAATGTCGGCAACCATCGTTGTTACGATGTAAATCGTTCCATCTTTTTCAGGCGGCAGCTTTGTTTTTGTTTTGTCCGGTATGGATGAGAATATTTTTATTCCATTGACGTAACACTATAAAATTTTTTTAACGTGAATCGTTACGATTTTATCTCCCAACGCGGCAGGATAAATGGACAATTCATTATCTTCATTCAATATGACAACATTGTTTCGGGTGGTGTTTACAATCTTGTATCCGGAATATTCATACACGTCATTGTCTTCATTCGTTAAATTCATTAACAGTCACCACCCCGTTTGCGAAATGACGCCCTCTTCTTTTATGCTAATGCGGTCCGTGTCAACGTTTCCTTTAAATCTTAATATTTCCCAAAACTTTCTGACACGCATTGATTGTAAGTAAGGATGTTTTTTTCCGTCATAGAAAACATCATTTTTTATTTTCCCCGGATTTTCTCCTGTTTCTTGTTTAAACAACCCGGCGTATTCAATGTTGCAACTCCGACCTCTTCCGGATGTATCGCCCCGACATATGCCATTCCCGCAACCGCATTTTTTTTTCGGTCTTTCTTTCATTTTTAATCACTCTTTCCTATCCCTTCGCATTTTTATAAAACGATGGTTTTAACCCATCAAATTATATTTAAAAAAACAAACACTTATACGAATAGGTAACATAATAATCTATTCTGTAAAGTTTAAATTATAAAAAAGGTTTTGAATTTATCAAAAAATATCCGGTGTCATTCGATAAACTCAAGCCGATCTCCTAAACGTCGCCGGCGGCTCATTCATCTCTGTCTTTTGGAGTCATTTCATTCGATGACCCCTTTTGAGTTTTTAATATCTTTCATATCCCGTCGCTGTTTGTCTTTTTTCAAGAGCGAATGTCAGCGCGTTAATCTGTGTCGGAATCGCACCGATTGCCGTGCACGTTTCAAGAGAAATGCCTTTGGTTGTAATGTCCAAATGATATTGGGCTCTTTCAAAAAGGTCTTTTGGGAGTCCTTTTCGACCCAAACCGACTAAAAACATATAGGATTTCTTTTTCATATTTCCGGCGGCGACATCAAGCGGCGTCAACGTTTTTTGAGGGGACGGTTTGGAGGTGGTTGTGACAACCGAGCCGAAATGCGCGGGAAAGCCTTTTGGAGGCAAATCCGAGACAAACAAATGATGTTCTTGGTTTAACAAATCCAAATATTTTCCGGATTCTCCGATTGTGGTTTTATCCATCACGAATTCAACCAGCTCATTTTTTTCCATTTTAAACGGAAAATCAAAAAGCGCAAGCGAAAAACCGTAAGCGTAGCAAATCGGCGCGGCTCTCGCAATCGCTCGGTAATGCGCGTCAACGATTTTGATTTTATCATACATATTTACAATGCCCATTGTCAGCATAAATCTCTCTCTTTGTTGGTTCTTCAAATTATTTTAAGGAATTTGGATTTTTGGTTTTTATTCTTCTTCAAAACTCGATAGCGCATTTTTATTTTTTCTGAAAACGTGACGACGGCAAAACAATAAATGCCGCGCGGCGCAAAAAGAGTCGAGTCCGATTTCTTTTGTATATTCATGAAGACCGCTCATAAATCACATACTGATGTTCTTGAAGGATTTGAATCGCTTTTTTCAACGCTTCTTCTTCATAAAATTCAATTTTTAAAACACCTTCTTCAAATTCTCTGTTATGAATAATTCCGATGTTTTTAATATTAATCTGATTGTTTGCCAAAACGGTCGCAATCGCTGCAATTCCGCCGGTCTCATCCGGAATGTCGCAATAGAAGGCAAAAGTTTTTTGAATCAATCCGGCAGCCGCATCCGGTACTGTTTGGCGGTAATCGTTGGCAGATGAAAACATATCATAAAGAGCTTGAGCCTCTTTTTTTTCAATTTTATCTTTCGTTTGTTCTAAAAAAGAAATAAATTTTTCCAAAATGACTGTGATTTTTTCGCTGTTTTCAACACAAATCTGCTGCCACATAACGGGCGAAGACGATGCGATTCGTGTCATATCTTTAAAGCCGCCGGCCGCCAATGTTTTCATCAATTCCTCGTCCGAATCATTTTCTTTGACATAATTGACAAGAGTTGTCGCCAATAAATGCGGCAGATGACTGATTGTTCCCGTAACGCAATCGTGCTGCTCATAATCCAAAACAATCGGAATCGCTTTTAAAGATTCGATAAAAGCGGTCATTTTTTCAACTTTTTCGGGCGAAACTTTTTCCGACAGCGTGAGAATGTAATAAGCGTTTTCAATCAATATCGCCTTGGAATTGGAATAACCCGATTTTTCCGAGCCGGCCATCGGGTGCCCACCGATAAAATTTTCTTCCATTCCGAGCGCGATGACTTCGTCATGAATCGGTTTTTTGACGCTGCCGACGTCCGTTAAAATACACATTTCGTCCACGATTTGTTTCAGTTGAGTTAAATAAGCGTTGTTAAAAGAGACCGGCGCGCACAAAAAGATGTAGTCGCAACGGCTGAAATTTTCATCCACGGAAGAGCAGGCGACATCGACAACCCCTTCCTTGACGGCAAGCGCTAAGGATTCTTCATTCTTATTAAAAGCCACAATCTCCGAATCCGGGTGGTATTGCCGAACGGCTTTTGCAATCGAGCCGCCGATTAATCCGAGACCGATAAAACCGATTTTGAGCGTCATTTGCGTTCCTTTTTATTTTTAATTTATTTTTTTAATTTATGTCTCTATATTTTTAATAAGCACTGTTTGAGAACATATTTCTATTTTATTGCATAAAAAACACTCTTCCCACAATTCCGTTTTATCGGGAGTCGCTTTTTCAAAGCCGATGTGTTCAAAAAAATCGGGTGCGGTTGTTCGCGTGTAGATGGTTTTTAGGGTTTTTGACTCACTTGAAATTCGATTTTCAATTTCCGTTATCAATCGATTCAAAAGAAACTTTCCGATTCCTTTATTTCTGTAAGCCGGCAAAACGGCAATCGTATGAATTTCATAAAACCCCAAATCTTCGTTTCGCGCTTTTATTTTTTCAAACACGGCGCAGCCGACAACTTTCTCTCCGGCGCGGGCGATATAAAAATCTTCATACGGAATTTCGTCGCGATCTAAAAAATAAGTTGAGAGAATAATGTCAATCGAGACAGCATCCTCTTTTTGGGCGCGGCATATTTTGATCTCTTCTTCTTTACCCAAATTTATTTTCCCGCCTTTCTTTTTCTCTTTTAAATATCCATGCTTCCGCTTTTAAACCCTTCCAAATCCAAAGTCACATAAGAAAATCCGTTTCGCTTTAAAAAATCAATCAACTCATCCAGACACATTTGATTTTTCTTTTTTAAGAACAACTTCATTTCTTTTTTATCGACTTCAATTCGCGCGATTTTTCGGCCGGCGCCGTCGGCGTGGCAGCGAATTCGGATTTGTTTGGCGCCGATTCTTGCCGGGATTTTTTCTGCGTCCGCAATCCCTTTTAAAAGAGAGGGCGAAAGAGGCGTATCATATGAAAACCGCGTTGCCAAACAGGACATGGACGGTTTGTCGGCAACAGACAGCTTTCTTTTTTTTGCCATTTTTCGGACTTCTTCTTTTTTTATTTTTAAATCCGCCAGAGGCGTTTTTACTTTCGCGCCCGCCTTTTCTTTTTCCTGTTTTCTTTTTTGCTCGGCGATAAATAAAAATCCGGGGCGCGGGATCTCATCGGATTCGCTCAACAATCGATCCGAATCATTCGTTCCCTCTACGACGGTTTCAAATCCGTTTTCATCGGCGTATTTCAAAAGGGCGGCGATGATTTCTTTTTTGCAGGCATAACAGCGATTTTTTTGATTCATGCGAATTTCGGGAATCTCCAATATCTTTTTTTCAAGAATGATGTGTTTGATTCCGATTTCTTTGGCCGTTTTTTTCGCGTTTTTGATTTCCGCTTCCGCTGTCAACTCCGTTTGAATCGTGACGGCAATCGCATCGGATCCCAATTTGTCAAAAGCGATCGCTGCCAAAAGTGAACTGTCCGCACCACCCGAAAAAGCGACAACGACCCTTTTATTCTCTTTAAAAAATGTTTCCATTTTTTTTTCTTTTTTTGAAATCATTTTTTTAAAATCACTTTTTTAAAATCATTTTTTAAAATCATTTTTTAAAATCATTTTTTAAAATCATTTTTTTTGTCTTCATTCTATTATTTATTGTTTTTATTAAATGATTTAATGGAATTTAATTTCTCTGATAAATGACAATTCATTTTTTTAAATTCCCTTTGAGGAAAAATTAATAAACTATTTCGTTTTTCAAATAACCGTTTATTCATTTCAAATTTAAAAAGTGTTTCAGTATGGAAAATGCAACATATAAAGGAAAAACCTTTAAATTCGGTGACGATGTGGACACGGACGCTGTGATTCCCGGGACGTATTTAATCTTTAACACGCCCGAAGAGTTATCCCGATATACATTTTGCGGGGTTCGGCCGGATTTTGTCACGCAAGTTCAGCCCGGGGATATCGTTGTCGGCGGAAGTAATTTTGGATGCGGCTCCTCAAGGGAACACGCGCCGCTGGCATTAATCGGCTCAAAGGTCAGTTGTGTCATTGCCAAATCTTTTGCGCGTATTTTTTATCGCAATTCCATTAACGTCGGCTTGCCGCTCATTGAATGCGCCGATGCCGATCGCATTTCTGAGGGCGACCTTTTAGAAGTGGACCTCGGCGCGGGAATTGTCAAAAACTTAACTCAAAACGAAGAGTATCAAACCGTGCCGTTTCCGGACTTCTTATTACAGATTGTTGACGACGGCGGGTTAATCAAACACACGCAGAAAAACCTGTAATTTTGGCGTGTTTGACAAAATTTTATTTTATTATTTTGTTACTTAATTATTTTATTATATTTTATTATATTATTATTTTATTATTTTGTTATATTATTATTGAAAAACCGTTTCCTATTTTTTATTTTTTATCAAACAATGGAGAACTATGAAAATGACTCAATACAAAGTGCCGGTAATCGGCGGAGATGGCATCGGTCCCGAAATCGTTTCGGAAGGGCAAAAAGTAATCGACGCGGCCGGAGAAGTTTTCGGCTTTGACGTGGATTGGATTTCTTATCCGCACGGCGCCGACCATTATTTGGAAACCGGAGAATTAATTTCCGAAGAAACGCTTCGCGAGCTCGGACAGCACAAGGCGATTTATCTCGGCGCGCTGGGCGACCCGAGGCTGACGCCGGGCATTTTGGAAAAAGGCATTCTTCTCAACCTTCGTTTCGCGTTTGACCAATACATCAATCTTCGCCCGATTAAACTTCTCAAAGGCATCGAAACCCCCCTCAAAGATAAAACGGCGGAAGATATTGATTTCGTCGTCGTTCGCGAAAATACGGAAGACTTTTACATCGGTATCGGCGGGCGCGCAACGAAAGGGCAAAAGAAAGACCTCTTGGAAGTCCAAAGGGCGCTGTATTCCGCAAAGTTCGGCCTTGACATTGAAACCGACAGCGAAGAAATCGCTTATCAAATCGGCATGATTTCAAAAGAAGGCACCAAACGCGTCATGGAATATTCTTTTGATTTGGCGGCCGGCCGAAAACAACACCTCTCATCGGTGGACAAAGCCAACGTGTTGTCCGACATTTACGGTTTTTGGCGCGAAACTTTTGAAGAAGTCGGCAAAGGGTACCCGACGGTTCAAACGGATTTCAATTACGTGGACGCCGTTACCATGTGGTTCGTTAAAAATCCGGAATTCTTTGACGTCGTTGTCACGCCCAATATGTTCGGCGACATCATTACCGATCTCGGTGCCATGATTCAAGGCGGACTCGGTTTGGCGCCCGGCGGCAATATCAACCCGAACGGCACCAGCATGTTTGAACCGATTCACGGTTCCGCTCCCAAATACAAAGACATGGACCGCGCCAATCCGCTCGCAACCATTTGGGCCGGCGCGCTCATGTTAGAAACGCTCGGCGAAAAAGAAGCCGCCGATACCATCGTTTCGGCGATTGAGAAAAACATCTTGGAAAAGAAAGTCAACACCGTTGACATGGGCGGATCCGCCAAATGTTCCGAAGTCGGAACGGATGTCGCAAGAATCGTAAAAGAACTCGGTAAAAACTGAGTTTTTTACTTTTTTATTTTTTTATTATTTTAAAAAACGGACGATAAAAAACGGACGATAAAAAAATATAAAAAAAGAAACGGGTTTTACCCGTCATTTTCATCAAAAATCATGGTGCCGATTCCCGTATCTGTGAACAATTCGAGAAGGAGGGAATGCGGTGTGCTTCCGTTGATAATATGAACACCCTCAACGCCGCTTTTGACGGCCACTTCGGCGCCTTTGATTTTTGGGATCATTCCGCCCGTGATGATTTCATCTTTTATCAATCCGTCGATTTCGGAAAGTTTTATTTTTGAGATACGGCTATCGCTGTCTTTCATATCTCTTAAAACGCCGGAAATGTCGGTCATCATAATGAGTTTTTTAGCGCCCAAAGCCGCCGCGATGTCGCCGGCGACCGTGTCGGCGTTAATATTGAGCGGGTGCCCGTTTTTATCAATCGCGATGGGAGAGATGACCGGAATATATCTGTTCTCAATCATGATTCGCAGAAGGCGCGGGTTGATGATTTCGGTTTCCCCGACCCATCCGATATCGATGTCTTCTTCGTTTCCGTCCACGATGATTTTTTGACTTTTCTTTTTATTGGCCATAATCAAGTTGGCGTCAATGCCGTTTAACCCGATGCCTTTAGCACCGTGTTTGTTGATTAAAGAAACCATTTTCGTGTTGATGTTGCCGACCAAAACCATCGTGGCGATTTCAAGCGTGTCGTCGTCCGTGACCCGAAGCCCGCCGATAAATTTGGGTTTCATTCCCATGCGCTCCATTTTATCATTGATTTCCGGTCCGCCGCCGTGAATGACAATCGGATTGATACCGACATAATGAAGCAAAACAATGTCTTGGATTATTTTTTCCATAATCGTCGTGTCTTTCTCATGGTTTAACATAGCGTTTCCGCCGACTTTTATAACCATTGTCGTTTCCGAAAAATCTCGGATGTAGGGCAATGATTCAATTAAAACATCTTCCAATTTCAATGCCATTTTGTTTTCTTATCCTTTTATTGTTGGGTCCGTTTTTATTTATTCGTTTATATTTATTTTTGTTTTATAGTTTTACGGTTTCCGGTTTATGGTTTCCGGTTTATGGTTTCCGGTTTATGGTTTCCGGTTTATGGTTTCCGGTTTATGGTTTCCGGTTTATGGTTTCCGGTTTATGATTTCCGATTTATGATTTCCGATTTATGGTTTATCGCTTACGTTTTTATGGTATTATCGGTTCTGCAGATTATAATTTTATGATTTTGCGGACTCGTATTTTTTTCGGCCGTTTTTTCGGCCGTTTTTTCGTTTTCACGGAAGCAAATTTGTTTTTTTCGAGTTTGTTTGTTATGCCTTATGTATTTGTGTGTTTAAAAGTTTTGTTTTCTTTTTTTGACAAAATTATCGACAATTCACGAAGTCGGTTCTAAATCCGCGCGTTTTTTGGCCGTGCTCGTTCGATTGCGTTTTTGTTATTCTTTTTTTTCGAATGTTTTGCTACCTTTTGATATCATTTTTTCCTCTCTTCATGCCTCTTTTTTTATAAACGGTATCCGTCTCCTCTCTCCTCGTTTCCGTTTTTATATTTATTAGATACCAATGTATATAATTATCTTGGCTCCGATATTGTTAAATTTATTTCGTCGAATCGGTGTCCATAGCGTCAATTTTTCGATAAAGTATTTATATGAGCTTCTACAATTGCTTCTTAGCAATACAGTATCGTATTATAGTTATTGCGAAAGGTGATTAAGATGGCAGAAACAAGAAACTTTGTTTTAAGAGATAAAAATGGTATCGAATCCGGTGTCTTTACCGGCAAACAACCCCGACAAGCCGCATTAAAAGTCGCAAACCGCGGCGCGGGCACAAAGAAAAAACCCGAAACCGTCATGCTCCGTGAAAGAGGAACTAAAAAAGTTCACGTCTTTAAAGCATGGAAAGAAACAGTCGACGCACCCAAAAACAGACCCGCATGGATGCCCGCAAAAATCAACAAACCCTTTGTTGAGAAAGTCAAAATCGAAAAAATTGACGAAATTTAATTCTTATTTCCGTTTTTTTGTTATACTCATAGGCAAAGCAACTTTTGCTTTGTCTGATCTTTTTTTAAATCCGTTCATCATTATTTTATCTGTTCGTTTTTATGATATTATCTCTCTGTTTTTATGATATTATCTCTCTGTTTTTATGATATTATTTGCCGCATCCGTCGTTTTATCCCTATTCGTTTTTCTATAATTTCATTTGTTTATTTTTCATTATTTTATTGTTTTTATTTTTCATGATTTTATTGTTCATTTTTTATGATATTATCATTTTTCGTTTTTCGTTTTGTCTTTTGAAAATCAAGCGCCGTTTCCGTTGTAGGGCGCGCCTTTATTGGGAGGCCGCCGCTTTTCTCCTTCTTGATAAATCCGGTTTTTACGGGTTGAATTAAATGAACAAAACCGCTTTAACAATATCATTTTTATATCAACAGATATTTGTTAGCGGTATCATTCTGTAATTTTATTATACAAATTCGTTGTTGAGGTAAATAAAAAATGTCAAAATGCCCGATTCTTCCGGATGTTCAGGCGAATCGTCCCAACGTTCCGATTAATCTGACGCGTGTCGGTGTGACCGATGTTAAAAAACTGATTGAAATCAAAAGAGAAAACAAAAGGCCGATTATTTTAATGTCCTCTTTTGATATTTTCGTCGATCTTCCTTCAGACCGGAAAGGCGCCAATCTCTCTCGAAACTTTGAAGCGATCGATGAGATTTTAACGAATATTTCCAATTCTCCGGTTTATGAAATCGAGAATTTATGCGGCGACATCGCCGAAAATTTAATCGGCCGCCATGAATACGCCTCTCGCGCCGAAGTTCGCATGAAAAGCGAATACATGATTCGCCGAAAATCTCCCGCGACCGGCGTTGATTGTCAGCAATTCGTCGATATTTTCGCAGACGCCGTCGCCGAAAGAACGGAAGGCGCATGCGCCGTTCAAATTAAAAAATTAATCGGCGCCGAAGTGATGGGAATGACGGCGTGTCCGTGCGCGCAATCCATGATGCAGGAAGAGGCGGAGAACAAATTAAAAGAACTCGGCTTGGCGGATGACAAAATCGCGCTGTTTTTTGACGCCGTTCCGATGGCGACGCACAATCAGCGCGGCCGCGGAATCATATCCATCCAAACGCTGGACACGACCGGCGTTCGTTTGGAAAACATCATTCGAATCATCGAAGAGTCCATGAGCTCCAACGTTTATGAAATTCTTAAACGCGCCGATGAAAAGAAAGTCGTCGAAGAAGCGCACAAAAATCCGAAATTCGTCGAAGATTGTGTTCGAACGATGGCCAAAAAAGTGACCGAAACCTTCCCGCAGCTCCCCGACGACGCCATCATTACGATTAAACAAATCAACGAAGAAAGCATTCACAAACACAACGCCTTTGCCGAACGCGTCGCCCGAATCGGCGACATTCGCTTTGAAATTAAGAACGGCTGAACGGTCGATTTGTTCATTGACACTGTTATTGACATTGTTCATTGACATTGTTCTTGACATTGTTCTTGACACTGTATTGACACTGTTCTTGACATTGTTCTTGACGCTGTTATTGACATTCTTCATCGACACGGCCGGAATCGAGGAGGAAATATAATTCTCCTTTTTTTCTTTTTTTAAACACGTGCGATTAATTTGATAAAAATAAACCGCGCCAAACAGCAAAAACACCCGGCCGATTTAAGAAAGGAGAAAACTTCGACATATCGTTGTTTTTTATATTCATTCACGTCATTCATTCACGTCATTCATTCACGTCATTCATTCAATTTTTCGTTGATTTAACAGAACGTTTTTATTCTTAGAAACATTCAAATAAATCATGGAAGAGCTCAAAGTTTTTGATATTCGCGGTTTGGAGATTAAAATCGACGATTATGTCAAATACATTAACACAGGAACCATCGGCAAAGTGACCGAAATCATGGAAGACGAGGAGGGCGTATGGGTTTTTTTAGATTCAACGGAGCTTTATTACAAAGTTGAACTTTTAGAACTCACCGATGAAGTCGTCAAAGAAGAAATCAAACGCAGAGACTTAGAAGCCGATATCGAAGAAAAGATTCGCATTCGAGAACAAGCCATCGAATCCCTTCAAAACATAGAAAGCAGAGACGCTCCCGGAGGCGCCGGTTAATTCCGCCGAAACGATCTCAAAAAGAATGCCGCAACAGGCGGTATCTTTTTCATTTCTTTATTTTTTAATTGTCGTCTTATCTTGTCTTTTATTTCTTGCCGCCGCCACCG
This sequence comes from Methanimicrococcus sp., assembly GCA_034006575.1. Taxonomy (GTDB): domain Archaea; phylum Halobacteriota; class Methanosarcinia; order Methanosarcinales; family Methanosarcinaceae; genus Methanimicrococcus. The sequence goes on from JAVESN010000001.1 coordinate 38,441, forward strand.
CCACCGACTTTTCGTTTCATTGACACTTTACATCGGGATTTAAATGTCGCTTGCCGTTTCGATTCTTTTTTTCGTTTTGCTGTTGATTATTGTTCGAAAAATCGGCCCGTATCATTTTCCAATGTGGGCGTCCATGACGTTTGGCGCGCTCGCCGTTCTTTTGTTCAAACAAATCTCTTTTTCAGAGGCTTTTGACGCGATTTCATGGGACGTTATTTTCTTCCTCTTTGGAATGTTTGTCGTCGGCGCCGCCATTGATCTTTCGGGTATTTTAAACCGTTTTGTCTCAAAGAGCGTTGAAAAGTATCCGTCGGCAAATTCTTTTCTTTTCTTTTTCATTTTTTTTGCCGGATTTCTATCCGCTCTGCTCATGAATGACACCGTCGCCGTGATTCTCACGCCGTTTGCAATCCGTTGCGCCCGCCTTAACAAAATTCCGTCCAAAATTCTGCTGTTCGCGCTGGCGGCTTCCGTGACGACGGGATGTTTACTCTCCCCCGTCGGCGCGCCCCCAAACTTAATCATCGCAACGCACGCTTTTAACGGGTCGTTTATCCCGTTTTTCGTTTATTTGGCAGTTCCGGCCCTGTTGAGCCTTTTGGCTTTGTATTTTTATCTCAGGATGCGGATGAAATCCGACAAACGCAAAAATTTAAACAAAACCGATATTAACAAAACCAATAATTTAAACAAAACCGATATTAACAAAACCAATAATTTAAACAAAATCAATAATTTAAACAAAATCAATAATTTAAACAAAACAGAATATATAAAATCAAATCCAAACGAAACGGATTATTTTTCTCCCTGCCCCGTTTTGGAAACCGAGAAAGACCCGGCTCTTTGCCGACTCACCCTTCTTTCACTTTCGCTCATCGTTCTTTTAATCTTATCTTCCGTCTTTTTCTCCCTCTTTTGGAAACCGATTCCGCTCGTTTTGATTTCCTTTGCCGGCGCTTTTTTGCTTTTGTTTTTTTCCAAAAGAAGAATGGAATTGCTTCAAAAAACAGATTGGAAAACGCTTTTGTTTTTCGTTTCCATGTTTGTTTTAATCAAAGCCGTCCACATAACCGGATTTTTCCAAAATCACATCCCGGAAAGCTTTGATTCGTCTCTTCCCGTTTTGTATTCCGTAAGCCTGATTCTCAGCCAATTCATATCCAACGTGCCGTACGTTTCCTTAGCGCTCCCTTTTTTGGAAACGGCAGAGCCCGTATATTACATGACGTTGCTTGCCGGAAGCACGATTGCCGGCAATTTGACAATATTTGGCGCGGCCAGCAACGTTATTATCATACAAAACGCCGAAAAATCCGGAGAAACGCTCACCTTCTTCGAGTTTTTTAAATTCGGGGCACCGATTGTTTTGATTCAATCTTTTATATTTTTAAGTTGGTTGCTTTTCATTTTTATATTAAGAGCGGTTTGATTCGCGCAGCGTTAAACAACCGTTTCTCTCATCCCGATTTCTTGCTTTAAAAAGCGTTCGTTTTTTCACTCTTGCTTTTTATTTTGAAGCGCATGACGTTCTTTCATGATGCATTTCCCTCCGCGGCGACCGCCGATCGGGTTTTTCGGGCACCCCAACGAATTCATACACCGCGCCATGACCGCCGCGCCGCGCGCAAGTCCGTCTTCGGCGAAAATAATTCTCTTTTCGGGCTCTTCTAATATCTTTTGCTCTTTTAATTTTTGAAAAGTCAATTCTTTTTTCATTCCCGAAATTCCGGCGCGACCGGTAATCCCGATGAGGGTTCCCTCTTTTAACAATTCTTCATCCCGAACACATTTGATTAGCAAAACCGCGATATCCGACATGACTTCATCCGCCAGGCGCGAAACGGCCGCCTTTCCCCCCTTTTCATAAATCTCTTTTCCAATCTCGGAAATCCTCTTTAAATCCGAACCGTCCTCCCCGACATCGCATCCGAAAAGAATCAAACCGTTTTCGGAATCGCTCGTTCTTTGAATATGAAACGGACCGAATCGCTTTCTATCCGCCGGGATTTTCATCACGGAAACGGATTTCATAATTTCATTTTTAGCATTTTTTAATTCCGTTTCCAATCCTTTCTCAAAAGTTTCATTCTCGGATGGAATAAATTCATAAGCGCTTTTTTTATCGTCGTCGATTTCTAAAACCAACGCGTCGGCCACGGCGCCGGCATACCCGCAAAAATTGGCAATGGTTTGGGCGTACGGGCCGCTCTCATCCGAAATTCGTCCCGAAAGCGTCGTTCCCATATCAATCGCAACGCACGGATTTCTAAAATCAATACAGCTGTGTTTTGCGGCTTCTTTTAATCCGGCCAAAGCCAACTCCCCCTCCATCTCATTGGCAATCACGCCGTTCTTTAAACTCTCGGGAGGGCGGACGCTCGCAACGGCGCCGTCAAAATAGACGCATTCCAAATAAGAATGCGGTCTTAATAAATCCGGCATATTTTTCAAGCTTAAATATCCGGTCATTTTCCGCGGCGGAAATCCGGCTTTTAAACAACCATCGGCCAACGCCAATATAATCATTTGAAGCTGCTCGCCCGTCTCAACGGTAACGCCGGTGGAACGGACCACGAAATGGACATCCTCTACGGTCAATCCCTTCTCATTCAGAGTTTGCTCAATCGTTTCTTTAACCAATTCCGACAACGTTTCTTTCGTCAATTCCGTTCCGCTCAACGTTTTTCCAAAAACCGCTGAAAGTTGACTCGGTTTTTGAATTTCCCGCGTCAAGCGGACATGTTTTCCGATGACTTCCGTCGTTCCGGTTTTCAAATCCGTGACCGTTAAAATACACTTTGTCGTCGTATTTCCGGCTTCAACGGACGCGACGACGAAAGAGGAATCGTTCAGTGTTGCTTTCTTTTGGTTGACTTCTTTGCCGAGAAATCGGCTTCCTGCAAATTCATATTCCTTTGACATTTTAATCCCCTTTTTTTGTTATTTTAAATATTTTGATTATTTTGATTATTTTGATTATTTTAATTATTTTGAATATTTTAATTATTTTGATAGATTATTTTGTTATTTTGACAAAACCTTCATGATTTATAATCTATTCTGTTTTTTAATTTTTTATTTCATAATGGTAGATTTTTTAAATAGGGTACACCGTTATAATCCGCATGAATATATTTGTGTTAAGGGGTAAATAAATGATTCCGAATGAAAAAATAGCCGAAATCGCCTGGGCCGCGCGAATCGCGGTGGACGAAAAAGATCTTCCCGAATTTCAAAAAAAAATCAACGGCAAACTGGATTTTTATGCCGTCATTCAAGACGCACCGACAGAAAATGTTAAAAAAACAGTCAACCCGTCGCGTTTGAATACGGTTCTTCGAAAAGATATCGTTTCACCGTCTATGAAAACGGAGGACGCTCTTAAAAACGCGCCGGAAGTTCATGAAACGTCTTTTAAAATTCCAAAGATATTATAAGATGTCGGCAAAAATTAAATTTTATTTTGAGGGAAAACATGGTTCAAACAATTAAAGATTTTCAAGCCGCCGGGGAAAAAGCGGTGGCAAAAAGTCTGAATAAAATGAAAAAAGAAGACTTCGGAATTTTTGCAACGATTTGCGAAAATGCAAAACCCGTCGGCTCCGGCTCTTTATCCGGCGTTCCGATTGTCCTTTCCGACAACATTTCTTTAAAAGATATTGAGACGACTTGCCGTTCTCAAATATTAAAAGGATACATTCCGCCCTTTGACGGAGCCGCCGTTGAAAAACTTAAAAACGCCGGCGCTGTTTTAATCGGTAAAACAAACATGGCGGAATTCGGCATTCTCGGCGCCGCAAGCACATGCGGTCCCGTTTCCAATCCGTTGGACAAAACGAAAAAAGGCGGACCGAGCGGATCGGCCGCCGCCGTATCTTCCGGAATCGTTCCGGCCGCCGTCTGTTCGGATGCCGGCGGTCTTTTAAGAGTTTCAGCGTCTTACTGCGGAACCGTTTCTTTTAAACCGAGTTACGGCGCCGTTTCCAGATACGGTTTGATTTATTACGCCGGCTCCTTGGAACAAATCGGCGTCACCGCGTCAACCGTCTCAGACGTTGTTGCCGTTTTAGACGTTCTTTCCGGACACGATGCGCGCGACACGACTTCGTTGCCGGAAAAAATCAATTACTCGGCGAAAATCAAATCCGGCGACAAACCTTTAACCGGATTTAAAATCGGCATTCCGCTCGAATTCTTAGAAGATGTCGACACGAGTGTTTTAAGAACTTTTGAAGAATCCGTCGCCGTTTTTGAAAAACTCGGCGCGGTTTGTGAAAAAATATCCTTAAAAACCGCTTCATGGATGCAGCCCGTTCACGACATTATCGCCGCGGGCGAAAGTTCGGCCATGCTTTCTCGGTACGACGGCACACGATTCGGGCCGCGCGCAAAAGCCGACAACTGGCATGACATGGTTGCCCAAACAAGAGCGCTTTTCGGTCCCGTGGTTCAAAGACGAATCATGCTCGGCGTTCACTTGCTGACCACCGGGCAGTATCAGGATTATTATATGAAATCCCTTCAAATTCGAACATTGATTGTCGATGAATTCGATTCCGTTTTCAACAATTACGACCTCCTCATTTCTCCGACCACGAACACGGTCGCACCCGACTTAAACGGTGTTTGTGTCGGCGGATGCGGGTTTGAACTCAGCTCGTATTCGGCCGCGATGGCCGGAACCGATTTGGCGGGTCTGCCGGTCGCCACCGTTCCGTGCGGCAACATCGGACATCTTCCGGTCGGCCTTCAAATGATGAGCGGTTATTTGATGGATGAAAACGTGATTGCCGCGGCGGACGCGTTTGAAAAGGCGATCGATTTCGTTCTTCCGGAGGCGGTTTGAATGGTTTATGAAAATCCGGACCAAGTCATGGTCGGCCTTGAGATTCACGTTCAGTTGAACAAAGCGAACACCAAAATGTTTTGCGGATGCACGACCGATTACACGGACGAGGCCGCAAACACCTGCCTTTGCCCGAGCTGTATGGCGCTTCCCGGAACGACGCCGGTTTTGAATGAGAAATGCGTCGATTACGCGATTAAAATCGGTTTGGCTTTAAATTCCGAAATCGAAAACGAAACCGATTTTTTCATGAAAAATTATTTCTATCCCGACCTCGGAAACGGTTACCAGGTGACTCAATTTGATAAACCGATCGTGAAAGGCGGATATGTCGTCATCGAAGGAGAAGACGGGGAATTAAAAGTTCGAATCAACCGCGCGCACATGGAAGACGATCCCGGAAAAATGGTTCACATCGGGTCGATTGCCAAATCCGCCGGCAGCTTGATTGACTTTAACCGCTCCGGGATGCCGCTTGTTGAAATCGTCACGGAGCCCGATATGCGCTCGGCAAAAGAAGCGCGCCGCTTTTTGGACAAGCTTCGAAGCATTTTGGAATATTTGGACGTTTTTGACGGCTCGCGCGAAGGCGCAATGAAGGCGGACGCCAACATTTCCGTCAACAGCTTTAACGGCAAGCGCATCAACGGAACGCGCGTTGAAGTGAAAAACATCTCCTCTCACAAAGCCGTTGAGAAAGCCATCAATTACGAAATCATGCGGCAAAAAGACGCGCTTCGAAAGGGCAAAACGCTGATTCAAGAGACGCGGCATTATGACGAAGACAGAAACGTGACAATCAGTCTGCGTGCCAAAGAAACGGCGGACGACTATCGTTATTTCCCGGACTTTGATTTGGTGCCGTATGTGGTCGGCGATCGCGTCAAAGGCATTCGCGCAACCCTGCCGGAACTTCCCGACGCCAAACGCGACCGTTTTGTCAAAGAATATGACATTTCAGACGCGCACGCGAAAAGTTTGGTGACGGAGCGGGCCTTTGCGGATCTCTTTGAAAATGTCGCATCCAAAGTCGATCCGAAATCGGCGGCTTCTTGGGTAGCCGATATCGTCAAAGGGGAATTGAATTATCGCGATTTGCCGGTCACAACGATTTCCGCAGAAGACATCGTCTCGGTCATTTTAATGGTTTCTCAAAAAGAAATCAGTGAAGAGAGCGGAGTTTTCATCATCCGCACGCTTTTAGACGACGGCGGAAAACCGGCGGACATCGTTAAAGAAAAAGGGTTGGCCATGGTCGCCGATGACTTTATCGCCGCCGCCGCAAAAGAAGCGATTGCCGAAAACCCCGACGCCGTTTCGGATTATAAAGCCGGAACGGAAAAAGCCTTGAACTTCATCGTCGGAAAAGTGATGCAAAAGTCCAAAGGAAAAGCGGACGCGCGACTCGCGCGTGAAATGGTTCTCAAAGAGTTGGAAAATTCATAACAACGGATTTTAATGAATAAATCGGCTCGACCGGTTTATTTATTTTTTATTTTATTCCGGTTTCTTGTATTTTTTTCGTTTTTTTTTATTTTATTCCGGTTTTTTGTATTTTTTTCGTTTTTTTTATTTTATTCCGGTTTTTTGTATTTTTTTCGTTTTTTTTATTTTATTCCGGTTTCTTGTATTTTTTCGTTTTTTTTATTTTATTCCGGTTCTTGTATTTTTTTCGTTTTTTTGATTTATTTTTCTCTTTCAATTTCGTTTTTTATATTTTCATTTCTTTATTTTTTTTGATATGATTTATTTATATAATCCCTCGTCTTTCTTTATTATGTTTCATAAACGCTGTTTATTTTATCGGCGTTTGGCGTTTATTTTTATTGTATTCTTACTTGTAATGATTCTAATAATATTCATGTATATCTCAACTGTAAAGGAGTTAAAAATATGGATTTCTTTAAATCATGCAGAATCTTTCTGCTCCTTTCCGGTCTTTTAATGACCCTTTTAGGCATTGTTGTTATTTTTACGCCGTATGAAAGTTTGGTGGCGCTCACTCTTATCCTCGGGCTCTTGCTACTCTTTTCCGGCCTTTCCGAAATATTGATATTTATCGATCAAGGAAAAGACGAGCGTTCCGGTTGGTGGTTAGCCGGCGGCATTCTCTCTTTAATAATCGGTATTTGGATTTTGTTCGGGCGCGGCAGTGACGCTTTATTGGCTTTTATTCCGACCGTGTTCGCCGTTTGGGTTTTATTTTCCGGTATTTTGCGTGTCGTCGGTTCTTTATCCCTGCGCTCCTACGGTGTCAAATATTGGTGGCTTTCAACAATATTGGGCCTTCTTTATTCCATTGCCGGATTTGCTTTGTTGTTTATGCCCCTCTTATCTTCCATGCTTGTCGTTTACACGATTGCGATTTCATTGATTCTTTACGGCATTACCAATGTTGTGATTTATTGGAATTTAAGAAAAATTGTCAAAGCGCTTGAATAATTTTATAACATTCCTTTTCGCTCTATTGACTCCTCTCGATTATTCATGCCGCGCAATGCCGTGAAAATCGGAGGGTTTTAATTTTTTAAAAAAACAGAAAACAAATACATCCCCGTTATTTACTCCGGCAGAAGCCGTTTTTATTTTCTTGTTTAATTCGGCGCTGACGGTTTTTAATTTTATGAATGCCGGTTCTTTTCGTTTTTAAAAAGAGCGGTGAAAAAAGGGGTCGGAATTTATATGTTTTTTGACAGGCGAGCTTTTCATATTTTATATTTTAATTATTTTTTATGATTATTTATTATATATTCTTTTTTTTCGCCCCGTTTTTTTTTGTTTTAAGGCGACTGTTCTTCCTTTTTTAATCCTTTTCAATTCTTTGAAAAATTCTCCCTTTCTTTTTTTCTTTTCTTTTATCATTATTTATCCATTTTCATCTTTCATTTTTATTTCCATTTTCTTTGAATAATACAATCTATTTGTCATCATATTACGATGTGTTAATCTAAATATACATTTTACATATTAATTCCTCATTATCGCTTTTTTTTGATTTTTAATCTCAAAAGATTTAAGTATAAACTTGCGAATTGGATAGATGATTGGAATGATAAATTGAGTTCATTTGTCAATAGATCTATTTTAACAAAAAACTCAAACATCGGTTCGTATTTTTTTATCATCCCGATTTCGTTTTAAATAATAAGGAGGACAATATCCGTGTCTGACACAGTAGATATCTACAGCGATAGAGGACAACTCTTAGAGAGCAATGTAAACATAAGAGACCTTGCTCCCGTCAAAAACAAGGCCATCCAAAAAATCATTATGGATACCAAACGTTCAGTTGCCGTTAACCTCGCCGGTATTGAGAAATCACTCGCAACCGGTAAAATGGGCGGCGCTGCAAAGCAAATTCTCGGACGCAAACTTGAGTACAACTTGGTTGAAAACTCAGGCGCAATCGTTGATGCCGTTAAAAAATTGGTTCAAGTCGACGAAGGCGACGACACCGTTGTCAAACCCTTGGCAGGCGGCAAACAAATTCTGATTCAAATCCCGACAGCACGTTTGATGTCCGGCGCAGAATCCACAGCTTCCATGACAGTCAGCGCAGCAGCGATGACCCAAGCGATTCTTGACATATACAACACTGACATGTACGACTCCATGATCGTCAAAGCCGCCTGCTGGGGCAGCTACCCGGTCACCGTCGGTATGGCAGGAAGTCCGATTAAAGGAATTCTCGACATCCCCCAAAACAACGAGGGTCTCGGTTATTCACTTCGAAACATCACATCCAACCACGTGGCAGCCATTACCAAAAGAAACGCGATGAACGCAGCCGCTTTGTCTTCAATTTATGAGCAAACCGGTATCTTTGAAATGGGCGGCGCAATCGGTGACTTTGAAAGACACCAGCTTCTCGGCTTGGCTTACCAAGGCTTAAACGCCAACAACATGGTCTACGAAATGGTTAAAGAGAACGGCAAAAGCGGAACCGTCGGATCCGTTATCGAAACACTCGTCAACAAAGCCATCGAAGACAAAGTTATTCACGTTGATAAAACAGGCGCATCCGGCTACAACTTCTACAAAGCAGACGATGTCGCCAAATGGAACGCATACACAGCAGCCGGCACACTTGCGGCGACAATGGTGAACTGCGGCGCATCCCGCGCGGCACAAGACGTTGCGGCAACAATGCTTTACTTCAACGACATCCTCGAAAAAGAAACAGGCCTTCCGGGCTGTGACTACGGTAAGCTCCAGGGCGCATCCGTCGGCTTCTCTTTCTTCAGCCACTCCATTTACGGCGGCGGCGGACCCGGTATCTTTAACGGAAACCACGTTGTTACAAGACACTCCAGAGGATTCGCTATTCCTTGTGTCGCAGCAGCCGTTTCTCTTGACGCAGGAACTCAAATGTTCACAATCGAATCGACCTCTGCAATTATCGGAGACGTTTTCGGAACCATCGAAGAGTTCAGAGAACCGATTAAAGCCGTTGCAGGAGCCCTCTAAATATCCCGATGAAGGTCTGATGATACTATGACATGTCCCACTGAATCAGGATGCCATTGTGAATCCGCAAGAAACAATACGGTTCAAATCGAAATTGTTCCGCAGAGAATCTTAAGTCCCGAAACGACGGAAATCCTTCTCGGAAAAGTTTACGATTGCGACGGTATTATTCGGGTACTGGTCCAGGGGTCTCGTTTGCCCGACAAAGTCGGCTATGGTCCGGGTACCGGTGAAAAAGTCAACCATCCGCTTAAGAAATCTATCGAAGTGGAAGGACAGCAAGTGAACATGCGCGTCACGTTAAGTCGTCTTTTGATTGAAGTTGACAGTGACGAAACGGCTGATCAAATCAAGAAAATATGCGACGAAATATTTCGTTTCCCCTTTGAGTTTTACAAAGGCGTATTTTTCAAAAAATATTCAACCGTTGTTGACTATGCGAAAATGGGGCCCGCCCCCGACGAACGTTTGCTCGGCATGACCGATCCGAAAGGAAAACTCGATCAAATCGTCTTTATCGAAAAAAATGAAAAAGGCAGCGAATAAAAATAATAACCGTACGGACCAAAGAGGTTAAAAAAATGATGAACTTCGATCGAAACACTCAAGTCGTTGACTGCCGCCTCGGCATCAGTCATGGCAAAGGCGGAAGTCTTGCGCGCGCGGGAACGCTTTCTCAAGCCGGAAAGCTTGATGTCGTTGTCGTCGCGATGGGTTCGGGCAGAAGGCACGTTACAAAACCGATTTGTGAAATTACATACGCGATTCGCAGAGAAAATATTCAAACAGGCGTTTTGGTTCTTTATGCCGGAACGGGTTATCCCGATTCGGGTACTATGGGTTCTTTCGGGATTGATCCCAAAGAAATCGATCAAATTAATATGCACAAAATGGCGATTATTCACTTCGGTAATGTCAGAAACCATTTTGTTAAAAAAGCCAGAGATATTTTCAGCGGCGTTCGTATTCCCGCAGTTATTATCAGTCAAGCGCTTGTCGACTTTGAAGATTTCGCTAAAGTCGGTATTAAAACCCGCTACGTTAAACCCCGAGAAAAAGATCAGATTTCAGATGGCGTTATTATGAATCTCGTCAACGGCGTTTCCAGAGGAGACGCTGCGTCGCGCGAGAAACTCAGTGAGATTATTGTTAAAGTAAAGGAAACATTAGGCCAAATCCAATAAAGGAGTTAAGAATATGGCATATAAAGCACAATATTATCCAGGTACAACCTCTGTTGCAGAAAACAGAAGAAAACACATGGGTCACAAAGTGGAAAAATTAAGGGAAATTTCCGACGAAGATTTAACGGCGATTCTCGGCCACCGCGCACCCGGTCAGGACTACCCCAGCACGCACCCGCCGCTTGCGGAAATGGAAGAACCGCCGTGCCCGATCAGAGAATTGGTCGAACCGACGCCCGGCGCAAAAGCAGGCGACCGTATCAGATACGTTCAGTTCGTTGACTCTATGTACAACGCCCCGTCCGTTCCGTACGTTCGATCCTACTACGCCGCCATCAACTTCAGAGGCGTTGACCCCGGTACACTTTCCGGTCGTCAAATCGTTGAAGCACGTGAAAGAGATATGGAAATTGTCGCAAAAGATCAACTCGAATCCGAGATGACTTGTCCGGCACGCAGCGGTATCCGCGGCGCAACTGTTCACGGTCACTCTGTCCGTCTCCAAGAAGACGGCGTTATGTTTGACATGCTTGACAGAAGAAGACTCGAAGGCGATGTCATCATTATGGACAAAGACCAAGTGGCTATTCCGCTTGACAGAAAAGTCAACCTCGGAAAACCCATGTCCGAAGACGAATTAGCCAAGAGGACCACCATCTACCGTGTGGACAACGTTCCGTTCAGATCCGATGCGGAAGCAGTTGAATGGGTTCAGAGAGTTTACTTACAGAGAACTCAGTACGGCTTCAGACCCGGTGTGGAGAAAGCACAGTAAGGAGTGACAAAAATGGCACGAGAAGATATTTTTGAAAGATTTAAGAGATCCATGGAAATCAAGTTCGCTGAGGACTATGGTGACAACAGACAGGGCGGTACCGATATTACCTCAAAGACCGAGAAATTCTACAGACTCGGTCCGGAACAGAGCCCCAGAAAAAGAGACATGATTAAAGCCGGTAAAGAAATCGCAAAGAAAAGAGGTCTTGTCGGCTACAACCCCATGATGCACACCGGCGCGCCGCTCGGTCAAAGAGCGATTACGCCGTACAGAATTTCAGGCACAGACCTTGTTTGTGACCCGGACGACTTACACTATGTCAACAACGCCGCAATGCAGCAAATGGTTGACGATATCAAGAGAACCAACATTGTCGGTCTCGACATGGCTCACGACACTCTCGAAAAGAGATTGGGCAAAGAAGTGACGCCTGAGACCATCAACAACTACCTTGAAAACCTCAACCACTCCCTTCCGGGCGGCGCGGTCGTTCAGGAAATGATGGTTGAATGTCACCCGGGGCTTGTCGACGACTGTTTCGTTAAGATGTTTACCGGAAACGATGACCTCGCAGACGAAATCGACAAACAGTTCTTAATTGACATCAACAAAATGTTCCCGGCCGAACAAGCGGAACAATTAAAAGCAGCGATTGGAAACACCTCGTGGCAGGCGCTTCACATCCCGACGATTGTCATCCGATCGACTGACGGCGGTCAAACCAGCAGATGGTCTGCCATGCAAATCGGTATGTCCTTCATCTCCGCATACAACATGTGCGCCGGTGAAGCAGCTGTCGCTGATTTGTCCTATGCCGCAAAACACGCCGGTTCCATCAACATGGGTGAAATGCTCCCCGCAAGACGTGTCAGAGCGCCCAACGAACCCGGAGGCGTTTCATTCGGTCACTTGTCCGATATTATCCAAACAAGCCGTGTCAATGTCGACGATCCCGCAAAGGTCGCCCTTGAAGTGGTCGGCGCAGGCTGTGTCATGTACGACCAGATTTGGCTCGGTTCATACATGTCCGGCGGTGTCGGTTTCACACAATACGCAACCGCCGCTTACACGGACGACATTTTGGACAACAACTTGTACTACAACGTCGATTACATCAACAAGAAGTACAACAACGCGGCCAAAACCGGAACCACAAACAAAGTGAGAGCGACAAACGAAGTCATTGAAGACATCGCGACCGAATCCACCCTCTACGGTATTGAAGAATACGAAAGATACCCGTCTGCTCTTGAAGACCACTTCGGCGGTTCACAGAGAGCGACTTCCCTTGCGGCAGCGGCCGGTTGTGCGGTTTCTATCGCAACAGGAAACGGTAACGCAGGTCTTTCCGGCTGGTACCTCTCCATGTACCTCCACAAGGAAGCATGGGGCCGTCTCGGCTTCTACGGCTACGACTTGCAGGACCAGTGCGGTGCTTCTAACGTTTGTTCCTACCAAGGCGATGAAGGTGCTCCCGCAGAACTTCGCGGTCCCAACTACCCCAACTACGCTATGAACGTCGGTCACCAGGGCGGTTATGCCGGTATCACAATGGCTGCGCACTCCACAAGAGGCGATGCCTACACCGTCAACCCGTTGATCAAAGTCTGTTTCGCAGACGACCTTTTGCCGTTCGACTTCACCAGACCGAGATACGAATTCGGTCGCGGCGCGCTCAGAGAATTCGAGCCTGCCGGTGAAAGAACATTAATCATTCCGGCAAAATAATTCCGCCGAATGTAAAATTCGCAAATTGTCGGACGTTTTGTCCGGCAATTCTTTTTCTTTTTTTTCAATCTCTTTTTTAAATATTTGAAAAATTGATTTTTTAAGTTTGACACCTATTTGAAAAAATCCAACATATGAACTATTAATATACAAAATACGGAACAATTTGCATATTGCTCAAAAATTTTGAAAATCTGTTCCTCAAACCTTATAATCTTTCAATTCCTACGAAAAGGTATGATTGTTTCCGTTCAAAAATCCCGCCTTTTTGGCGAAATCGATGCGCCCGGCTCCAAAAGTTATACGCACCGCGCGATATTTGCGGCGTCCCTTGGGGAAAGTGAATGTCGGTTGTTTCATTGTTTGATGTCGGCGGACACGATATCAACCTTGGAAGCTTGCCGAATGTTTGGCGCCCGAATTAAAGAAACAACCGAAAACGGCAAACCGGTTCTCATCGTTTGCGGTTTCGGGGGCAAACCCGTCGTTCCTTCAAACGTAATCGATGTCGGCAATTCGGGAACGACGCTTCGTTTGATGACCGCTTTTTCCGGGCTTTTAGACGGGGATGTCACGTTGACGGGGGATGATTCCATTCAAAAAAGACCCAACACCCCCCTGATTCGAACGCTTCAACAAATGGGCGCTCAAGTTCAATCGAAAAACAACAACGATTGCGCGCCTTTAACCGTCAAGGGACCGATTCGCCCGGGAGCGTATTCCATTGACGGCGGCATGAGTTCGCAATTCATTTCCGCGCTTCTTCTGACTTGTCCGCTTTTAGACGGCGATTCCGTCATTCGCATCGACGGCGAATTGAAATCAAAACCGTATGTCGACATCACTTTAGAAATCGCGAAAAAAGCGGGCATTGAAATTCAAGAAACTTTCTCAGAAAGGATGCAAACGAATGAAGCGGCGGCAGATACGGCAGACTCTGCAGACGCGGCAGACTCTGCAGACGCGGCAATAAATACAGTCGCAGATGCGGAACTTGCTGCGGCAGACGCGGCAATAAATCCTGTTTCTTATACGGAACTTGCAGCGGCCAACGCCATACTAAATATGGTTGCAAATGCGAAACTTGCCGCAGCCGGCACCGCGGCAAATGAAAATACTCCCGCTTCTCTTTCTTATTTCATTTCCGGCAATCAAACTTATTCGCTGCCGGACTACGCCGTTCCCGGCGATTTTTCTTCCGTTTCCTACATTTTGGCCGCGGGGGCGTTGATTCCAAACGCCGAAATCAAAGTTCAAAATATTTTTGATTCCGCGCAGGGCGACAGCGCCATCGTTGATGTTTTAAAAGAAATGGGCGCCGACGTTTCGTGGGACAAAAAGGCCGGCGTCATTCGCGTTTCCAATCGTGGAAGACGGTTAAAAGGAATCGTTTACGACGCCGGAAAAACGCCGGATTTGGTTCCGACGCTTGCGGTTCTCGGCGCATTTTCGGACGGCGAAATGGAAATTATAAATGCCGCTCACGTTCGCTTAAAAGAAACGGACCGCCTAAAAGCGATGGCGGTTGAATTAAAAAAAGCCGGCGTTTTCATTGAAGAAACAGAAGACGGTTTAATTATTTCCGGTGAAAAAAGTAAAAACAAACTCATCGGCGCTGATTTTCACGGGTGGGACGATCACCGCATTGTCATGTCTTTATTCGTTGCCGGAATGCTTCTTGGAAACACCACAATCGATACTGCCGATTCCGTTTCAATTTCATATCCTCATTTCTTTGAAGACATGAAAAAAGTCGGCGCCGTTTTTGAAAAATGAATAAATTCGCAAAAACACGACCGGCATTTCAACAAAAATCACGCGCGCCAAACAGCGAAACCGTCTGATAAATTTTAAAAAATGAAAATGGAAAAAACAGGGAGTAATTTTTCATTTTATATTTTTGGTGTGAATCCGCAAATTTCCGATTTTATTTGTTCGCTTCGCTCACAAATAAAATCGAAAATTAGCGGTCGTATTTGGGATTTTCAAACATTCCTCAAATACAGCCCGGAAATGTTTTTCCGCGGATGCCCTGTCCGATTCCAAAAGGAAATTCACGAAAAATTAGAAATTCCGTTTTTGAAAACATTTTGTTATAGATACAAACTGCAAAACAAAAACGCTGACAAAGTTGAAAAATAAAAATGCGATACGGCATTTCAACAAAATCACGCCGCGCCAAACAGCGAAATCGTTCCGCAATTTTTCAAAAACTAAAAACGAAAAAAGCAGATGTTATTTTTATTTGATTTTTCTTGGTCGAATCCGCTCATTTCCGATTATTTTTTGCTCGCTATCGCTCACAAAAAAAATCGAAAATTAGCGGTCGTATTTGGGATTTTCAAACATTCCTCAAATACAGCCCGGAAATGTTTTTCCGCGGATGCCCTGTCCGATTCCAAAAGGGATGCGATGAGAAACCGGGATAAATGAAGATAAATAGGCAAGTATTCCGTTTTTCACTTTTTGGAATTGCCGGAATTTGGTTTCTTATCCTATGACAAAATGATAAAATGATGCACTTCGCGATTGAAGGCAGGCATTTTATTTTTTATTTCAATTCTTTTATTTCGGCGGCAGTCCGAGTGTGTTTATTTGGTGAATCAATTCAGTAAATGCTTGAACCTCAAAATCCAGCACTTCTTCTTTGGTCATGCTTGCCGACATTTCGCCGTCAATTGAGAGCGTATCGGGACCGCGGCGGACGATGCGTTTGGATTTTTCGGGAATTAAAATCTCTTTGAGCTCTTTTTCGTGAACAAAACAGCGGCCGGGGACGAAAACGGTATCTTTTAATTCGGTCGGGTTGATTTCTCTTAAATCATCCGCCGTAATCAGGCACGCGATGTCTTTTTTCGCGGCGACCACGTTGACCGTTCCCCCGAGTTTTTCAAAAATTTCCGACAAGCGCGGCTCGGCCGAAAGGCTTGTGATGATTGTCGCTTCTTTATCGATTTTGGGAAGTTTTGCCAAAGAATCGGAATCGTTTCGAATCGCGAAAGGGGAATCCAAAAGCGGGTCTTCAAGCGGTGTTCCCGAGATTCTTAGATTCGGGTGATTTTTTGAAGCGGTCCGAACAATATTTGCAAATTCTTCAATCGTGTGAGAAACGACACCCGGAATCACCGGCGCATTTCCCAAAATCAAACCGTTTTCCGTTTTGTTGGCAAAACGCATCAACAGAGCGCCTTTGGCGCCGACTTCTTCCAGCCAAGATAAGGTTTTTTCCAAAACGGTGCCGTCGTTTGCACCCGGAACGAGAACAATGGCCGCGTAAACATGACAAAAATCGCAAAGCTCTTCAAAAACTTTCAACGACATCTCCGGCGTCGAGTCGCCCATGTACTCCTTTCGAAGCGCCGGGTCCGACGCAAAAAGCGTGAAATTCACTTCCCGAATGCCCGCTTCTTTTAAACGCGGCGCTTCCGACCCGTCAAAACCCTTGCCGCTGGTATATCCGATTTTAACGGGCAGACCGAATTCGGATAAAAAGGATAAAAGCGGCAAAAATTCCGGATAACAACTGACATCCCCGCCGCCCGTTATAACAAATCCCGAAATGTCGGAGCCGGAGCGACTGTAAATCTTAGCGGCCGTCTCGTCCAAGACTTGTTTCATCGGCTTAAAACCATGATGGGATTCAAAGACGCTTCGCACGCAATAATCGCACCCTTTTATAAACGGCGGGCAATATTTACATCCCAAAGGCTCCGTTTTTTTGACATTTTTAAAATAACAATATTTACAAAATCCGCGGCAATCTCTTCCCGGATTTCCGCCGACATCCACCAAAATTTCCATGAGGATTAAAAGAAGATTTGATATTAATAAATTATCAAAATCCCGGTTTTTAAATTTATTTAATCCTCCGTTTTCAAACTTTCCGGAAGCATTAACAAAAATGGCAAAACACGGCCGTCGTCAATGCCGGCATAAGTTGAGCCGAGAAGCGTGTTGATGTCGTATCTTTTTTTATTTTCAAAATAATATTTTTCGGAGGGGAGCCGGATGTACGTTTTTTCGAGTTTCTCTGCCAAAAACCATTTTTCGATTAAAATCGCCGCTTTTATATTGTTTTTCACAAACGGATGAATCCAAAATAATTTTAAATGAATCAAAGAAGCATGATAAAATATTTCCGGCAGCGACATCTCCTCTTGGATTAACGATTGAATTTGTTGGAAAAAAGAGATCATCAAAGCTTTTACATACTCCGGCTCCGGAGGCTTATAAATCCGTCTCCCGCACTCGTTAAAAATCGCGACCTGAACTCTTCGATAAGAAACGGCCGCCGTTTTCTTATTCGGTCCTTTTAAAATTTCGGACAAATAGTACATGACCTCGTGAAAATTTTGTTCGTTGAGTTCTTTTTGAAACATCAAACGATACGCTAAAATTCCGCGAACGACTTCATCCTCTCCGGTTTCTTTAAGCGGCGTTTTTCTCTCCGTTTCCCAAAGATGCCACGACAAATCCTGAAATATCTCCTCTTCTTCCTCCTCCGATAAATTCTTATTTTTTTCCAAAAATGAATTTGTCAATCCTCTTAGTTTGCGGCCGGTTGAGTCATTGTATTTCATAAAATACTTTTTATCCGTTATTTCCATTTTTCCTCTCCTTATAATAGCGGCGAAATCAAACGGCAAAACCCTTCTTTAATTCGGACAACCAAAGAGCGATTGTTGTATTTTTCAACCGTTACCTGCTCGCAATCCGTTTCCAGCTCTTTTAATATGATTCGGTTCATTTGCTCTCCGAACTCTTTGTCATAAATAAAAGCGTTGGTTTCAAAATTTAATTTAAAACTTCGAATATCCCAATTGGCGGTTCCGATTGTCGTCGCTTCTCCGTCAAAAACGGCCGTTTTGCTGTGAATAAATCCGTGCTCGTACGTATATCCTTTTGCGCCGAGCCGAATCAAATCCCCCAAATACGAATAAGACGCCCAATACACAAACGGATGGTCCGGCTTATTCGGAATGATGATTCGAACGTCTATTCCGGACAAGCAGGCGACTCGAAGCGCCTCGAAAATACTTTGATCCGGAATGAAATACGGGGTTTGAATGTAAATGGATTTTTTGGCGTGCCCGATTAAGCTTAAAAAACCGCTGTAAATGGCAGCACCCGGTGTGTCCGGTCCGGAAGAGGCGATTTGAACGGCTTTTCCTTCTCTTGGGGTGATTATTTTATCGGAATAGTATGTCGTATCGTCTTTGATTCTTTTTTCTTTGGCGGCGTAATTCCAATCCAATATGAATCGGCGCTGAAGGCCGGCAACGCCGCCGCCGCAAATTTTTAAATGCGTGTCGCGCCAATACCCAAGCGGTCCTTTTCCCAGGTATTCCGCTCCGATGTTAAAGCCGCCGATAAATCCGACTTCTCCGTCCACCACCAATATTTTTCGGTGATTTCGATAATTGATGCGTGTGTTAATGAAAGGAACCAAGAGGGGAAACGCGATTTGAACGTCACCGCCGTTTTTTTTAACTTTTTTGTAAAAAGAGGACGGAACTTTATGAACGCCGACGGCGTCAAACAAAAGTCTGACTTTAACGCCGGACGCCGCTTTTTCGGCCAGCAAATCCATGATCTCTTTTCCAAGCGCATCGTTTCGGATGATGTAATATTCCATATGAATGTGTTTTTTCGCGTTTTGAATCGCTTCTTTCATGGCTTTGAATTTATCTTCTCCGCGAATGTAAACCTCAATTTCGTTATTGCCGGTATATATCGCTTGATCTTGATTCAAAAGAAGCGTAATGGTCGGCTCAAACATTTCTTCGGGCACTGTTTTTAAGTCTTTTTTTCCCAGTGACGCCAACTGACGGAATGAAAATTTTTCAAACTCTTTATCCGCTTCCAATTTTTTTCCGTATTTGTATTTTCCGTAAAGGTGCCGCCCGAAAAAAATATAGACGATGAATCCGACGACCGGAAGAAAAACCAGCAAAAGAATCCAAGCGGCTGCCACTTGCGGACTTCGGCGCTCATAAAATACAATGACAAGCGCCGCAATCAAATTTGTCAAAACGACAATCGCCCAAAGAAAAAAGTACACGTTTTGAATAACCATGCCACCGATTGCCACTTTTTTCCCTCTTTTATGTTTAGGCGGATTCCGCTTTAATGTTGCCTTCTTTTGTTTTTTATCATTTTATTTTTATTTTTTGTTCTTTTTTTTATTTTTTTATTCAAATTTATAAGAAGACAAACGCTCTGTTAATTTTAAGAGTTTATGCCGTTTCGGTTGATTTCGGTCCGTAAACGAAATTATTTTCATCCGTCGTCAAATTTTTTCCTTTAAAAAATGAAATCTTTTCATCAATCAAATTTTTTCCTTTAAAAAATGAAATCTTTTCATCAATCAAATTTTTTCCTTTAAAGAGTCAATTTTTTCCCGTCAACTCAAACTCTTTCCTTTAAATGGAGTCCATCCTTTCTTTTAAAAAATTAAAAAAAGAAAACCGTTTTGTTCAACGGTTTATTTTATTCTTTATCCATCAAACCGATTCGTTTCAAACGGCGATTGATTTTGTCAGCCGCTTCTTTTTCGGCATCCGCTTTTGTTCTTCCGGTTCCTTTGCAGGAAATGGTTGTTTTAAGCGCGGTAATTTCTTTGGGAAGCGTGAATCCCATGATAAACGTTTTATCATGCGGCGGGCCTTCTTCTAAAATCAGTTCCGGTTCGGGGCGAAATCCTTTGTAGTGTTGTTGGCAAAACTCATAAAGTTTGACTTTGGGAGAAACCAAGGATTTGAGAGATTTATCCGTTTCTTTTTTATCGATGATGAATTGCCGGACAAAAGTTTCTGTCGGTTTTAGCCCCCCGTCTAAATATATCGCGCCGACGACGGCTTCTAAGAAGGTTGAGTTCATCTTCTTCGATTTTTCAAAAACGCATCTTTCAATGATTAAATAATCGTCCCACTCGTTTTTCTTTATAATATTTTCCAATTTTTCATCGCAGACCAAAAGAGATCTCAAATTGGTCAGTTGTCCCCGTTCCAATTCCGTATAATTCTTAAACAAAAATTCCGAGACGATAAAATCTAAGATCGCGTCACCGAAAAAAGCGTTTTTTTTGTTGGCGGACTGAGTTCGCGATTCTTGCAATAAGGAAATATCATTGAATGAGTAACCGATTTCCGTTTCAAATTCCGTCAGCATGTCCGACGAATCATTTCGTCTCGTATCTTCTTCTGTTTCTTGTCGAGGGTCTTTGGGATACACGCCGTCTTCCTTTTTATCCTCCATCATATCCTCAACTCCTCTCGTTTTTTACGGCGGGTTTTTCATTTTTCTTCCGCCGTTTTTTGTCTTCCCATCTAATACTTTTATCGGTTAATAATACTCTGTCCGTAACTTATTTTTAAAAATTCACAACATCTTTATGATTATTCATGATATATATTAGGACATTCGTGTTCTTAATATTTTCTATTATATCTTTTTATGTTTTATATATTGCTGTAAATTTATTCCGCGTTAAATTTGCCTTGCCGAATACTTTCTTTTTTATTGGCCGTGCCCTTTTAAGAATTAACCTTTATATACTAATTCATTACATATTGCATAATTATTGTTATGATATTTGTCGAGAATTGTTATGCGCGAATTCTTTCATCAGACTTACAGTATAATTTTAGAACGACTCCGGTACGCGGAAACGAAAAACACAATCTTATTGACAATTTTGGGCGTTTTGGTTATCGGTTCCTTTCGTATTTACAATGAAACCCCGTATAGACCGTTAGTAGCCACTATTTATTTTTGGATTTTTCTTGTCTTTTCCTTTTTGGCGATGGTGACGGTATTGACATCGTTTATGCCAAACATCAAGCTTCAATATTTGTATAAGACAAAAGATCCGCTTCCCACGGACAGTTTGATTTATTACGAGCATATCGCCAAATTTGACGACGCAAAACAATACGTTTCCGCCGTCAACAAAGTTTATTTCAATAACGAAGGCGTTCCGACAAATCTGGATTACGACTTGGCCGCTCAAATTATATTAAACTCCAGATCCACTTACAGAAAATCCGTCATCTCCTACTACGCCATCGTCTTAACGATTTGCTCTTTATTAACGCCTGTTGTCGGCGGCGTTTATCTGTTTTTCTCCACTTATTTCTATTGGAGTTCGGAAAGCGGCCGAACAAGGCTGAAATTCGGAAGACGAAAACAAAAGAAAGAAGAAATCAAAGAAATTCGAAACAATCCGTTTCAAGAAATCAGCCGCCGTCTTCATCGTCCGTATTCCTCCAAAAATTTTCGAAAAATAACTCCCGTTGAAAATCTCGAAAATCCGGGAGGCCCTGAAAATCCGAAACACGTTGAAAATGCGGGAAGTGTCGAAAATCCGAAACACGTTGAAAATGCGGGAAGTGTCGAAAATCCGAAACACGTTGAAAATATGAAATGATTTAAAAATACGGGAAGCGCTGAAAACTCAAAATGCGTTGAAATCGTGGAATGAGTCGATAAGAAAAATATTTCCAAAAAGTGCTGATTTCTCGGAAGTGGCGCCGAATAAGTAATAATAATAGAAAATATGTTGGATAACGGACCGGCAATGTGTTTGAATTCCATGTCACTCTTCAGGTCATGGAATCATGGACTTCTTGATTGAAAACGGGACGTGTTGAAAACCCGAATGTGTTAAAAAATCGGAATGAATTAAAAATACGGATATTCTGAAAATCCGAAACCTGTTGAAATATGGAATTCGCTGAAAACCTGAATGTGTTAAAAATTCGGAATGAATTAAAAATACGGATATTCTGAAAATCCGAAATATGCTGAAATACGGAATTCGTTAAAAACCCGAATGTGTTAAAAAATCGGAATGAATTAAAAATACGGATATGCTGAAAATCCGAAACCTGCTGAAATACGGAATTCGCTGAAAACCCGAAACGCGTTGAAATTAAAATGAAATCAGCCTTTTTTTGTTATTTTTCCTCGGTCTTTTTTGGGAATACCTTTAAATATAATATGTCCTATTTCTCGTTCGTCTTACTTATTAACAAGACGGAGAAATCCGCTTGTCTAATATTAATCCGGTGAGAACTGTAGGAACAACATAAGTGTCAGGGCCAATTCACGAATGCCCGATTTCCGTTTATTGGAAAAACACGAAAATGTTAGAATTAATATTTTTCGTTGTCGATGTTGTGGATGGATTAAATGAGATGCGTAACTGAAATCGTCATGAATCTGAGCGGACTTTGCTCTTTTTCGCCGATTTGTCCGTCTTATTATAGTTGATATCAGAGTGACTTTTTACGGGGGCCGAGGAAAAATTGCCGCCCAAATCACTTTTATTGACTGTTTTACGGCTTAACGAATCGCGGTTTTTAGGTTTTAATCTTCTTCCATAGCTTCTGACCTGTTGTCTGAACTCCCGGTATTTCGACAGTATAACCAAAGGAGTCAAAAAATGTCAAGCATACACAGACCCGTCAGAGGTTCCAGAGCTTACAGCCCTCGAAAGAGAGCAAAAAGCCATATCCCCAGATTCAGATCCTGGCCGGAAGCCTCGGGCGAACCTAAATTACAGGCATTTGCAGGATACAAAGCAGGTATGACTCATGTCATTATGGTGGATGACATCAAAAACAGTCTTACCAACGGCGCGGAAATTTCAGTTCCGGTAACGATTATTGAAACGCCCGCCATTCGAATCGCTGCGATTCGCGCCTATGTAAAAAACACATTCGGTGAAGTTGCCGCCGCAGAAGCCTGGACAACAACGCTTGAGCCGGAATTGGAGCGCAGATTGCGTGTCCCCAAATCCGACAAAACAGCGGAAGCATTTGCAAAAATTGAAAAATTAATTGCAAACGGCGAAGTGACCGACATTCGTGTCATCACGTACACGCAACCCAAGGCCATCGCAAGCGTTCCCAAAAAAGTTCCCGACGTCATGGAAACAGGAATCAGCGGAACCGACATGAGCGCAAAATTCGAGTACGCCAAGTCTATTCTCGGCACGGAAATCAAATTCACCGACGTCTTTAAAAACGGCGCCATCGTCGACACGGCCGCCATTACGACCGGTAAAGGAACTCAAGGTCCCGTTAAAAGATGGGGCATCTCCTTGATGAAAGGAAAACACTCCCGTCAAGGCAGCTTGAGACAGGTCGGCACACTCGGTCCGTTCCGTCCGGCACACGTTCAGTGGCAGGTCCCCGCAATGGGTCAAACCGGTTACCACCAAAGAACCGAATACAACAAACGCATTTTAAAAATCGGCGAAAACGGCGCGGAAGTCACACCCGCAGGCGGCATCGTCAACTACGGTCTTGTCAGCGGCGAATACATCCTCATCAAAGGAAGCGTCCCCGGACCGTCCAAACGATTAATCCGCATCCGAGACCCGATCCGATTCAACAAAGCACAGCCCGGCGAACCGCAAATCGTTCATGTCAGCGTGCAGTCTCAGCAGGGGTGAAATAAAATGGCAACAGCAAAAATTTTAGATTTATCCGGCAACCCGGTCGGCGAAGTCGAACTTCCAATCGTTTTTTCGGAAGATTACCGCCCCGACCTGATTAAAAAAGCCGTTTTGGCCGCTCAAGCCAACAGAAGACACCCGTACGGCCCGACGCTCTATTCCGGTATGCAGACCTCTGCGACAGGATGGGGTTCCGGTCGCGGCGCTTCTCACGTTCCGAGAATCGTCAATGGCTCTCGCGCCGCACGTATCCCCCACGCAAAAGGAGGACGCCGCGCGCACCCGCCAAAACCCGAAACGGATTACTCCGAAAAAGTCAACAAAAAGGAAAGGCGCATGGCTGTCCGGTCCGCGATTGCGGCAACCTGCAGCGAAGATCTCGTCATCTCACGCGGCCACATCTTCCTGACCGAAGAACTTCCGATTGTTGCCGACAACGCTTTTGAAGCACTTTCCAAAACAAAAGATGTCGTTTCTTTCTTTGAAGCCATCGGCGTTTACGAAGACGTCGTCCGCGCAAAAGAAGGCCGAAACATTCGTGCCGGCCGCGGTAAAATGAGAGGAAGAAAATACAAGAACAAAAAGAGTCTCTTGGTCGTCACAGGTCAAAACGCAGCCGTTTCCAAAGCCGCAAGAAACTTATCCGGTGTCGATATCGCAACCGTTGCGGAACTCAACGCCGAGCTTCTCGCGCCCGGAACGCACGCCGGCCGTTTAACGGTTTGGACCAAAGCCGCCATTGAGGAATTGACGCAAAAGGAAGGTGTTTTGGAATGATGTCCGTAAAATATCCGTTCATTACAGAAAAGGCCATGCTCCACATGGAAAACAGTAAGCTCCAAGTCATCGTCGATTTCCGTGCCAACAAGCACCAAATCAGAGCCGACATCGAAGAGCTTTATGGTTTTAAGGTGACGAATGTCAGAACCATGACCACCATGAAAGGGCAGAAAAAAGCAATCATTACTTTCGAAAAGCCGGATGCTGCAAGCGAAATCGCAACCAGGCTCGGATTGGCATAAGGTGGTATAAATGGGTAAACGAATTATCGCACAGAGAAGAGGTAAAGGCAGCCCGATCTTCCGCGCCCCTTCTCACAAATTTAAAGCAGAATTAATGCATCCCGAAACGGAAGCCGGAGCAACTTTAAACGGCACCGTTATCGATGTCGAACACGACCCGGCAAGAGCGGCTCCCATTATTAAAGTCTTCTTTGATAACGGGCACTCTCAGCTTCTCATGGCTTGCGAGGGCGTCGCCGTCGGACAAACCGTTTCCTGCGGACCGGATGCCGAAATAAAAGCCGGAAACATTCTTCCGCTCGGAAAAATTCCGGAAGGAGTTTTAATTTGCAATGTGGAAGGAAAACCCGGAGACGGCGGAAAATTCACCCGATCTTCGGGAACTTACGCAACCGTTGTTTCTCACGAAGAGAAAAGAACCTCCATTCAAATGCCCTCGGGTGTTTTGAAATGGTTCAACCCCGAATGCCGCGCATTAATCGGGGTGGTCGCGGGCGGAGGGCGTATTGAAAAACCGTTCCTTAAAGCCGGTAAAAAATTCCACAAAATGAACGTTCGTGCAACAAGATTCCCGCGTGTCAGAGGTGTCGCTATGAACCCCAGAGACCATCCGTTTGGCGGAGGTAACACACAGCACCCCTGCCGTTCGACAACCGTCAGCAGAAACGCACCCCCGGGAGCCAAAGTCGGTCACATTGCCGCACGCAGAACCGGAAAGAAACGTTAAGGTGATATCATGGCAGTTAAAAAAGCAGGCGCTACCAAAGGCGCATCCAGATTACCAAAGCGTAAGGGTGAGTTTACTTACCGCGGAAAAACAATCGCTGAGCTTCAAGCTTTAAGCATTGACGAATTCGCAGAACTTCTCCCTTCACGCGAGAGAAGAACAATTAAAAGAGGTTTCTCAGAAGTCCAAAAGAAAGCCCTTGCGGACATGAGAGAAGGAAAAGATGTCAGAACCCACACACGCGGTATGATTATTTTGCCGGAAATGGTCGGCCAGACAATTTCTGTCTACAACGGCAAAAAATTCGTCGACATCGAAATCCAGCCGGAAATGGTGGCTCATCGCTTCGGTGAGTTCGCTCCGACAAGAAACAGAGTTTCCCACGGCAGTGCCGGTGTCGGCGCAACCCGTTCCAGTAAATTCGTTCCGTTGAAATGAGGTGTAATAATGGGAAGACTTAACTATGCAGTAACAGCCGATCCGGAGACATCCTCAAAAGCAACGGCTTCCGAACTTCACATCTCTTTTAAGAAAACAAGAGAGATTTGCCATTTCATCCAGGGAATGAAATTGCCGCAAGCGCAATCCTTTTTAAACGATGTCGCGGACATGAAAAAAGCCGTTCCGTTTAAAAGGCATACCGACGGCGCCGGCCACAAAAAAGGCATGGCCGCCGGCCGATATCCCGTCAACGCTTCGGTGGAAGTGTTGAAAGTTTTGAAGAATGCGGAAAGCAACGCCGAGTACAAAGGACTTGAACCCTCTCGCATGTATGTCAAAAGCATTCGCGCCAACCGAGGACGAGTCATTCGCGGATATTCTCCCAGAGCTCGCGGACGCGCCTCTCCGAAAAACACCACCACGGTGAATATTGAAATCATTTTAAGCGAGGTGCTCTAATATGGCAGTTGAGAAAAAATTCGTAAAAGACGGGTATACCAAAGCTTCTTTGGATGAACACTTCGCAAAGCAGCTCGGCAGATCCGGCTACGGCGGAATGAACATGAGCCGAACGCCGCTGGGGACTCAGATTACCATTTACTCCGAAAAACCGGGTATGGTCATCGGTAAAGCCGGCAAGGTGATTCGCAAATTAACGCAGGACGTCGTCGATATCTATGGTGTCGACAACCCCCAAATTGACGCTCAGGAAGTTAAAAAATCCGAGCTCAATGCACAGATTATGGCCAACCGTTTGGCTTCCTCAATTGAAAGAGGATGGTACTTCAGAAAAGCCGGTACCAACACCATCCGCGCAATCATGTCGGCGGGTGCTCTCGGCTGCGAAGTCATCATCTCCGGTAAATTGACAGGCGCTCGTGCCCGTACCGAGAAATTTATTGACGGATATGTGAAACACGCCGGTCATCCCGCAGACGAAATCGTCGACACGGGATACGCCGTTGCCGTCAAGAAGCTCGGAACACTCGGCTGCCGCGTAAAAATCGTTCAACCCGGTGCGGTTTTACCGGACACTTTCAAAATCAAAGAAGGTGTCGTTGACGCTCCGGCCAAAGACGATTCAAAACCGGCCGCAGAAGACGCTTCCGAAACGGTCGTTGCGGAAACAAAAACCGTTTCAGAAGAAGCGGCATGCGAGCCCGAAACTGTCGTGGTTGAAGAAGTGACCGTCACAACGGTCGTTGACAAAGAAGGCGAAATTATCGCTGCCGAAGTTGTTGAAACTGTTACGGAAGCGGAAGTTTGCATTGAATCAAACGCTGACTCTGAAGAAATCGTTGTGGAAGATTCCGAGATCAACGAAATCCGAAGATTGGTGGATGATGTTTGGCAACACAAACACGACGAGTACGACTACTGGCATCCGATGGCGCGCGTTCACAAGGAGGCTAAGAAATAATGGCAATCTTAAGAACAGGCGACATTCGCAAAATGTCGGCAGATGAAAGAATTGATGAAATCAAAAAGTTGAACGACGAGTTGATCCGCGAACGCGCTTTGACTTCCGCCGGCGGCGCTCCCGAAAATCCGGGACGCATCGGCGAAATCCGAAGAACAATCGCACGCATCAAAACGATTCAAGTTGAGATGAAAGATAATTCATAACGAATGACACAAATTGAGATCACACCTGCAGAACTCCCTTTTCATGAATGGATCGGGCTGTTTGTTAAGGTGGACAGTTCTTGCGACCCGACAATCAACGGTCTTTCCGGCTTCGTCATTGACGAAACCCGAAATACGATTCGAATTGAGACGGACATTTCGTCCCGTCTCAAAACCGATTCCAAAACCGACCCCGACGCCGATTTAAAATCCGACCCTGACGCCGATTTAAAATTCGATTCCGACATCGCTTTAAATTTCGACGTTCCGGTTGACTTTAAAGCGCATTTGCGTCTGAAATCGGCCGAACCGTCGCGTTTTCGCGCGGTCACGGTTCCCAAAGCGGGGGCGGTGTTCGTATTTACGATTCCGGAAAGGATCTCTCAAACAGGCCGTCAAGTATCCGTAAAAATCGATGGAAACATCATGCTCTCACAACCCCAAAATCGGATAAAGAACTTAAAGAAATCAAAAATATGAGGCTAAATTTATGGCAAGAGATATTGGATTAGACGTTCCGGAACCGTCCGCGGTTTGCGATGACGTTCACTGTCCGTTCCATGGAAAACTCCCCGTTCGAGGGCAAATCCTGGTCGGCACCGTCATCAGCACAAAGATGGACAAATCCGTCGTTATCGAAAGAAGTTACGAAAAAATCGTACCAAAGTATCAGAGATATGAAAAGCGCCGCACAATTATGCACGCCCACAATCCGCATTGCTTAAACGCAAAAGTCGGAGACGTCGTCACGATTGCGGAGTGCCGTCCCATCAGCAAGACAAAGTCATTTGTCGTTGTCAAAGTCGAGGAGGTTAAAGAATGAAAGCCATTCGCTCCAACATTCCCAGAGCTTTAAACGCCGGCGCGCGCATTGATTGCGTTGACAATACCGGCGCAAAAGTCCTTGAAATTATCTCCGTTAAAAAGTATCGCGGTGTCAAAAACAGATTCCCGCGCGCCGGTGTCGGCGACTTGTGCGTTGTTTCCGTTAAAAAGGGAACGCCCGAAATGAGAAAACAGATTTTTCTCGCCGTCGTCGTCCGCCAAAAGAAGGAAATCAGAAGACCCGACGGGCTTCGCATTTGTTTTGAAGACAACGCGATGGTTCTTGTCGATGATTCCGGTGTTCCGAAAGGCACAGACATTAAAGGTCCGGTTGCCAGAGAAGTGGCTGAACGTTTCCCCAAAGTCGGGACAACCGCATCTATTGTTGTCTGAGGTGAATGAATATGTTTACGTCTAAGCAACCCAGAAAACAAAGAAAAGCCAGATACAACGCCCCGCTTCACCAAAAGCAGAAATTCATGGGCGCCCGTCTCAGCAGCGAATTATCCGTGAAATACAACACGCGCTCCGCACCCGTTATTACGGGCGACACGGTGACCGTTATGCGCGGCGACTACCACGGTGTTTCCGGAAGAGTTGAAAAAGTCAATCTTGAGGCAGGAACGATTGTGGTTTCCGGCGTCATCTCTACAAAAGTGAACGGCGAAGAGGTCCCAAGACCGATTTACCCGTCCAATGTGATGATTACCAAGCTTGAATTGAAAGACAAAACGCGCGAAGCACGTATTCGCGGCAAGGAGTGAGTGAAATGCACCAAAAGAGAATGTCAATGCCGACCAGCTGGAAAGTCCCGAAAAAGACGAACAAATGGATTACGGCAACAAGTCCCGGTCCGCACAACAAACAATCAAGCCTTCCGCTCGGTGTCATTTTGCGCGATATGTTAAAAATCGTGGAGAACGCCAAAGAAGCCAAAAAAGTGATGCTTGAGAAAAAAGTTTTTGTCGACGGCATCGCCCGCAAAGACTTGAAATTTCCGGTCGGTCTCTTTGACGTCGTTTCCATTCCGGTAAACGGCCAATATTACCGCATGCTTCAGGATTCAAAAGGCAGGCTCTATCTCAGCCCGATTGACGAAGAGCGCGCCAAGTCCAAAGTTTGCAAAATTTTGAACAAAACCACCGTCAAAGGCGGAAAAACGCAGTTGAATCTCCATGACGGAACCAACATTCTTGCGTCTGAAGACTACAAAACCAAAGACACAATCGTTCTTTCCCTTCCGGACAAACAGATCCTTCAAAAGGTGGAATACAAAGTCGGCAATCTCGCGATTATCATCGGCGGCCGTCACAGCGGTACCGTCGGAACACTTAAAGAAATCAAAATCATCCGAAGTTCAAAGAACAACGTTGTTATGATTTCAGGTACAGATTCAGATATTGAAACCATTGAAAACTATGTTTTCGTAATCGGTGAAGACAAACCAGTGATTAACTTAGGAGAATAAATATGACAAATGTTATGAGAACTCCTGTCATCGAAAAAGTCGTTGTCCATATGGGTGTCGGCGAAAGCGGTCAGCACCTTGTCGATGCAGAAAACATACTTGCGGAAATCACCGGCCAAACGGTTGTCCGAGCGTTCGCTAAAATGACGGCGCCCGCTTTCGGTATTCGAAAGAAAGAACCGATCGGCTGTAAAGTGACTTTAAGAGGGGATAATGCGGAAAACTTCCTCAAAACCTCTTTGGGTATTGTTGAGAATTCTCTCCATGCCTCTCAATTTGATATCAACGGAAACGTTTCCTTTGGTATTGAAGAACACACGGATTTTCCCGGTATGAAATACGACCCTAACATCGGCGTTTTTGGTATGGACGTCGTCGTGGTTCTTAAGAGACCCGGTGACAGAATCAGCAAAAGACGTATCGCAAAGAGAAAAGTTCCTGCCGGACACAAAATGAACAAGGAAGACGCGATTTCTTTCTTGGCGGAAAACTACGGTGTGGAGGTCATTTAATATGGTGCAAACAAAGAAAAATTTCGGAAGAGGCGCCAATGAATGCAAACGCTGCGGCCGCAAGCAATCGCTTGTCCGCAAATACGGCATTTACTTGTGCAGACACTGTTTCAGAGAAGTCGCCCCGAAGATGGGCTTTAATAAATACAGCTGAGGTGACAAAATATGGTATTATTTGATCCTCTTGCGGATGCATTGTCTGTTATTAAAAATGCGGAAAGCGTCGGAAAAACATCTTGTGTGATTCGTCCCGCTTCCAAAATGATCGGCAATGTTTTGAACGTTATGAAAGAAGGCGGCTACCTTGAGTCTTTCGAATTTATGGAAGACGGCAAGGCTGGCGTTTTTGAAGTCAAATTGGCCGGCGCCATCAATGATTGCGGTGCCGTCAAACCCCGTTACTCGGTGGGCATTGAAGACTTTGAAAAGTGGGAAAAGAGATATTTGCCCGCAAAGAACTTCGGCGTTCTGGTATTGACCACGTCTAACGGTGTTTTATCTCACCACGACGCACGTGAACAAAATGTCGGCGGAAAGCTGCTCGCTTATATTTATTAAGGGTGAGTAAAAATGGCAGAAGTTTTTATTTCCAAAACCGTTGAAGTTCCGGCCGGCGTGACGGTGGCTTACAATAACCGTATCGTCACCGTCAAAGGCCCCAAAGGCGAAAATTCCAAGGAATTGTATTTCCCCGACATTCAAATTCTTGTCAGTGAAGGCGAAATCGTTGTCGGAACGGAAGTTTCCCGTAAAAAATACAAGGCTATGGTCGGCACGTACGCTTCTCATATTAAAAATATGATTAAAGGCGTTACGGAAGGGTTTGAGTATAAGATGAATATCGTTTACTCTCACTTCCCGATGCAGACGAAAGTGGACGGTCAGACGGTCGTTATCAGCAATTTCCTCGGAGAAAAGAAATCCCGTGTCGCCAAAATTGTCGGCGAAACGAAGGTTAAAGTCAGCGGCAACAGTGTCGTCATCACGGGGATTTGCAAAGAAGACGTCGGACAGACAACCGCGAACATCGAACAGAAAACCAAAATCAAGAGATTTGACCCGCGTGTTTTCCAAGACGGAATTTATGTGGTGGAGAAATAAAGGTGATTTAAATGACAGAAGAAAATCAAAATACTGTTGAAAACGTCCAAACCGACGCACCCGCACTCTCAACCAATTTGCTTGATGCGGATCCTGAGATCAGACGTTTGTTTAAAGTCCGAAAAGTTCAGAAAGCCAGAAAACCGGTTTTCCACAAACAATGTCATCACAAATTTAAGAGATTGACCAAAGCGTGGAGACGCCCGCGCGGTCTTCAAAGCAAACAGCGCCGCGGTTACCTCGGCAAGGGTTACATTCCCTCCGTCGGCTACGGTAGCCCCGTTTTGACCAAAGGGCTTCACCCGTCCGGGTATGATGAAGTTTTGGTTTATAATGTGGATGATTTGGTTTTGGTTGACCCCGAAATGGAAGCTGTTCGAATCGGTCGGCAAGTCGGCGGCAAGAAAAGAGCGGCTATCGTTTCAAAGGCCAAAGAATACAATATCAAAGTTTTGAATCCGGGAAAGGAGGCATAAGATCATGGCAAATTTAAAAAACCAAAGACGTATGGCTTCTCAAATCTTGGATTGCGGTTCCGATCGTGTTTGGATTGACCCGGCGAAATTGGAAGAGGTCGCAGAAGCAATTACGCGCGAAGATGTTCGCAATTTAATTGCCGA
The DNA here is from genome assembly GCA_034006575.1 of Methanimicrococcus sp. GTDB lineage: Archaea > Halobacteriota > Methanosarcinia > Methanosarcinales > Methanosarcinaceae > Methanimicrococcus. The sequence goes on from JAVESN010000001.1 coordinate 70,251, forward strand.
CGGCACCATCAAAGCCAAGAAAGTCAAAGGCGTCAGCCGCGGCAGAGCAAGACTTGTTGCCGAAAAGCGCAAATACGGTCACAGAAAAGGTCCGGGTTCCAGAAAAGGAGCCAAGGGTGCCCGAACACCGTCCAAAGAACTTTGGATGAAAAAGATTCGCGCTCTTCGAAAAAGACTTAAAGAAATGCGTGCCGATGAAACGCTTGACAAGAAGACTTACTGTAAACTTTACAGAAAAGCAAAAGGCGGCGAATTCAGAAACGTCGCTCACTTGGAAGCGCAAATCAAAACCATGCAAGAGTAAGTGTGATTTCACACTTATTCGTTTTTTCTTTTTTTGATTTTTTAATCTTAAATCGTTCGTTTCATTTCTTTTTTTGTTTTAAATTGTTTTTTTCGGAATTCTTTTTTTGTTATGTTTGTTGTTTATTTTAAATTGTTTTATTGTTTATTTGTGTTTGTTTGTTTTATTTGTGTTGTTTGTTTTTTGTTTGTTTTATTGTTTTAGTTGTGTAGTTTGTTTTATTTATTTTTCTTTTCTGTCTAAATTTAAAAGAAATGTCATAATGTTTATATCTTATTAGTATTGTTTTCTATTTGATATCTATTTCTTATACGGTTATTACTTTTTGATTATAGGTGGAATGTATTAAATGAAATATAAAACAAAGATTTTATCAATTTTATTTTTATCTATTACGATTTTATTATTGAGCGGAACCGCTTTTGCAGCTCAAACAATTTATGTCAATCAAGATTATATCCAAGCTTATGCCGGCGGAGATGATTCTAAATTTTCGGATATGGAGGCGAATTATATTTTAACGGAGGATATCGATTTTTCGGAGATGGATTTGGGACCGGATTGGGAATGGATTCCGATCGGCACCCTTTCTCCCGGTGTTTTTTTTCCGGTTCATTTGATGGTGCAGGTTATCGAATTTCTAATCTTTATATTAATTCCGATGCGGATTATGTTGGTTTTTTTGGGGATGTCGATTCCGTTGATCCCGATGATCCTTCAAAAGTCGTTCGAATTTCAAATGTGACATTGGAGAATTTTGACATAACCGGCAATTGGTGGGTTGGAACATTGATTGGTATTGGAAATTGTTTTGTTATTTCAAATTGCTCTGTTGTGAATGGGACGGTAAAAGGGGCCAATAATGTCGGAGGTCTTGTCGGATTTGGCGATGGGGAAATTTACTTTTCAAGTGTTGATGCAACTGTGAACGGCGGTGATTTAGTCGGCGGTTTTGCCGGTGAATTTATAGGTTATATCCACGAAAGTTATTCCACGGGGTCAGTCAGTGGGTCTTTGTCCGGCGGTTTGGTCGGCAATACGTTTTTTGGTACTGATTCTCCGCTTTTTATTTCAAATTGCTATTCTTTGTGTGATATTTCCGGTACGACAACTGGGGGGTTGCTTGGCTCTCATTCCGGCGGAACATGTTTCATTTTAAACAGTTATTTTGCAGGAACTGTAATATCCGATAATGAATACATCGGTGGGATTTTTGGAAGTTTGGCGCAAGGGAAGTCTCCTCCCCTTGTTACAAATTGCTTTTATATTGAAGAATTCGCAGACGGCTCGAATGAATACGGTATTCCGATTTCTGAATCTGATATGAAAAATATGGCAACCTTTACGGTTCTCGATACGGCGGGCGGTTATATCGTTGAAACGCCATGGGACATTTCAACAGCGGTTTTTACTCAAATATGGTATATTTTAGAGGGTGAAATATATCCTCAGCTTTCCATGTCTCAACTTATTGTGAATGAAAATACTGATAACGGCGGTGACGGAACCGGAAATACATTTGTTCGTGATCCGAAACCGGCTGCACCGGCTGAACCTGATGTTTCTTTCTCGGAGGTTGCTCCTTTGGATCCGGTTACCGAAATCGAAGAAGACGTTCTGCCTCTTCCCGAAGAAAAGAAGTCTTTATTGAATTATTGGATTCTTTTTATCCTCTTGATTCTCGTGTGTTTGATCGGATATTGGTATTATCGAAAAAACAAACAAAATAATTAAACGGTGACGAATTTCATATTTTTCGGCCCTTTTCAAAAACGGAGATGAAAAAAGGCGATTGTGTAAAATGCAGTCGCCGAATAATCTCATGTTTGGAAAAAAAATTCAATAATCTTAAAATGACGAGATTCTTCATCTCTCAATATTTCTATGAAAAATAAAAAACAAAAAAATAAAAAGCAAAAAAATAAAAAATATAAAAATGAAACAGAATTATTTTCTTCTGTTTCTCATAAACATTCCGACAATCAAAAGCGCCGAAACAGCGACAACGATTCCGAATCCGGGCGTTTCCGCTTTTTCAATGCGCGCGTCCATAAATTTCATATCGCGCGTGATATTTTCATCCATTTCTTTCTTTTCGGCTTCAATCAAATTCAATTGTTCGGTAATCAATTGCTTTTTTTCTTGTTTTAATACTGTTTTTGTGGCTGTTCTGTAATCTTCGACTTGTTGATTGGTCATGGCGTGAAGGTTTGAATTGGCAATTAAAACATCGCAATAAATGTCGGTGGATTCAGAAATTTTGTCATACGCTGTACTGATTGAATTCAGCGTTTTTTCAAATTCATCAATTTTTTTTGTTATAATCATTGCGCTTTCATAAGATTTGTTTCCGCTTGTTATGTCTTTTAATATCGGAATCATTTCTTCCATGACAGACGCTTTTTGATCCCATAAACCGGCAACTTCTGAATAAGCGTTTACGGATTGTTCGACTTTTTTACGGTCCGCGTCTTTGTACGCCGGCAATTCCGATTTGAACATATCTGATTTTTGGCGGCAGACAACGGCAGACAATTTGTAAACATCAATGGCGTTTTCGGTGTCCGTGATGTATTTGTCCGTGACGTTCCATAAATAATAATGGGTGTAAGCCACCTTTTCTGCAATATTTTTGTCTTTTATAATGTCTCCCGTTTCCGCGTCCAATACAAGAATTCCGGTCGCGTTATAGGATTTTCCGTATTCGACATAGTAATAAGATTTGGATTGGTAGGAATACGGGCCGGAAACGTCTCTCCACTCGTCGTTTTTTGCATATTCCAATGCTTTTTCTTTGGCTTGGGTCATCGTCATTGCGGCAGATGCCGGTACGATTAACAGGATTAATACTAAGATAAGAGTAATTGATAACAATTTCATTTTCATTGAATCCCCTCGTGTTCAATTCTTTTCGAATCGTCCGAATGACTTTATAAATATTTTCGTATTTATATCTTGTTCACTTTAATTGATTCAATTTTTTCATCACAGGTATTTTATTTTTTATTTTCTTTTCATCAGAAACCTTATATATCAAAAATCTGTATAACAGACTCCTTTCACAGGACATCTATTCATGGTTTGATTTCCTATCGAACATTTGTGTGCTGTGAATTTCTGCTCGTTAAGCGATTAACGATCAGCCGAATGAATTTTTCATTTCAATGTTGTTTTTTCAATTTTGCGGTGCTTATTCATTTTTATACATTATTTAAAAATTTATTTAAAACTATTAAAAATCTTAAAAATCAATCGTTGAGGAGCTAGTTATGGCAACAGGACCAAGATATAAGGTTCCCATGAGAAGAAGAAGAGAGGGTCGTACCAATTACCACTCCCGTCTCGCACTCCTTCTCTCCAAAGAGGACCGCGTTGTCGTGCGCAAAAGCACACGCAACATTCAGATACAGCTTATAGCCCCAACACCGATCGGCGATGTCACATATTCTTCTGCCATCTCAACCGAACTCGGTCAATACGGCTATACAGGACCCACAGGAAATACAACCGCAGCATACTTAACCGGTTTGCTTTTCGGACTCAAAACCCTTCAAAACGGCTACGATTACGGTGTTTTAGACATCGGACTTCACGCGTCCTCTTCCGGATCACGCATCTACGCCGCATTAAAAGGAATCGTTGACGCCGGATTTGAAATCCCGCACGACGAATCCGTTTTCCCGTCCGACGAGCGCGTCCGTGGGGAAATCGCAGCAGAATACAACGGCTCGGACTTGCCGGCGCAATTTGACGCCGCGGTCGAAAAAATCAAAGCGGAGTTCAAGTGAGAAATATGGCTTACAATGATGACGAATGGGTCCCCCGGACAAGACTCGGAAAACTTGTCGCGGACGGACAAATTACAACAATGGAAGACGCTCTCAAATCCCGTTACCCTTTAAGAGAACCCCAAATCGTGGATGCGCTCTTGCCGGGGCTGGAAGACGAAGTTCTCGACATCAACATGGTTCAGAGAATGACGGACTCCGGCAGACGTGTTAAATTCAGAGCAACCGTTATTGTCGGAAACGGCGACGGTTATGTCGGTATCGGTCAAGGCAAAGACGTCCAAGTCGGAAACGCGATTAAAAAAGCAATCGACTCGGCCAAGCTCAACATTACTCAAGTCAAACGCGGTTGCGGCTCTTGGGAATGCGCTTGCGGCAAAGAGCACACCGTTCCGTTTGAAGCCACCGGCAAAATCGGCAGTGTCGTCGTGACATTGGTTCCGGCGCCCAGAGGTCTCGGTCTTGCGGCCGGAAGCACCGCTCGAAAAGTGTTGGAAAAAGCAGGCATCAAAGACATTTGGACACAAACGTCCGGAACGACGCGCACAACGCTCAACTTCGCAAAAGCGACATTTGCGGCATTAAACAATGTCAGCACCATGCGCACGCCTAAAAAAGGTAACGGAGGCATTTAATTATGTACGCAGTTATCAGAGTCAGAGGATCTGTCGCCGTCAGAGGCACAATTGCGGACACGCTTAAAATGCTTCGTTTAAACAAAGTGAATCACTGCGTTTTCCTTCCGGAAAATGATGTTTACAAAGGCATGATCCAAAAGTCCAAAGATTATATCGCATACGGTATCGTCGATGCCGACGCGGTTGCGGAAATTTTTGAAACCCGCGGCAGACTCGAAGGCGGCGAACGTTTGACTGACGCGTACGTCGCGGAAACAACTCCTTACAAAACCATCAAAGAATTCGCAGAAGCGTTCGTTGACGGAAAAATCGCGATTAAGGACGTTCCCGCAATGAAGCCGATTTTCAGACTTCACCCCCCAAGAAAGGGACACGCGGGTTTAAAGAGAACCGTTCAACAAGGCGGCGTTCTTGGAAACCACGGCGAAGATATCGCGGTGCTTTTGCACAAAATGAGATAAGGGGGTTTATCAATGGGACACATCAGAACTAAAAAATACAGAGGATCACGCACATGCGGCGGCGGCACGCACAAAAACAGACGCGGCGCCGGTAACCGCGGCGGACGCGGACGCGCCGGCAGCAATGCCCACCATTTCGTTCGCGCGATGCGTGAAGGATACCGACCCGGTTACATCTACAAAGGATTTACCCGGCCGGCCGTCGTTGATGTTCCGGTTTTTATCGTGAACGTCGGCGAATTGGACGAACTTGTTTCTTTCCTTTTTGAAAACGAAGCCGATTACATCACAAAAGACGGCGACAAATTTGTTGTTGATCTCTACAGCATCGGAATCGACAAAGTTCTCGGCTCCGGTCAAGTCACCAAAGCCATGGTCGTAACGGCTGAAATGTTCTCCGCAAAAGCGCGCGAGAAAATCGAAGCGGCCGGCGGCGAATGCGTCGAGGTTGACTTTGACGAATTTGAAGAAGAATCCGAAGAGTAAGCATTTTGCTTCTCTTCTTTTTCTTTATTTTTTCGGCTTTTGATCTTTTGTATATTTAAAATAAGAAAATATATTAATACTATTAATCGCTATCATTTTCATCTCATCATTGCTTGTAAGCAGTGATTTTGTTAAAACTATTAAAAATTTCACAATTTATTATTCAAGATATTTCAAAAAAGCAGTATGGTTGCTGTTTCATTTTGTAATAGTCAGGTGTCAACAATGAGTTTCAGGAGTGTAATGGAGCCTATTTTTGCGAGGTTACCCGCTGTCGCCAAACCTGAAAAACAAGTTTTGTTCAAAAATAAAGTGATGTGGACGCTCGTTATTCTCGCGCTCTATTTTGTTTTATCGAACATTCCTTTGTTTGGTATGTCGGCTGAATCGATCGATTTATTTGCGCATTATCGTGCGTTCTTTGCAGGCGCGACCGGATCATTAATTGTTCTGGGTATTGGTCCGATCGTCACGGCATCCATTATTTTGCAGCTTTTGGTCGGCGGCGACATTATCCATTTGGATTTGTCAAACCCCAAAGACCAAGCCTATTTCCAAGGAGCTCAGAAATTCCTTGTCTTCGTCATGATTATTCTTGAAACGCTTCCGCAGCTTTTCGGTTTCATTGAACCGGACGCGGCGTTGGCGGCGTCGCTTGGCGTCAGCACTTGGGTGATTACGGCGTTTTTGTTCCTTCAAATCTGTCTCGGCGGCGCTCTTATTATGTATATGGACGAAGTCATCTCCAAATGGGGAATCGGCTCGGGTATCAGTTTGTTCATCGTCGCCGGTGTTTCTCAATCCATTATTACCGGTTTAATCAATTGGCTTCCGGATTCGGGCGGATATCCGATCGGCCTTATTCCGCGCTGGATTACGCACATTTCAAACGGCGATCTGGGTTTAATGTTCTCTTCTCCCGAAAACATATTGAATTATGTTTTAATCGGCGGCGGCGTTTTAGCTTTGATTTCAACCGTTATCATCTTTGTTGTTGTCGTTTATGTGGAAAGTGTCCGAATTGAAATTCCACTTTCTCACACTTCCGTTCGCGGCGCTCGCGGTAAATTCCCGGTCAAGTTGATTTACGCGTCCGTTTTGCCGATGATTTTGGTTCGCGCCCTTCAAGCCAACGTTCAATTAGTCGGCGTCATATTGGCCGGCAGGGGCTTCACATTCCTCGGAGAATATTACGGCTCGACGCCCGTTAACGGCATCATGTATTATCTTTCTTCAATCAACAGTCCGCAGGATTGGATTCCGTCTTTGGTTCGAGCCAATTATATGGCCATGGGCTTTGACGCGCCGGCCGTATGGCAAATTCTCCTTCACGTCGGAGTTGACGCATTGTTATTGGTTGTCGGCGGTATCGTTTTTGCTCTGTTCTGGATTGAGACGACCGGAATGGGCGCCAAACAAACGGCGAAAAAGATTTACAATTCCGGCATGCAAGTTCCGGGTTTCAGGAACAACATCGCATCCATTGAAAAGTACATGTTGCGCTACATCCCCAAAGTGACGATTATCGGCGGCGCGTTCATCGGCCTTTTGACATTGTTTGCCAGTTTGCTCGGAACGGTCGGCAGCGCGGGCGGAACGGGTCTTTTATTGACGGTCAGTATTGTCTATCGTTTGTATGAGGATTTGGCCTCGGAGCAATTGATGGAAATGCACCCGATGTTGCGCTCTTTCCTTGGAAAAGAGGATTAAATTTTTAAAACGAAACACGGCTTAAGGTCATCTTAAGCCTTTTTTTACTTTTTTCGTTCATGGAATCCTTTTTATAACAAAAACGTCAATTTCTTGTATTCCGGATTTTCGTTCCTTTTTTTATTGTAAGGGATGTTCTTCCTCAATTCGGCTTTTAAGGAATGCTTTTCCTTAATTCGCTTTTACTGAAGTGCCATTTCAGATTTTTTCGGAAATGCCGTTTCACAATTTTAAATTTCAAGTTTTAGGTGATTTTATGGATATTATTTTATTCGGTCCGCCGGGTGCCGGTAAAGGGACTCAGGCTCAAAAGCTTTCTCAAAAGTACGGTATCCCTCAAATTTCAACCGGGGATATTCTTCGCGCAAATGTCAAAGAAGGAACCGCTCTCGGGTTGGAAGCCAAAACATACATGGACAACGGAGAACTTGTTCCGGATTCGGTTTTAATCGGCATTATCAAAGACAGGCTTTTGCAGTCGGACTGTAAAAACGGATTTTTGCTTGACGGTTATCCGCGCACCGTTCCGCAAGCCGACGCGTTGGCCGATATTTTAAATGAAATTCAAAAACCGATTGACGCCGTGATTAATATTGTCGTGCCGAATGACGTTTTGGTCGGTCGTCTTTCCGGAAGGTGGATGTCTTCTTGCGGCGCCAGCTATCACACCGTTTTTAATCCGCCCCAAAAAGAAGGGGTGTGCGATTCTTGCGGCGACGCTTTGTTCCAAAGACCGGACGACACTTCCGAAGCGGTTTTGAACCGTTTGGACGTTTATCAGAAACAAACGGCTCCTTTGGTGGATTATTACGATAAAAAAGGATTGTTAAAAAACATTGACGGTACAAAAGAGATTGACGCCGTTTTCAATGAAATCGATCAAATCGTCGCATCTTTTAAATAAAAAGAGACTCTCACAATTCTTACAATTATCTTTATGAATGTACAGGTCGGATTATTTTGGATATGCAAAAATTCAGAGAACAAGCGAATAAAATCATTTTAGTCGCGGGTTTTCTTCTTTTATTCGGTGTGATGATTCCAAGCGTTCGCGACTTTATCGGCGAGGTTATGAATCATATCATGTCTCCGATTCTCTCTCTTGTCGGCGAAGGCAATTTCTTTTTGATTTTATCGGCGATGGCGATTATTACCGGTATTTATTCATCCCTTATTCAAAAATATGTGGTGGATCAATCCAAAATGATTGAATTCCAAGAAAAAATGAAAATTTTTCAAAAAGAATTTAAAGAAGCGCAGGAAACTCAAAACACCTATATGCTCAAACGTTTAGAAGAGCAGCAAGCGGAAATCATGCAAGAGCAAATGGGCATGATGAAAGACCAGTTTAAACCGATGCTTTACATTGTTTTGGTTTCGATTCCGTTTTTAATGTGGGCTTATTATTACATCGGCGGCCACGAAGCGGCGACCATGGTGTTTCCGTTTTGGGGCACGGTGAATTTAGCGGATCGCGTGTTTTACATGTTTACTTATTGGCTTTTCTGGTACTTCATGTCCTCTTTGGCATTCAGCCAAGTGTTGAGAAAAGTTTTAAACATTCGTGCCGCCGGCATGTAATGTTTTTTTCTTTCGCTTTTTATTTTTTCTTATTTTTCCAATCAATGTTTTCCAATCAATGTTTTCAACGTTTTCCAACCAACGTTTTTCAATCAAAAAGGGTGTTTCAGATATGATTCTTACCATCAGCGGACTTCCGGGGACCGGAACGACAACCGTTTCTAAGCTTTTGCAGGAACAATCGGGAATGGATTTTATTTCTTCGGGCGAAATTTTCAGAAGCATCGCGCAAGAATTAAATCTCTCTTTGGCCGATTTCGGAAAATTGGCGGAGTCCGATCCGTCTTATGACCGCCAAATCGACGAGCGCCAAAAAGAACTTTCAAAAACAAGAGAAAATCTCATTTTAGAAGGACGCCTTGCCGGCCACATGTCTTTGGAAGTTCCGCCCGGAAAAAAGATATTGCGCGTTTTGCTCAAAGCGCCGCTTGAAACCCGCGTTCGCAGAATCATGAATCGTGAGCAATCCACGTCGTCATTTAAATTCGAATTGGATAAAACGAAAACCCGCGAAGAATCCGAAAAAATCCGATATTTGAATTATTATTCGATTGACGCGGACGACCTTTCCATCTATGATTTGATCATTGATTCGTCTCGGTTTGATCCGCAGACGATTGCGGATATGATTGCGATTGCTGCGAGATATGATGGGTAAAATTTTTGGATTTAGTTTTTGAAATTGAATCCATTTATCTTTTTTTTATTTTTGTTTATTCATTCATTTCTCTATTTTTGTTTATTCATTCATTTCTCTATTTTTGTTTATTCATTTTTTTGTTTTTTTATTTTTATATTTTTTCCGTTTCCTTTCTTCTTTTCCTTTTCTTTTTCGTTTCATCATCGCTATCTTTTTAATATTAAACTCCTGTTTTCTTTTCAATGAAAAAACAAAAGGGAACGGAAAAGAAAGTCAAAAGAGAGCTTTACCGCAATGATTGGTTTCATACGGAGAGAGGAGAGTTTGTCGCGCTTTCCGATATCTCGAAAACCGGCCCGCACGGGCATTTCCCCCAAGAGCGCCCGATTCGAGAATATATCAATAAAGGCGTTGTCGTGATTAACAAACCCTCCGGTCCGACCAGCCATGAAGTGGCGGCTTTCGTTCGCGATATTTTAGAAGTCAATGTGGCGGGGCATTCCGGCTCGCTGGATCCGATTGTTACCGGAACGCAGCCCGTCATGATTGGAAAAGCGACGCGCGCCGTTGCAGCGCTTCGATTGTCCGGCAAAGAGTATATTTGTCTTTTGAAATTGCACCGCTCGGTTCCCGAAAAAATAATCCGATTGACCATTTCCGATTTCGTCGGAAACGTTTATCAAATGCCGCCGGTTCGCTCCGCCGTCAAACGCGCGCTTCGAACACGCCGCATCTATTATATTGACATCTTAGAAATGAACGACACGGAAGTTTTATTGAGAGTCGGGTGCGAAGCCGGCACTTACATTCGAAAACTTTGTCACGATATCGGTTTGGCTCTCGGCGTCGGCGCTCAAATGCAAGAGCTTATCCGCTCCAAAGCCGGACCGTTTACCGATTCGCGTTTGATTTCTCTTCAAGAATTAAAAGACGCTTACGTTGGTTGGCAAGAGACGGGGGATGAATCCGATTTAAGGGATGTTATTTTACCGATGGAATCCGCTTTTTCTCATTTGCCGCATATTGTCGTTCGAGACACCGCGGTTGAAGCGCTTTGTTCCGGCGCGTTTTTGGCGCGGGCGGGCGTTGCCGGATATACGAGCGATATCCAAAAAGGGGACTTGGTCGCCGTTTTCTCTCAAAAAGGAGAGATTATTTCTCTTTCTTCGGCTTTGATGTCTCCCGACGAAATTCAATCAAGCCACCACGGTTTTGTCGCAAAGCCGATTGCCGTTTTGATGGAGAAAGGGGAATATCCGATCGGATGGAAAAAGAAAGAAAATAAGGAATGAATTTCGGACGGCGGCGAAAGCCGATTAGAAAACCGATTAGAAAACTGATTAGAAAACTGATTAGAATATTGATTAGAAAACCGATTAGAAAACCGATTAGAAAACTGATTAGAAAACTGATTAGAAAACTGATTAGAATACTGATTAGAAAACCGATTAGAAAACCGATTAGAAAACCGATTAGAAAACTGATTAGAAAACCGATTAGAAAACTGATTAGAAAACTGATTAGAATACTGATTAGAAAACCGATTAGAAAACCGATTAGAAAACTGATTAGAAAACTGATTAGAATACTGATTAGAAAACCGATTAGAAAACCGATTAGAAAACTGATTAGAAAACCGATTAGAAAACCGATTAGAAAACTGATTAGAAAACCGATTAGAAAACCGATTAGAAAACCGATTAGAAAACTGATTAGAAAACTGATTAGAAAACTGATTAGAAAACCGATTAGAAAACTTATTACAAAGCCGACTGACAAAACCTTTTTTTTTGAGAAAAACAAATATATACCAGAAACCTGTTTAATAGAATCCTGCTTCATGCCGAGGTAGTCTAGTGGTAGGGCGCAAGCCTGGAAAGCTTGTGGGGCGCAGCCCCTCGGGAGTTCAAATCTCCCTCTCGGCGCTTTTTTATATTTATTGTGTTTTTATTCACTATTTTTAATTAATTCTTTTTTAGATTTTCAAATTTATATTTCTATATTATTATATATATTTGTATATTAGCTTGTGTTGCTATCGTTTATCAGTTATGATTATATCATTTGCTGTCGTAATTCATATTATGGATGACATGTCTCTGTCGCGTATCCATAATTCCCTGATTTATTATTTGGTGAATATGGGTTCCCTGGATAAAATAAAAGATGCCGACGGCATAACAGTTTCTTTTATCAAAGATCTGTCCCAAAGCTATGCGGCTTGATTTTTCACCGCTCCATTTTTTTTCTTTTAAATTTTTATCTTTTCTTATTTTCTTTTTACCTATTCCTCTGAAAAGGTTATATATGATGAATCCGTTAGGAATCAAGCATTTGATTGAAGCCTGTTATCTTTTATCGGGCTGCTCGTGCACTATTATTCATATGGTGCGGGCTACATGATGCGTTTTTCCCCTAAGGAGAGAAACATATGGCAAAGAAACAAAATGAAAAAGTAGAAAAAGGTCTTGCGGCAAATACGGAACCCGTTCCGGCCGAAGACGAAATAAAGCATCTTGTTCGTGTTATGAATACAAACTTGAAAGGTGCCAATCAAGTTCAATACGCTTTGACAGGTATTGACGGCATCGGTCTTCGTATTTCTAAAATTATCGCTAAAGATGCAGGTATTGATCCCAAAGCAATTATCGGTTACTTACCGGATGAAGATGTTGCCAAATTAGACGCGGCCATCTTGGGTATTGAAAGCAGTGTCCCGGCTTGGATGTTAAACAGACAAAAAGATTTAACGACCGGCGAGAACAAACACTTGCTCGGTGTCGATATCGACTTGACGTTCAAAGAAGATATCAACAACTTGAAGAAAGTCCGCGCTTACAGAGGTCTCAGACACGAAAGAGGTCTCAAAGTCAGAGGACAAAGAACCAAATCGACAGGTCGCCGCGGCTCTACCGTCGGTGTCAGAAAGAAGAAGTGATGGTGAGTTGTTATGGTATATCCAGGTAAGAAAAATAAAACTTATGAAACACCGAACCATCCCTGGCAAGACACCAGAATGGCCGGCGAAGTAGAATTGATTAAGGCTTACGGTCTGAGAAACAAAAGAGAAGTTTGGAAAGCGGAAAGTATTCTTCGTAAATACAGATCCGACGCCATGAGCCTTTTGGCTATTGTCGCTTCTTCTCCCGACGGAGAATTAAAAGGACACGCAAAAACCGAAGCCGACCAAATCCTCGGGCGATTAATCCGTTACGGTATCTTAAAACCCGACTCCGAAGTCGACGATATCTTGGGTTTGAAATCGGAAAACATTCTTGAACGCAGACTCCAAACCCAAGTGTTAAGACTCGGTCTGGCCAGAACCGTTCGACAATCCCGCCAATTTATTACGCACGGCCACATCGCCATTAACGGCAGAAGAGCCACCGTTCCGAGCATGCTCATTTCAAAAGAAGATGAAATGAACATCACGTACTACGGCGAATCTCCGCTGACCACAGAATCGCACCCCGAAAGACCGATTCAAATCGCGTCCGCAATCGTTGACGGCATGACCCTTCGCGCCGCGGCCGAAAACAGCAAAAAGGCACGCGCACAAAGCGAAGGCGGCAGAAAAGGCGGTAAGAAAGGCGGCAGAAGCGGCGCACCCCGCGGTCCCCCGCGAACAGGCGCAGCGCCCGCAGCAGCTCCAGGGAGGAAATAATTATGTCTGAAATGAAATGGGCTGTCGCTCACATCAAATCTTCATTCAACAACACCATCATTACCGTGACAGATTTAACCGGCGCCGAAACCATCGCCAAATCTTCCGGCGGTATGGTTGTCAAAGCCGCGCGCGATGAAAGTTCTCCGTACACGGCAATGCAAATGGCAAACCAATTGGCGGAACAATTAAAAGACAAAGGCATTACCGGCATTCACATTAAAGTGAGAGCCCCGGGCGGAAACAAACAACGAAACCCCGGTCCCGGCGCGCAAGCGACCATCCGTGCTTTTGCGCGTGCCGGCATTCGCATCGGTCGAATCGAAGACGTAACGCCCATCCCCCACGACGGCACCAGACCCAAGGGCGGCAAGCACCGCGTTTAAAGTTGCCGAATTTTAAATCCTCCATTTTATCGGATTTTGAGTCCTCAAAATTTCTCGGGTTTTAAATTCCCGGTTTTGTTTGGATTTTAAATCCTTTAAAATTTATCGGATTTAGATTTAAATACTACAAAACATTTTTAAAAATATGAATTAAATCGATTTGGCTCTTTGATTCGTATTTTTATTTTCTCTATTTTTGGAACATTTCAGGTGAATTAAGATGGATATTGATATTATCGAGTTGTCCAAAGACTCGGCAAAGTTTGTCCTTTCTGGAACGAATCCCGCTTTTGCAAACGGCATTCGCCGCGCAATGATTGCCGACGTTCCGACTCTTGCGATTGAATACGTGAATCTTTATGACAACACGTCCGTTCTTTACGATGAGCAGCTCGGCCTCCGTCTTGCGCTCGTTCCTTTAACAACCGACGACGGCGATTATGTTCCGCAGTCGGATTGCAGCTGCGGTGCCGTTGGCGGGACAGGCTGTCCGAATTGCGAAGTTTCTCTTCGCTTAGACGTCGAAGGCCCGAAAATGGTTTATTCCGGCGATTTTATTTCCGCCGACCCCAAAGTTCATCCGGCCGATGAAAAAATTCCGCTCGTTGAATTAAAAGAAGGACAGCGCGTGATGCTTGAAGCTATCGCTCATGTCGGTTACGGCCACGACCATGTTCGCTGGCAGGCCGGCGTTGCTTGCGGTTACAAACATCTTCCGATGGTCGAAGTCGAACCTTGTCCGGAATGCGGAAACGTGCTTGTCGAATGTCCCGACCATTCTGTTTTCATGGCAAGAAGCATTGAAAACTTAGATGAAAAAGACGAATTGAAATGCGTAAAATGCGGTCATGTCCGACACATTTTTGATTTGACCGACCCCACGCTTAAAGTCTCATACGATTCGCGCACATTCGTTTTCTCGGTCGAATCCGACGGTTCTTACTCCTCGTCCGAACTTATTTTAAAAGCGGCGGACGTCATTAAAGGACGCGCTCAAGAATTTTCCGATATTTTAAAAGATTTGTAAATAAGGTCAAACCTTATTTCTCTTTTTATTTATTTTTTTGCTTTTGATTTTTTTGTTTTGTCGGTTTTTTACTTTTCTTTTTTTGTTTTATCGGTTTTTTGTTTTTCATTTTTGTTTTGTCGGTTTTATGTTTTTGATTTTTTTGTTTTATCAGTTTTTTGCTTTTCTTTTTTTGTTTTATCAGTTTTTTGCTTTTCTTTTTTTGTTTTATCGGTTTTTTGTTTTTCTTTTTTTGTTTTATCGGTTTTTTGCTTTTCTTTTTTTGTTTTATCGGTTTTTTGCTTTTCTTTTTTTGTTTTATCGGTTTTTGTTTTTTTATTTTTGTTTTATCGGTTTTTTGCTTTTCTTTTTTTGTTTTATCGGTTTTTGTTTTTTTATTTTTGTTTTATCGGTTTTTGTTTTTTTATTTTTGTTTTATCGGTTTTTGTTTTTTTATTTTTGTTTTATCGGTTTTTGCTTTTCTTTTTTTGTTTTATCGGTTTTTTGCTTTTCTTTTTTTGTTTTATCGGTTTTTTGCTTTTCTTTTTTTGTTTTATCGGTTTTTTGTTTTTCTTTTTTTGTTTTATCGGTTTTATGTTTTTGATTTTTTTGTTTTATCGGTTTTTTGCTTTTCTTTTTTTGTTTTATCGGCTTTTGTTTTTTTATTTTTGTTTTATCGGTTTTTGTTTTTTTAT